>JBCBDL010000008.1:0-52487 GCA_038529695.1 Pseudomonadota bacterium | reverse complement strand
CCAGTTCGTCGATGGAGGTGCAGCCGAAGCCAACATTCGTCGGCAGTGCTGCGGCCCTGATGGTGCGCTGGTTCGGGAACATGCTGCGCACGAATGGCCGTGCGCTGGATCTGTCACCCAAACAGATCGGGTTTTTCACCTGGTGGTCGATCCTGGATCAGCGCATGTCGATCTGGACGACCCTGGCCGGACCGCTTTGCGTGATTGCCGTGGCGGTCACTTTCGATCCGGCGGTGATCCCCGCCTATATTGCCTGGGTCATGCTGACACGTTACGTGTTCTGCACAGCCATCTGCCTGTTCCGGGGCAGGTCGTTCCCAATCACCTATACGGGTCTGCTTTACTTCAGCCAGCTTTTTGGCGCGGCGGTCAAAAGCTATGTCCTGTTCCGGCTTGACCGGCAGAAATGGACCCGGCAGGCGAGTGGCGCTGGCACACGCACACCGCAACCGATTGGCGCGCGCCTCGTCGCGGCCAGCTCTTCTTACATGCACCTTTTGACAATGGGATGGCTGATGATCGGCGTCCTTTACCTGACCGGCGTGATGTAGCGCCACCTGAAGTCGAGGAAGACAAGACATGAGAACTGAACGCGACGCCCCCTTGCAACTCGACCAGGAAGTTCCGGGTGGCTTTGTCTACGAAAACGAACATCCACAATTGCAGCTCGCCTTTTCCGCCCATATCGGTGACCGCCGAATGGAAGGCAAATCGCTGTCCGTGACCAAGGCCTGTGTGTCTGGTCTGTTGGCACCTGCGGCCAATTGGAAGCGTCAGCCGGTTATCCTGGCCTTTGCATTTGAAGGCTTTGTGGTCAGCCTGTTTCTGGAGGCTGACATTTACAAGGTTGGCGCGGAAGACAGCGCCGATTTCGAATTGGTCTTCAATGACCCGACAGCCAGCCACTTGGCGCCGCTGCGCTATATCCTCAACAGCCATCTGGCAGGGGATCTGGTCACAATGGGTCGGTTCATGGAATATGCCGGGCCGACGCAGGTGAAGGCCAACGCAGGCCAGCCCAAACGGACATTGATGAACCGGCTGCGCGACGGCGTGCGCGCGAGCTTGCTTGTGGCGTTGAGTGTTGGTTTGGTCGCTGTGGCCGCAAATGTGGTGCATCAGCGTCTGGCCTTCAGTTACGAGGCGCGGCCCGTCCTGATTGACCAGCAGGGCGATACCTTGCGTGCCACGGCAGCCGGGCAGATCACGTATGCTGACAGCAATGCTAATGCGGGCGACGTGGTGTATTCCATCGGGGCCAATACCGGCAGTCTGCTGAGCGTGCGGATGCCGTGTGATTGCGAGATCCAACCGGCACCGGAATTCTATGAAGGGGCGACCGTTCTGGCTGGCACACCGCTTGTCAAGCTGGTGGCACAGGATGCTGAATTACAGGCCAGCACGCAAATCAGCTATCAGGGTGTCGCGCGTTTGCTGGCGGGCGATCAGCCTGAACTGGTCTTCCCTGATGGGCGTATCCTGCCCGTTTTGCTTGACCTCGCCGATGCGGCGGACCTGCCGCCCAATGCGGATGTCGTGACCGCTGATATTCGCATTGATCCGACTGACGCCGACACAGTCACCATCGGCGAAACCGCGCAATTGCGGTTCCGCCGCAACCTTTGGCCCGCCGTGCTGGCGAGCGGGCCCACCAACTAACACTGCAACCGAGGGTGGTCAGCAAACCTGACCCGAGCACCTGAGAAGGATGGACGTGTGATGGAAGAAATAAGACCGGTAATCTTGTGTGGTGGGACGGGATCACGCCTGTGGCCCATGTCGCGCACGCAAAGCCCCAAGCAGTTTCAGCCTGTGGCTGGCAAGGGATCTCTGACATTCTTTCAGGCCACGGTACAACGGCACCGGATCAAAGGGTTCGGGCGTCCCGTGATCGTGACAGCGGCGCAGCATGCAAAGCTGGTGTCTCGCCAATTGCAAGAGATCCAATGCGATGCGACCGTGATTTGTGAGCCGATGGCACGGAATACGGGGCCCGCCGTTCTGGCCGCCGCGATGGTGATCGAAGGCGAAACACCCGGCGCGCTGATGCTGGTTGCCCCGTCGGACCACATCATACAAGGCAATCTGAACACGCCGATCCTGGCAATGCGCAAAGCGGCTGCAGATGGCCGGATTGTGACCTTCGGGATTAAGCCGACCTATCCCGAAACCGGCTATGGCTATATCTCGGATGGCGGGGCGTTCAGCACCTATGACGGCCTCCATCGCGTTGCGCAGTTCATCGAAAAACCACCGCTCTCGCGCGCCCGCGCGTTGATGCAGACAGGATGTGCCTATTGGGCTTCTGGCATTTCGCTTTACGGTGCGAACACGATTATCGCCGAGTTTTCGCGGCTGGATAAGGCAACGTTCAAGGCTGTGCGCCACGCCATTGATCGGGGGGATGCGGGGCATTTTGGGTTGCTGTTGCATTCCGACAGTTTCCGTCGTGCCACGAATGAACCGACCGAACGGATCATCTTTGAACACAGTAAATCGGTCGCGCTTGCCCCGTTGGATGTGGAATGGAGCGATGTGGGCTGCTGGACGTCCATGCACGCGATTGGCGTGCCTGATGAGGCGGGCAATGTGTGCCAGGGTGATGTCATCTCGGTCGGGACCACGAATTCGCTGGTCCGGTCCGAGGATCGGTTGGTCGCGGTTGTCGGCATGTCAGATGTGATCGTCGTGGACACACCCGATGCGGTGTTGGTGACAGCACGCGGCAAATGCCAGGACGTCAAGAAGGTGACTGAAACATTGCGGGCAGAGGCGCGCCGCGAAAGCCATCAGCATTTGCAGCGCGATCATATCTGGGGGCAAAGCCAGTCGGTCCTGACCTCGCCCGATTACGACATGACGGTGCTGAAGATTAATCCAAGTGCGTCGATCAATATTGACCCGTTGCCTGGGCGTCAGATCATCGCGGGGCGCGGCGATCTGGAGCTGTTTGACGGTTTCAGCAGGCGGACCCTGTCAAACGGTGAACGGGTGCTGTTGGAGGTTAACGAAAAGTTCGGGCTGACCAACAAATCCAACGATTGTGCCGAAGTGCTGCTGGTTACGATGAACGGCACAGTCTCACCGCAAATCCCGCTCAGCGATGTATCCAATGCCTAACAGGTTCTGCCAGATCATGATCGGGATCGCTGCGTCGCTTCAGGTGGCGCAGGCTGATCCGCTTGACGATTATCGTGATCTGCAGAACCGGGCAGAGGCCGTAGCGGCATTTGCCCCGGCATTGGAGCAGGCAACAGATACGTCCCTGTTATCCAACCCACTTTTGACAGACCTGATGCCCGCGCCAACCGGTCAAATCAGTCAAACAGCACAGGCCAAGATGGACCCGGCGGAATTGCAGTTGATCGATCTGCGGATCGCGCTTGTGCAATTGTCGATCTATGCGGGGACGAATGATCAATTGTCCGTCGTGCGTGCGCAAGCCGCCGATGCACCACAAGTCATCGCGATCCGCAACGGATCGGCGCATCTTTCTGACATCAGGGATTGGATCGCGGATCAGCCAGCGCCGGAGAGCATGTTGTCAGGTGATGGCCTGCGCATCCCGCTTGTTGTGCTGGAAGGCGCGCGGCTGATCCTGTCGGATGGTGACGCGCTGGAACTCAGCCGTGTCGATGGCACGTTTCTTTTGAACCTTGGCACATTGATCATTGATGGCGCGCAGATCAGCGTGGGCGGGCCGGAAAACCAGACTGTGCCGGAATACGCCCCATTTGTCGTGACTGCAGGGTCAGGCATCGCCCAGATATCGGACGCCCATATCACCGGATTGGGATTCAGCAAAACCGCTGCATTTTCCGGTTTGGCTGTTGTCAACAAGGGGCTGTATCAGCCGATTGGCCAGTCTTTCCTCACAGATAGTATCTTGCATGGGGTGGGTGCGGCGACTTTTCTTGGCGCTGATGATCCTGTCATTCAGGGCAATATCGTTGTTGGCGCGACCAATGCAGGGCTTGTGCTGAACCGCACCGAACAGGCCTATGTCCAGGGCAACCTGATCACGCAAACGCAAAGCGGCAGCGCCTTGCGCATCACCGATGTTGCAACTGGCAGCAGGGTTACCGGCAATTTGATCTTTGACAATGAAAATACGGGCATTCAGGTCACCCGTGGCAGCCTGGATACGGCGCTGCAAGACAACATACTGTGGCGCAATGGTGGTGTGGGGCTGTCAATCCAGCGGTCTGACTGCACGTATGCCACAGGCAATGTGGCAATGGATAACGGCAAAAAGGGTATTGAGCTGCAATCAAGCTGGCACGCGGAACTGACCGAAAACATGGTTTTCGGCAATCGCAGTTCCGGCCTACTTGTGGCCGATCAGCCCAATGGCAATGAAACGCTCGTCGCGCGGAACGTCTTTGCAGGAAACCGGGTCGGTTTGGCCTCTGCCTCTGCCCATATCCTGACGCTGCGGGAAAATGATTTCAGCAACCAATTTCCACGTCTTGTTGAAGGTGATCTGCTGAGCGAGGCGCATCAGATCATGACAGACCTGACCGGTACGGATGAAATTCAGCTTGTCGCAGGCGGGATCGAGGTTTTTGGCGGCTCTTCTGCGGCCTGCAGCTTTGAAAGGGACGGCTGAGCATGGTGTTTTCGTCTGAATCCTTCCTGTTTCTGTTCCTGCCGCTGTTCCTGGCAATCTACTACCTGACGCCTGTACGGTTCCGGTCCTACCCGATCCTCGCCGGGTCTTACGTGTTTTACGCTTGGTGGCGGGTGGATTTTCTGGGGCTTTTGTTCCTGACGACGGTGTTTACCTATCTGGTCGGTCAAAAGATCAGCCAGCATAAGGGGACCCGGCTGGGTCGTGTGTATCTGGGTATCGGCGTTGTCGGCTGCTTGGGCGTTTTGGGTGTATTCAAATACCTGAACTTCTTCATCGACAGCTTCGCGATGCTGTTTGGCACTGATGCCGCCGGCCTTGGTGTGCATTGGCGGCTGATCCTGCCCATCGGGATTTCATTCTATATCTTCCAGGCGCTCAGCTATCTGATCGACGTGCATCGCGGCGATGCACGGGCGGATGCAAAGTTCATCGATTTTGCCGCCTTTATCGCGCTTTTCCCGCAACTGATCGCGGGGCCGATCCTGCGGTATAAGGATCTGGAGGATCAGTTCCGCCAGCGCGAACACTCGGTTGAGATGTTCTGTGACGGTCTCACACGCTTTCTGATTGGTCTCGCAAAAAAGGTCATTCTGGCGGACGCGGTCGCCCCCTTGGCCGATCTCGCCTTTGCGACCGAAAACCCTGGCATGGCGCTCGCTTGGGCGGGGGCCATCGCATACATGCTGCAGCTTTATTTCGACTTTTCGGGCTACAGCGATATGGCGATTGGGCTGGGCAAGATGATGGGATTCAACTTCCTCGAAAACTTCCGCTTTCCCTATGTCAGCCGGTCGATCACTGAGTTCTGGCGGCGCTGGCATATCTCGCTGTCGAACTGGCTACGCGATTACCTTTACATCTCGCTCGGCGGCAACCGCAAAGGACCCACGCGCACCTATGTCAACCTGATGACGGTCATGGTGCTGGGCGGGCTGTGGCACGGGGCGAACTGGACCTTTGTGCTGTGGGGGTTCTGGCATGGCGGGCTCTTGGCGACTGAGCGTTTCCTTGGATGGGACCGCAAGGCCACCGGCTATTGGTTCGCGCTGCCGCTGACCCTGCTTTTCGTGCTGATCGGCTGGGTGATGTTTCGTGCCGCTGATGTGGGCGAGGCGTTTGAGATTTACGCGGGCATGATCGGGATGAACGGGCTAATCGGTGACCCTGACGTATGGTTCGACGTGTCCCGCGAAAGCGTGATGTTCACGATCCTGGCCGCTTTTGTCGCCTTTGCCGAACCGCATCTCAACGCCGCACTTACGGGCCGGGGCGATGCTGGTGTCCGGGCGGATGGAACAATTGTTGCCATGCCCGCAGCCCAAGTCGCGCTGACCTTCATTGTTCTGTCCATCGGGGCTTTGACCGTCTTGAAGCTGGCCGAGCAGAGCTTTTCACCCTTTCTCTATTTCCAATTCTAGGCGGAGATCGTTCATGGCATTCCAGAAAAGCATCAAACTGACGATCCCCGCCGCGTTCTTTGGCTATGCGCTGTTTGCCAATTACACGCTGCTGGTGGGTGATGTGGACACGCCGGAGCTGCAAGGCTTCATGAAGGGCGAGTTTGCGGCAGAGGTGGACGACCTTTACCGCGGAAACCTGCCACATCGGGATGTTGCCGTCAGCTGGGTGGGGGCCGCCCGCTATGCGCTGCTGAACGAAGGCCGCGATGGTGTTGTGGTGGGCGAAGACGGCTGGCTTTTCAGTGCGGAGGAGTTTCGCCCCGTTGACGACATGGCTGTGCCCTTGGCGTGGATCACCCAGGTGGATGCAGAGCTTGCAGCACTTGGCAGCGACCTGATCATTGTGCCCCTGCCTGCCAAGCTAGAGATCGACCGCGCGAAGTTTGCCATGGCAGCACCTGCCGACCAGATGGCCGAAACCTATGATGCGTTTCTGGCAGCCCTTGATGCGCAAGGTACCCGGTTCATCGACACGCGACCCGCACTGATGTCGATTGCGCAACCCTTTCTTGCGACTGATACTCATTGGACCACCCAAGGTGCTGCCGCTGTGGCAGACGCAATCGCCGCGTCCGATCCTGATTTATGGGGTGACACCTCATTCAGCCGGGTGACCGGCGAGACCGAAAGTTTCACAGGCGATCTGGTCACGTTCGTGACATCTGACAATTTGGCGCCGGTCGTGGGGCTGAATGCGGAAACGATCACAGCTTACACCGCAAAAGCGGAAGACATCGCGGGCGCGGGTGGTTTGGATCTGTTTGGCACAGATAGCCCGACCGAGGTTGCCTTGGTCGGAACCAGTTATTCCGCAAATCCACGGTGGAGTTTTGATGCCGCGCTGAAACTGGCGTTGCGGCGCGATGTGATCAACCACGCCGAAGAAGGCCAGGGGCCGGTTGCCCCGATGCATGCGTTTCTCCAGCGCCTTGACCCTGTCGCGCCGCCGCCGGTTGTGATCTGGGAATTTCCGGTGCGCTATCTTGGCGATCCGGACCTGATGAAAGCGGTGGATGGCACTGAGGAGGGCGGCAATGCATAGATTGACGCTCTATTCCGCGTGCATTGGCACCATGGTCTTTGCAAGCGGTGCGTTGGCCCAGACAGAAGAGATCGCGCCCCACCGCATTACAGTCGTCATGACACCCGGCATTACATCATGGTTGCAATTGCCCTCGGACGATATGGTGCAGACACGCCGCGATCTGGCGCAGGGGCGATTTGTCTCAACGC
This sequence comes from Pseudomonadota bacterium, assembly GCA_038529695.1. GTDB lineage: Bacteria > Pseudomonadota > Alphaproteobacteria > Rhodobacterales > Rhodobacteraceae > Yoonia. The sequence goes on along the minus strand of JBCBDL010000008.1, from coordinate 45,161 downwards.
GGCAATTGCGCAGGCTGGCGGATCTGGGCGATGGCTTTGCCGCCTTGCGTTTCGCCCAACGGCTTGAGGAAAGCGGCGCGGTGAACCCTGTGGATATCGCGCATTATTATGGCATGGCGGCGGCAACGGGGCGGGGTGGCGCGATCATGAACATGATCCGCTATCTTGACCAGATTGACCCGGCAGATGTGTCGCCCCAGCGTCTTTCGCTTTTGGGCAGTATCGTGATTGCCTATGCCAATGCCGGCAACAGTGCCGCGGCTGAGGCGCTGGTACGCTATCATTGGCGTCAGGTCCCGTTTGGCCCGTTATATGACGAGGTCGAAACTGTGTTGGCCCGCCTTGACGGCGAATTGGCGGCAGAGCTGTCGCTGGACCACTCGGTCGCGATTTTGCAGGACCGGCAACACACCAGAGACGATCTGCTGGATGTGCAGACCTATCTGGCACGGGCCAGCCAATCGACATCGCTGCAGACGCGGCTGGTGGCGCAGAACCTGGAACCTGTCCTGCAAGAGGCACTGGCAGAATACAGCAATTGGCAAGAGGAGGACCCGCAATGAAAAGGACCCAACGTATCGCCACATGCCTTGTTGGCGCTTTCATTGGTGTGATGGGTTTGACGCAGCCAGCCGCCGCTGAAAGCAACTATCGCTGCAGCGGCTTGGAACAGAACCGCGAATTGCCCAGCATCGAAGGGCGCGACGGTGTTTTCTTTCGCATTAATGCCGACCTGCGGATGAACCACCCGTTCTCGGATCAGACGGTTGCCTATCTGGCAGAGCTGTCACAGGCGCTAGCGGATCATGGTACAACGCTGATTTATGTGCCTATCCCCACCAAAAGCGTAACGATGCCCGATCATTTGCCAGATGCGGCGCCGCTTTATGGATTCGATCTTGAAATCGCGACACATGTTCATGATGACATTCTGAAGCGGCTGACTGCGGCGGGCGTGGTGACGGTGGATGCGCGCCCAGCGATGATGCAGGCCCCCAATGATGACCTGGCCTTTTTCAAGGCGGACTTTCACTGGTCGGCCAGCGGTGCCCGCGAGGCGGCAAGGGCGATTGCCGACGTGATCCGCGTGCAGCCGGGCTACGATGAACTGACCAAAACGACCTATGAAACGACCCCGCAAGATGTGGAGATTGCGTTCTCAGGCATGCGGCGGCTGCTACAGACCCATTGCCTGGACACGCTGCCCGAAGCCGAAACAATGACCTATGAGACGACCCAATCGGGCGAGGTGGATTTGGGCGGCGGGCTGGACCTGTTCGGCGATAGCACGGATGCAATCCCCGTGGCCCTGGCCGGCACGTCGTTTTCGGACAGCCCGATCAACAACTTTCCCGGGTTCATCGCCGAATATGCCGAGCTTGAGGTCATTAACTACGCGATCACCGGCGGCAACCAATATGGCGCGATGATCTCTTACCTCACCTCTGTTGAGTTTCAGGAGGCACGGCCGAAATTCCTGATCTGGGAAAACCCGATCTATAACAACCTCGCACAGTTTGGTGACCAACCCATGCGCGAACTGATCGCTGCGGCAGGGCGCAGTTGCACCACAGAAATACCGGTTCAGGTGGCTGATGGCCTGGACGAACTGAGCGTTGATCTGTCCGGCTATGGTCTTGGTCCAGAAGATACGTTGCTTGTTGATACCAACCGGTCTTTAGGTCTGACGGCCGATTTCGAATTTCATTCGGCTGCGGGACTGACGCGTACGAAAACGATCGTTCGGGGCGAACGCCTGACCCGCACGGGTCGATTTTATATGCCGCTATCAGGGCTATGGCCTGAAGGGGCCGCGTCAGTCACGGTTTCTATGGACCGTCCGTTTTCATCAGCGCCTACCGTTTATGTCTGTCACTCTACCTCACCTAGAAAGGAAGACTCATGAAACTAACGAAGCTCGTTGCTGTTGCAGCGTTTGTCGCGCAGTCGGCCCCCGTTTTTGCGAACGATGATGGTTTGTACGAAGACGTCTTTGACCCGACCTCCAGCTTTATTCGCATATTGGCACCGGGTCAGTCTTTCGCCACCGTGAATGGTCAGACCGTCCGCGATATTGAGGATGGCGTATCCGACTATGTGAACGTGATGCCGGGCGAGATTGACATCATGCTGTCGAATACGAACGTCTCTGTCGATGTTGCGCCGAGCTCGCATTATACGGTGGTGCTGCTGGATGGTCAGCAGCCCGAAATCCTGATCGATGAGATCACACTTGATCCGGCGAAGTCTGATGTCACGGTCTACAATCTGTCGGGCACTGATGACGTCGAATTGTTCGTGCCCGCCGCAGATCAATCGGCGATCAGCGACATCGATGCGATGACCGGATCGTCAGTGGCGCTGCGGGCGCCCCTGACTCTGGATTTCCAAGTGCGGGCAAATGGTGAAACGCTGGCGTCGGTTGAGCGTGTGGAACTTGAGCGGCGCGCTGGCGTCTCGATCATCCTGACAGAGGCGGGTGGCGGCTACACGGCCACAGCCATGTCGAACGTATATCTCAAGTAGCAGGCGGGGCCGCGGCATGCGCAGATCTCTGAAGGTAAAGAACACAATCCGAACCACCATGTGTGGTTTAACGGCTGGTGTGATGCTCATGCCGGTTGCTGCATTCGGGCAGACCGGGCCGATTACCCTGGAATTCCGGCCGCCGGAAGTGGCACCGGAGCCGATCTGCACGCCACGGGCCAGTGACGACGATACCATCGCTTTCTGGTCCAGTTGGGATGGTGGCGCGCTGCCTGACATGAGCATTCCGCTGATCAAACGGGACATGAACCGTCTGCAGGGAATTGACGGGCGCTACTGGTTGGACACGGTCGACACATTGATCACGCGGATCGCCGAGATCGATCCCGGTTTTGCTGGAAACAATGCGCTGCTTGCGCGCATTGGCGCGATGGAGGCCGCAGGAGACTTTGACGGGATCCGCAGTCAACAGCTTGTCGTACAGTTGGCGACAGAGGCCGACAGCCTGTCACCGCGGCTCAAGAACGCGCTATCGCGGTTTTATCGCGAAGGGATTGGCGTCGATCGGGATGTTGATGTGGCTAATCGGCTGTTGCTTGAAGCCGGACATGCGGGTAACGCCGACGCGTTGCTGACACTCAGCAAGATGGCACTGGATGGTAATGCGCCTGCAGGCTGGGACGTACCGACTGACCTGGCCGTCACGATGGCCTTTGGCGCTTTGGTCGGGGAACTCAACCCCACAATCTGCGACCGGACGGCCCGGATCGCGCGTGAATTCCACAATGGCGAAGTGGTCGAGCGCAATGTCCAGCTTGCGCATGACTGGTTCCGTTTCACGGCTGATCTGGGCGATGCCAATGCGGCGTGGAAGGTCGTCGAATACCATATGGAGGCCGAAAGTTTCGACAAGGACAACGATGTCCTGCTGCACTATCTGTATCAGGCATCGGATGCGGGCCTGCCTTTTGCCCAGATCGAATTGGGGCGGCTCTACGAAACCGGCGCACTGGTTGAACGGGACCTCACCAAAACCTTGGCGCTTTATCGGGCCGCGGCGGCGACGGGTGAGCGGCCAGGCCTGACACGATTGTCCTTGTTTCTAGAGACGCATGCTGCGGTCTATCCAGAGCTTGATGATGAACGTTATGCAGCGCTTCAGGAGCTTGCAACGCTCGATGACGCGCCGGGCTGGGTCTATACAAGGCTTGCGCAAGATGTCTTGGTTCGCGAAGGGCGATGGGCTGGCGAAGAAAAGGCGATTGCACTGCTCGAACAGGCGGCTGACTTGGGTGATATGGACGGGATGAGCCGTCTGGCCCAGATCCTGATCAGCAGGCGCAGTGGCTCGGAAGAGTTTGAGCGGGCGGTCGATCTGCTCAGCTATACCGTATCAGTCTACGGTGGCGTGACACCGGCCAAGCATCTGCACGCTGCGTTCATGTGTCAGGCGACCGATAGCCCAAGATTGGCCGAGGCGGGCCACTGGCGCGATGTGGAGGCTGCGACGGATTCGGCAAATATCGAGATTGCAGCAAACGAACTCATCGGTCTGACCGCCGAAGATGACCCGTTGACCATTGCGACGATCCAGTCCCAAGCACTTTACGGGCGTCCCAAATCTTTGGCGAGTTATCTAAAGTTCCTTGAATTTTATGACCGTGCAACGCCTGAAATCCTTGCCTTCTGGGAGGAATATTCGGGGCAATATGCGCAAGTTCTCAAAGCGCTGGCGCAGTTGGAACTGGAGCTTGCAGAAAATCCGATTGAGCGGCTCGCCGCAATTGATCTGCTACGCAAGGAATACCGCAATTCCGGGACACCGGCCGCGCTCGCATTGGCAGAGGCTTTGTTGGACTATGACAATACTGTTGCTGAAAGCAGTGCCGAGGTCGCGCGCCTGTTGACTGAGCCTGCCATGGCGGGTGAGGGGGCGGCGATGCGCCTGTTGGCGTCAACGGACGTGAATGACCCATCGGGTCGCGCGACATATGAACAATTCGCCGATGTGATCGCTGCCAATGGTGATTTTGATGCTTTGATCTTTGCGATCCCGTTTCTCGATCCGGACACGCGCGAGACATATATCGCGCGCGCCGTTGGCGTGATGCTTTGTGACTATAAGAATGTCATGACTTTGGCAGATTTGTCGCTTGAACTGAATGATACCGAAGAAGCATTGCGCTGGATGGACATTGCGCAGCACCTTGTTGGCGAAAATGCCTGGGCGATGACGGACCTGGCCCGAACGCATTTGCAAATCCAGGGGATACAGGCCGCTCGCGTTGCCCAGGGCTTTTACGAGCGCGCCTATGCGAAAGGCGATCCATCAGCTGCACGCGGCCTGTTCGAACTCCTGCTAGCGCGGGATGCGGTGACGTACGACCCCGCCCGGGCAGCGCAGATGCTGGCCAGCGCTGTCGATAACCCTGATCGATCTGTTCTCGAAGGATATCTGGGGAGATATCGGCGCGCAGATGCCACAGCGCAAGCAGCTGTGGATGCGCATATCGACATGCCTGAGATTTATCTGACGGCGGCAAGCCGGGGTGATGTCTTCGCCATGCGTACCTATGCGTTGCATCTGCGTGAGACGGCGGCGACTGCAGGCGATTTGACAGAATCGACCGATTGGCTCAGCCGTGCGGCCGAGGGTGGCGATACGACGGCAATGGCCGAGCTTGGCTATGCCCTGGCATTCGGCCTGGGCACGGCGCCAGATCCGCAAGCCGCACTTGTTTGGCTGGAAAAAGCCGCTGCCGCCGGATCTGAAAAAGCCAATGCGATCACGTCACTTTTGAACCTGCAGGATGGCACATGAAACGGATCAGGCTCTTCATCGGCAGTGTTGTCGTGATGTTCTCCTCAACGCAAATCGCAGCGGCGGACGATCAAAACTTTGTCTGTCCGCCCACACCCGACCCTGTCGTGTCGCTGAACTATGGCAGCCGATATACGGATGAAAGCAAAAGCCGCTCTGACATTGACGAGCAAAGCAATGCAGAGGTGAATGCGGCACTTGCCCCGATTGAGACATTCATCCGCGACCTCGTGAAAATGGCAAACGACGTAACCGCTGCCGAGGGAGACCAAATGGCACAGGCCGATTGCGTCATTGATCAATTGGCAACCTGGGCAGCAGCGGATGCACTGTCCGAATTGCGCAGCTATACCGCGCAACTCTCTGTGGGGTCGCGCTTGGCTGGTTTGGCGATGATCTACAATCAGGTGGCGCCTTATTCGTCGAACCCCACGAAGCGTAAGGTGTTTAAGGATTGGCTCGCCGCGCGAACAGAAGAGCAGATGCTGTTTTGGGAACAGGATGCGACCTCTGGCGCGCGGCTTGGTAACCTGCGTGGGTGGGCCACGCTGGCTATCAATCTGAGCGCCGAGATCAACGAAGACCCGGTCGCACTGCGCTGGTCGGCCTGGTCGGCCAGCCTGATGCAATGCGAGGCGCGCGCGGATGGCAGCCTGCCGCAAGAGACCCGTCGCGGGAAATATGCGCTGCATTATCAATTGCACGCCATTGCGCCGATGGTGGTAACAACACTGCTTTTGGAACAGCAGGGTATGTCAATCCGTGATATCTGTGACAACGCGCTTGATCGGATTGTCCGATTTGCTCTGGACGATCTTGAAACCGGTGAGTCCAGCCAGGCCTATTCCGGCGAGGTGCAAAGCTATTTCGATGGCACCGAAGAGTTGCGCAGTTTTCAACTGGCGTGGTTGGAGGCCTATCTGGCGCTGTCCTGGGACCCTGAACTGGACGCTTTTGCAGAGCAGTATCGCCCCTTGGGCCACAGCAAGTTGGGCGGCAGTCAGGCGTTGCTTTGGGCGTCGTTGCAATCGTCTCAATAGCTGCTGCCTCACTCACTCGACGAACGCGGCCCTTTTCGGCGCATTTCCTTTGGTCTATGCCACTGCCATGTTTGATGATGCCGATGAAATCCATCCACTTTTCCAGGGGGCGCCACAAAGCACCGAATTTCGCAAGCTTCGCAAACGCATCGTGCGATATGCCCGTGAAGCCATCGACCAATACGGGATGGTGGGCGACCGTGAGGCACGTTGGCTTGTCTGCCTGTCCGGGGGCAAGGACAGCTACACGCTGCTGGCTGTGCTTTACGAACTGAAATGGCGCGGCTTGCTGCCGGTTGATCTTTTGGCCTGTAATCTTGATCAAGGCCAGCCCGGCTTTCCTGCAACCGTATTGCCGGAGTTTCTGGAACGGATGGGCGTGCCGCACCGGATTGAGTATCAGGACACCTATTCCATCGTGGTCGATAAGGTGCCGCAGGGGCGGACCTATTGCGCGCTTTGCTCGCGGCTGCGGCGCGGCAATCTTTACCGGATCGCCCGCGAGGAAGGCTGCAATGCTGTGGTGCTTGGCCATCATCGGGACGATATTCTTGAGACGTTCATGATGAACCTGTTTCACGGCGGTCGGCTTGCCACGATGCCGCCAAAGCTGGTGAATGAGGAAGGCGATTTGTTCGTGCTGCGTCCCTTGGCCCATGTGGCTGAACAGGATTGCGATAGGTTTGCGCGGGCCATGAATTATCCGATTATTCCCTGTGATCTCTGTGGCAGTCAGGACGGGCTGCAGCGCCAACAGGTCAAACAAATTCTTGATGGGTGGGAAAAGAACAGTCCTGGGCGCAGGCAGGTCATGTTCCGGGCATTAATGAACGCGCGGCCCTCGCACTTGCTCGACCCTAAACTTTTCGACTTTGCGGGGCTCAATATCAAAGAGGCATCCGAACGCGCACCCGATACGTAAAAGCGGTGACAAAACGGAGACGCTGATGCGCCTGATCCTTGCTGCTGCTTTTGCCTTGCTTGCCGCCTGTACGGGCAAGCCGTCATTTGATGACCCCAGCCTGAGCGATCGCAAATTGAACCTGGAGGAGTTCTTTGACGGTGAACTGGTCGCCTATGGCCAGTTTCAGGATATTCTGGGCACGGTCAGGCGCAGCTTTGTGGTGACGATTGATGGCGACTGGGACGGTGAACGCCTGTGCTTGGTCGAGGATTTCGTCTACGAGGACGGATCGACCGAACAGCGCATCTGGACCTTGACCAAGACCGGACCGGACAGCTGGGTTGGCACCGCACCAGGCGTTATCGGGCAGGCGACAGGGCAAGAACAGGACAACCGGTTCAACTGGGTCTACACGATTGACTTGCCGATCCCCTCTGCCACCGGCGAGACCGAGACGATGCGTGTCAGCTTTGACGATTGGATGTGGCTCTTGTCCGAGGACCGGTTGTTGAACCAGGCATATGTGAAACGGTTTGGTCTGGATATTGGCCTTGTGACCATTTCGTTTGAGAAGCTGTAAATCAAAATTTTGGTGAAAATTTTGATGGCTGGAGGAGTCTTTGTCAAGAAGACTCCTCAATCAGGCACGTTATCGATGCCGGATCCCCCCCAGGGATGGCACCGGCCGATCCGCCGGATTGTCAGCCATGTGCCTTTGATCCCCCCGTGTTTCTCCAACGCCTCCAGCGCATAGGCCGAACATGTTGGCTGAAACCGGCAACTATGGCCGATCCAGGGCGACAGCACCACGCGATAAGCGCGCACGGGTAACGAGACGATATAGGCCAGCGGCGTCATACATGCACCTTTTGCAATGCGCGTTTAAGATCCTTGATAAGCTTTTCGAAGGGCAGGGTCGCCGTCGCATCCTTGCGGCCGATCAGCACATAATCCCAGCCGTCGTGCCCATAGTCGGGCAGGACCAGCCGCGCCACCTCGCGCAAGCGCCGTTTTGCGCGGTTGCGGGCCACGGCATTGCCGACTTTCTTTGAGCAGGTGAAACCAACGCGAATACCCGGTGCCTCGCCATCATGACGCTTGCGGGCCTGCAGGTGGATGCCGGTGGTGCCAAAGCGCCGTCCATGCGATGCGCGCACAAAATCAGCCCGCTTTTTCAAAACATCCAGACAAACGGAAACCGCCGGAGTGCCATCATCTGGCCCAACCGGCGGTTTCAAATCGGTCAAAACGTGACTGGCGCTTACGCGCTCAGCTTTGCACGGCCTTTTGCGCGGCGTGCATTTAGGATCTTACGCCCGGCCTTTGTGGCCATGCGTGCGCGGAACCCGTGGCGGTTCTTGCGAACCCGATTGGATGGTTGGAACGTGCGCTTCATCGCGTGCTCTCCGGTTCTGGTGGCCAAATCCATGCAAGGGATTCGAAGCCAATCTACATTTCAGACCTGCCGTTTAGAGGGCAGCCTGCCACATGTCAACGCGGATGACGGCGCGGAATTGCAACAATCGCCGCCAATAACACCGCCCAAATGTTACAGGTTTCGTGATCAGCCCCCCGTAAACTGAAACATCAGACCCGTTTGACATCAATGGGGCGTGAGGTGGGTATCGCGAAAGGTCGGTTCCGTCCATCTAACCTGAAACACAAAACAACCAACCCATTTGCCCATAGGACCCGAAAGATGACCGAGATGACAGAAAAGCCCGCCAACCCCCTAATACGCAACTTACCCTTGCTGACCATTATCGTTGTCGCCGTACTCGGTGCGATCTACCTGCGTGATTATCTTTCATTTGAAGCACTTGCGGAGAACCGCGAGGCGCTGATCGGGTTTCGCGATGACAATTATTTCCTGACCGTTCTGGTCTTCATCCTGGCCTATGTGGTGATCGTCGCCTTCTCGCTGCCCGGTGCAACGATTGCGACGCTAACAGGTGGTTTCCTGTTTGCCACGTTCCCTGGTGCTCTCTTCAACATCACAGGTGCCACACTGGGCGCCATCGGCATCTTCCTCGCCGCCCGCTGGGGATTGGGTGAGAAACTAGCGGCCAAGATGGAAAGCAGCGAAGGGTCGGTCAAGAAAATCAAGGAAGGGATCGACAACAACCAGTGGGAGATGCTGTTTCTGATCCGTTTGGTCCCAGCTGTGCCGTTCTTCGTGGCCAATCTTGTGCCTGCGCTGGTCGGCGTCCCGCTCTTCCGCTTTGCCGTGTCGACCTTCCTCGGCATCATCCCCGGTGCGGTTGTCTATACATCGGTCGGTGCGGGTCTGGGTGAGGTCTTTGCCCGCGGCGAGACCCCGAACCTCGGCATTATCTTTGAACCCGCGATCCTGCTGCCAATCCTCGGCCTTTGTGCCCTGGCCGCGCTTCCCATCGTCATCAAGGCCGTGCGCGGCAAGAAAGGACTGTAAGTCATGAACCGCATCAAAACAGATATCTGCATCATTGGCGGTGGTTCCGGCGGCCTGTCCATCGCAGCCGGTGCCGTCCAGATGGGGGCCAAGGTTGTCCTTCTGGAAGGCCACAAGATGGGCGGCGATTGCCTGAACTATGGCTGTGTGCCGTCCAAGGCGCTGATCGCCTCGGCCAAGCAGGCCTATGCGATGTCCCACGGCGAAAAACTGGGTGTGGGCGAGGTCGCGCCAAAGGTCGATTATGCTGCTGCGAAAGACCATGTGCATGACGTCATCGCGACCATCGCGCCCGTTGACAGCGTCGAACGTTTCGAAGGCCTCGGTGTGCAGGTGATTGAGGAATGCGGCACCTTCATCTCAAAGACCGAGGTGCAGGCAGGCGATAACATCATCGAAGCGCGCCGTTTCGTCGTCGCCACAGGCTCTGGTCCCTTCGTGCCGCCTATCCCCGGTATTGAGGATGTCACCTATTACACGAACGAAAACATCTTTGATCTGCGCGAAAAGCCCAAGCATCTGCTGATCATTGGTGGCGGCCCCATCGGCATGGAAATGGCGCAGGCGCATAGGCGTTTGGGCTGCGAAGTGACTGTGATCGAAGGCATGAAGGCTTTCGGCAAGGATGACCCGGAAATGGCCGCCATTGTGCTGGAGAACCTCCAAGCAGAAGGCATCAACATCATCGAAGAGGCGCAGGCCGAGAAGATCAGCGGTAAGGACGGTGTCGTTACCGTCCATACACCCAAGGGCGATTTCACAGGTTCGCACTTGCTCATGGCCGTTGGCCGGAAGGTGAATATCGACAAGCTGGATCTGGACGCAGGCGGCATTGCCCATGACCGGACGGGTTTGAAGGTTGGCCCCGATCTACGGTCTGTCACCAACAAAAAGGTCTACGCCGCAGGTGACGTGGCCGGTGGGCTGCAATTCACCCATGTCGCGGGCTATCACGCGGGCGTGCTGATCCGGTCGATGCTGTTTGGGCTGCCATCCAAGCAAAAGATCGATCATATCCCCTGGGCCACTTATACGGACCCGGAACTCGCTCAGGTTGGCCTGACGGAGGCGCAGGCAAAGTCCAAGTATGGTGCTGCGTTGGAAGTCGTCCGCTTCGAATTCCACCACAACGATCGCCTCATTGCGGAACGCAAAACCAAGGGGCTGATCAAGGTCATGGTGGTCAAGGGCAAGCCCGTCGGCACCTCTATCGCTGGTCACATGGCTGGTGAACTGATCGGCATGTGGGCCATGGCCATCGCCAACAAAATGAAGATGTCCGCTATCGCCAACACCGTTCTGCCTTATCCGACGGTCAGTGAGGTTAACAAACGCGCCGCTGGTGCCTATTTTAGCCCCAGACTATTTGAAAACCCCACGGTAAAGCGTGTAGTTGGCTTCGTGCAGCGGTGGCTGCCCTAGCTCGCTGCGAGGTAACATGACGAACTCTCTCTCAGGCCGTTTTTTGATCCTCACGGTGATTTTCGTGATGCTGGCTGAGATTTTCATCTTTGTGCCATCGGTCGCGCGGTTCCGCGAGGATTACCTGCTGGCTCGGCTTGAGAGAGCACAAATCGCGTCGCTTGCGCTGGAGGCTGACGATATGATCAGCCCCGCGCTAGAGGCCGAACTGCTGGAGAATGCAGAGGTCTACAACGTCGTCCTGCGGCGGGACGAGATCCGGCAATTGGCACTCTCTTCGCCCATCCCATCGCCCATCACGGCCACCTACGACATGCGTGATCCCAGTAGTATGACACTGATCGCCGATGCTTTGCGTACTTTGGTCGATACAGAAGACCGGATCATCAGGGTCATTGGTAACCCCGTCCGGGACGGTGGTTTGCTGATCGAAGTCACGATGGACGAAATGCCATTGCGGGATGCGCTGTTGGCCTATGGGCGCAACATTCTGTTCTTATCCGCCTTCATCTCGATCATCACCGCAAGCCTTTTGTTCCTGTCCGTGCAAATCCTGCTTGTGCGCCCGATCAAAGGGGTGGTGGACCATATGCAGGCCTATGCCAAAGCCCCCGAAGACGCGCGGCAAATCATTCAGCCATCGGCTGGTGTGAAGGAGCTGCGCGATGCCGAAGAAGCGCTGCAGATGATGCAAACGCAACTGACAGGGGCGCTAAAGCAGAAAGACCGTCTTGCACAGCTTGGCGGTGCGGTGGCGAAGGTCAGCCACGATTTAAGGAACATCCTGACCTCGGCGCAGCTCTTCACTGACCGGATCGAATCCTCCGATGACCCTCTGGTCAAACGCATGGCCCCGAAATTGGTGAACTCCATCACTCGCGCGGTGAACTTGTGCGAAACCACACTGGCTTTTGGCCGGGTCGATGAACCCGCACCGACGCTGAACCGTGTGAATCTGTCACAGATCGTGAATGACGTGATCGACAGTGAGCGGCTCGCCGCGACCGACTACGCCCTCTCGTTCGCCGAAGACATCCCGATGACCATGAACCTTCGTGCGGATGGCGAACAGCTTTTCCGCGTGATCTTCAACCTCGTCCGCAATGCACGCCAGGCCATCATGGCCACCGGTGAGCCGGGTGAGATTGGCCTGATCGCGACCGAAGATGACCAAAGTTGGCAGCTGACCATCACGGACACGGGTCCCGGCTTGCCGAAAAAGGCGCAAGAACACCTGTTCCAGCCGTTCCAGGGCGGCGTACGCAAGGGAGGATCGGGCCTTGGCCTTGTGATCGCCGCTGACCTGATCCGCGGCCATGGCGGGCGGCTTGAGTTACAACGTACCGATGAAACTGGCACAACATTTTTGATTACGCTGCCAAAGGAGGATGCCGCCCTCGCCCCTGCGGCTGAATAGCGAAAGAATCCCGATTAACCCCTTGCAACATTGGTTATCGTTGTCTAAATCAGCCGACACGCGGATTGGTAGCTCAGCTGGATAGAGTACTTGACTACGAATCAAGGGGTCGGGGGTTCGAATCCTCCCCAGTCCGCCACTACTCCGATGTCGAACGTCAGACGAAATTGGCTTTTACGTCAAGAACTGACCCAATCACCGCGAACCGGATGCTTGTGGCTCGGTTGTAGACGTGCGGCTCGTATCTTCCGCAATCGGACTTTGATCCAAATACAAGATTTCATTGCGCGGGAGGCCTGTCTTGTCCTAAGGCGCAGACGCGGCCCACAGCTGCCACTCACAGTATAGCCAATGCTGCGATGCAGTTTCCCGACAGCGGACATCCGAGAATACAGACAACGCCGACATTAGGACAGCAGGATAAACTGGTCTTTGAGCTTCCCGATCCCCGTTTTCCCGTTGTGCTGGAGGTTAAGTACAGAAAGGCAAGGACAGCGAGTGCACCGGCATCTGGCTTTGCACGTCTTGGGTGCTCCGCTGCCCAACCTTCTGCCACCAAGGGACAGAGTTTTTGCCTCTTCTCGCAGCATGGCGGGCTGGTTTCGCCATCTGAAATCATCAGCGTTATCGGTGGTATGTTCCCAATCGCGCTGTGGGGATCACCCGCATCAGTCTCCTCCGGCATTGACGTTTACAACCAAAGGCAAAGGCCCCGGCATGGAATAGTCCAAACCGGAGCCTGAAGATCGTTTGAACTTAGACAAGTCGCTAGAGCACATCAAACTGCAGATCGACGGTCTCTAACAGCGTGCCTTTGGCGCCGAATGCCTGCGCCTGCAGACTGTAATCGCCGGGATCCAGGTCCACGCCTTTGCGGAAATCTCCGTCAATGTCACCGAACAAGGCATATGGTGCGACCTTTTCAGTTGAGGTTTCGCCCTCAAATGTGAGGCGAACGTATTCGACATCAGCGCTATCGGTGGTCGCATAGAAGGTCGCGTTGTCACCCAATGTTGCGGCATCCAGCGTGTCGCCATCCGCCAGCCCACCAATCGTGTCATTGCTCACGGCATCTGCGATGTAGAAGTTCAGTAGGCCGTCTGGTTCGGGTAGTTTTTCAACGACATCGAACTGAATTGTCTCAGTTCCCAGCAATTCGCCTTGCCCGTCCTCCTTGGCATAGACTTCGATCTTCAGCGTGTGGCTGCCTGCCGCGATCTGTGCGCCGTAAAAGTCCGGACCAACATTACCGAAAGCGGCATATGGCGTCACATTTTCGATCTGTGCCGGGCCGTCATCAAGGCTGAGCTTCATGCTTCCCACACCGCTGATCCCAGCGGTCGCGGCAAAGTTGAGCGCAGTTGACATATCTTCCAGCGTGATCGTGTCGCCATCTTTCAGCATCGACATGATTGCATCTGTTTCCGCATCGATAACCGACAGCATCAGACCAAGGTCTGGTGCTGCGGGTGGTGTGGGCGCTGCCCCGCCACCGACACTGACGTTGAGCGTTGCTGTGTCGGTGGCACCATCGGCGTCTGTCACGGTGTAGGTGATCGTCTCTACCCGATCATTCGTCGCCGCCTGCAATGGGTTGACCTTGATCTGGCCGTTTTCGATGGAGACGAGCGATGTTGTTCCGTCATAGGAAACGTCGCTGAGTGTCAATGCATCATCATCCGCATCGCTGTCATTGGCCAGGACATCGACAACAATCGTGGTGTTCTGCGCTGTCGATGCGGCATCATCCACTGCCGTTGGCGCAGCATTGGCAGGCGGCGCGGGCGGTGTTGGGGTCGGTGCCGCAGGTGTCCCCACATCGACACGGAGCGTGGCCGTCGTTTCGTTGCCTGCCGCATCGGCGACGGTGTAGGTGATGACCTCTGTGCGGTCATTTGTGGCAGCCTGTAGCGGGTTGACGCTAATCTTGCCATCAACAATCGATACCAGCGATGTCGTCCCGTCATAAGACACATCCGTTAGCGTCAGATTTCCACCCTCTGGATCGCTGTCATTGGCAAGCACGTCGACGACAACGGTCCTGTTTTGCACCGTTGATGCGATGTCATTTGCGGCGACCGGCGCTTGGTTTGCAGGCGGTGTCGGCGCGGGAGGTGTCGGCGCCGGTGGCGTTGGTGCCGGGCCGCTGCCACCAACGTCAACACGCAGTGTGGCAGTGTCGGTTCCGCCTTTGCCATCAGACACCGTATAGGTGATGACTTCAGTTCTGGCGTTTTGCACAGCGCTTAATGGGTTCACACTGATCTTGCCATCGACAATGCTAACGATGGATGTATTGCCGCTATAGGACACATCGGTCAGCGTCAGATTGTCGCCATTGGCGTCACTGTCATTGGCCAACACGTCAACCACGATGGTGTTGTTCTGCCCGGTTGATGCGGCATCGTCTTGTGCCACGGGCGCGGTGTTCGGTCCGGGATTCGCCGGCGGTTGCGGCGGCGTTGGCGCTTGACCGTCAATCCGAGCGGACTCGGCTGCATTCGCATCGCGCAGAACACCACCTTTGTTCAGTGTGATCATGTCGAGGGCGTAACCATCAGACCGACCCGTGATTTCAAGGCGATATTCCTTACCGGCCTCCAGGGTGACCACGGCGGGGGATTTGTTGTGATTGGCATCAAAGGTGGACCCAAAGCGCAGGTCCCGGTCACTTCCGCCAAGACCGGTGAACAGTTTTGTCGGCTTCTGGACGACTTCACCGGTGGCTACATCAATCACGGCCACATAGGCATCGTTGCCGGTGTCCGTCCGCGCCTTGCCGTCTTTTTCAAACAATTCCGACTGGCCCATGGCCGACTTCACACGACCCGAATGCAGACCGATATGATAGTTGCCCGCCTCATCCGTGACAAAGGTGTAGGACAGCGTCTCATCCGGGTCGACCTTGTTGTAGTTGCTGGATGGCGCATCCCACAAAAGCACCGTTTCACCATCAACGGTCGTCTCGCGCCAATTGCCTTGCGCTTCGGCGCTTTCGGCTTGCATGACAATGGTGCCGTCTTTGCCTTGGAACGCGCCGTCGGATGCGGGGGGGGCCACGGGGCCGGGCGCCGGGGGTGTCGGCGTTGGCATCGGTTGGGGTTGTTGGCCGCTTGGCAGTGTTGGCAATTCTGGCGCATCAACGTTCCGCACGAGCAGCACCCAGTCCTTGCCACCATCTGATGGGGCGCCGCCGATTTGAACTGTGCCGCCACCATCGACCTGACCGTCGGCGATCAGGTCACCGCCCGTGCGAGGGTTGTACCAGAAGACGTCGAATTGCTCGCCACCTTGGCCGGACAGGTTCAGGCGCACGTCGCCTGCTTCGCCATATGGCAGGTAGATGACGTAGTATTCGCCATCCTTGGCCATGACGTAATCGTCATTATCCGAGGTCAGCCCATCTGCCTGTTTCATGTCCCAGAACGGGATATAAGTGTTGAAAAAGTCCGTCGCGGCAGCGGTCCAGGTCCACAGCGCCTTGTGCTGGGTGAAATCGTCGTAGTTCTGGTCAAGCGAGAACGCGTTGTCGTCCTTGATATACCAGTTCCCGCCGGAGCCACCCGCTGTCAGCGTCCCCCAGAAGGCATCGCGTTGGCCTTTCTGGTTTGGTGCGTCAAAATTGCTGTCGCCCGCTTCCAGCTTGCCAGTGCCACTGGCATCTTCATCCCAGGTGAGCACCCATTTATCGCCATTGGCGGCGGATTTATCGCGAAATTCTTCGATCCGATCGCGGATGTTGTTGCGGTTGGTCTGAAAAGACGCGCCGTCAAAATCTGCGTCATCCAGTAGCGGGTCATAAACCTGGTCGATCTGATTGGGGTAGCTGTGGATCGTGACCAGATGGTCATAGCCGTCCACAGACTTCATATATTCGGCCATATCGGCCCGCTGGGCATTCGTATTGGTGTTTTCTTCGCCCAGGTTCCACTGGATGCCGTTATTGTGGCCAAAGCGCGCGACCATCTCGCGCATGTAAACCAGCCGCTCTACATCAAGGGTCGTGCCAGAAACCTCGGTACCGTTGTTCAATTGCTGATCGTTTTCGGTCTCTTGTAGCAAGAGGTTCTTATAGATGCCCTTGTTGTCCATGTGATCAAAGACAATTTCCCACTGGGACAGCTTTGAAATGTCATAGGTTGAGAATTTGTCGATCTCACCAGCGCTGAGGCCCCCGTCATTCTTTGGCGTATTCTGCGCCGCAAATGTCCAGGGCGAGACGTCCTGGCCGTCGCCGCCAGAGGTATTCGACAACATGTAAATCGTATTTTGACCCTGCTCTGCCAGATAGTTGACGGCCCCAAGGATTGCGACACCCTTGCCACCGTCCCAGGTTTCACCGTCGCCCTTGTAATCTGACACATGGGTCGAGAAATCGTGGCGTCCGTTCCCGGTATTGTCGAAATCCTTGTTGGCAAGGAAGTTTTCCGGGATGCCCGGGCCACCACGAATGAAGTAATCCTGATCGCCCTGATGCTGCAGGTAATGCGTGCCTTCATCCTGCAAGATCATGCCCTTTGCGCGGAAATCGTCGCCGGTCTTGTCCGTCGGGGTTACCGTAAACGACCCGCTATCGCCGTCTATGAACCCAACCGCTGTGCCCGCATTGGGTGCTTCGGCATATGTTTTGGCTGCAATGTCTTCACCGGTGCGGAATGATGCCTCATAGGTCCAGTTCCCTTCGGATGGGGGGTTGAAGTTCGCACGCCAGATATTGCCCGATGTGGCGTTGCTGTTCGCTGCATCGCCGTCAGCGGCGAAATATCCAGGAATGGTGATGACCTCGCCCGTATCGGCGTTGGTAAATGTTACATCCAACCTGTAATCGCGGAAAGTGCTTGGATTTTCGCTGAAGTCTTGTGGTGCCTCAAAATCCAACGTGATCTTATGCCACGTCATTTGATCGCCAGAAATCGTCGCCATGCTTTTTTCCCTACCCATGTGTGAGAACAAGTCCTGGCATCATCGCTAGGGGGTGGTTTGGCAGAGCGTCAATAATACGTTATCGTATACATTAATGTCGGCGGTAATTCTCTCAACCGGTGCGGCATGCATCGGCGCACTTCCGCATACTAAAACAGTCGCCGCTATTTTCAGCTTTGCGCAAAGTTGCCGGGCAAGCGCATGTCTGACGGCAAAATACGCACCGCAGATGTCATCGCGTAATCACTCCGTTAAGCACCAACGCAACATGGGCTTCAAAATAGGTGTCAAATTCAAGTGTTTCGATTTTGCTGTACATCATGTTGTGCAGCGCGAAAAACACCGCCGGCGCGATCACGACCTGCGGATTTGCCAAAATCGCGGTTTCAGTAACCTCACCCCGTTTCACGCCGCGCTCAAGAATGCGCCGCAAGAGCGTTGTGCCCCGGCGGATCGTCATCGTGTGGTAGCTGGAGACGATATTGGGAATGCGGGTGCCTTCGGTGATCAGAATCCGAAAAAGCGTTTGCGCCTCACCCTCGACAAAGCGCCGATAGATGCTGCGCAATAGCCGCGTCAGGATCTCGCTTGTTGGGCCATCAAAACGATCCAGTATGGTTTCATGCTCGGCCATGACCGCAATGACATGTTCTTCAACTGCCGCAAGAAAGAGCGCCTCTTTCGACGGATAGTAAAGATAGATCGTGCCCTTTGAAATGCCTGCAGCCTTTGCGATGCGGTCAAGGCGCGCGCGTTCAAACCCATGCGCCGCAAATTCTGCAATACCGGCGGCAATGATTTCGCCCGGTCTGGCCTCTTTGCGGCGGCGCGGTTTGGTGTTCTCAGTCTGCGTCATGGCTCCCTATGGTCTGGGATTTGTCTCAAAGCTGTCGCCTAGTTTGGTTTTTTTCAATGCAATCGCAAAAAATATCATCCGACCGCGGAAGTCTATCGTAACAAACTCAGTTTTTGCTTTACTGACCAGCAGGTCAGTTGTTAATGACACAAATGTCAGTAATTAGGGAATATCCGATGCGCAACGTTCTAAGGTTTGCCGCCACGGCACTTCGCGAGATCTTTTGGATCGCCGCGGCGATTGCGATCCTTGGCGGCGGCTACTTCGGGTTTCAGTATCTTGGTGACAACAAGACGGTCGTGACGGCTGAGCCCGCGGCGCGCCCGATTACATTGGTTGAGACGACAGAATTTGTCCCCGTCAACGGCCCGCTCCCGATCCGTGGTGAAGGGTTTGTCGAACCATTTCGCACTGTCGCGCTTTCGGCACCGACGGGTGGGCGTATCGTTGTCCTGCATCCGGCCATCACGGATCGCAGCGCGTTCACTGAAGGCGATATACTGGTTGAAATCGATGCCAGCACAGAGCGCGCGCAGATTGCACAAGCAAAAGCCGCCATTGCTGCAACACAGGCGCGGCTTGACCTGATCGACACACAATTGACCCGCGCACGCAATTTGCTGGACCGCAATGCGGTATCGCAAGCAACCGTGGATGATCTGCTTGGCCAACAGAATGAGGTACGCGCAAATCTGGAAGGTCAAATAGCACAATTGGCTTCGGCCGAGATCGCGCTGGAAAACAAGATCGTCCGTGCGCCCTTTGATGGTGCGGTGCAGAGCAAAGATGCCGAGATCGGCAATGTTGTTGCAGGCGGCGCACCCATCGCGCAGATCTACACCAATGATCGCATGGAGGTCAGCATCGCCATCCGTGAAACGGACGCAGCGCTGATCCCTGGGCTTTTTGAGGGCGGTACGGCATCTGCAACGGTGGCAATTTCGTTCGCAGGCGTTGAAGAGGCCTGGCGCGCCGAGGTGGTGCGCGTCGACCCTTCGCTTGATCCGCAAACACGCACACTCACCGCGACGGTGGCATTGAAAGAGCGGCTTGAAAGCGATGTCGATCTGGCATCAGGTGCGCCGCCTGCGCTGATCAATGCCTTTGCCAAGGTGGTGATTGACGGGATCGCGCCCTCCGACGCCTTTGCCATCCCCTCGACAGCTTTGCGCGACGGCGATGCGGTATGGCTGTTGCGCGACAATGCGTTGACAGTGCATCCTGCGCAACTTGTTCATGTGGACGGCGAAATGTCCTTTGTCCGGATCGTTGGCTTAACGCCGAACGATCGCTTGATCCTGACACCTCTCGCGTCACCGCAGCCTGGAAAAGCGTTGCGTGATATCGCCGACGAGGCACGCATGTCGCAGGCCGGCGGGTAAGGAGCACCAATCATGAACGCTGCCATCAAATGGATGACCGAACACCCCGTTGCGGCCTGGCTGGCGATGATCCTGCTTGCCGGGCTGGGGGCCGTGACAGCCGCCAATCTGCCGCAAAAGACCTTTCCAGAATTTGCGCTCGACACGGTGTCAATCTCGGTCAGCTACACCGGCGCGTCGCCGACTGAAATACAAGACAGCATCGTCCGCCCGATCGAGGATGAGTTGAGCGGCGTTGATGGTATTGACGACGTCACCGCCAACATCTCCGAAGGGCGCGGCGGCGTGACCGTTTCATTCCTCGATGGTGAGGATATCGAAACCAAGCTGGATGAGATCAAGACAGAGATCGACAGTATTGATGTCTTTCCGGATGACGCAGAAGACCCTGTTGTCGTCCGTGCGGACAATTCAACACGGGTTCTGGAAATCGCCATCCATGGCGCTGCAAGCGAACAGGTCCTGAAAGAAGAGGCGCGGCGGCTCAAGGACGAACTGGTCGCGATCAACGGTATCTCCTTTGTGGAGGTCGCCAATATCCGCGACTATGAGATCAGTATCGAGATCAACCGTGACACATTGCGCGCCTACGGCCTGACACTGGGTGAGGTCGCGCAGATTGTCGGTGTGAACTCGCTGGAATTGCCGGGGGGATCGATTGAGACGGACAGTATCTCAATCCCGATCCGCACGCTGGGCCGCAATTACGGGCGTGCGGACTTTGAAAACATCGTTATTCGTACCAGCGATACAGGCGCGCAGGTATTGTTGCGCGATATTGCGACCGTCACTGACGGGTTTGAAGACAGTGACCTGGCCTCGTCTTTCAACGGAGATCCATCCGTATCAGTGAATGTCTATCGTGTTGGTGATGAGCAGATTTTGCGGATCGTCGATCTGGCAGAAGAGCATCTGCGCACCCAATTCCGTCCTTCTCTGGAAGGCGGGATCGAAGCAACGATCTGGCAGAATGAGGCGGTGCAACTGCAATCGCGGATCGACCTTTTGACAGAAAACGCGTTTATCGGTCTATCGCTGGTGATCTTATGTCTTGCACTGTTCTTGGACATCCGACTGGCGTTCTGGTCGGCGATGGGGATCGCGATCAGCTTTGCCGCGACATTCATTGTGATGGGCGCGCTGGGGATGTCGATCAATATGATCTCGCTCTTTGGCTTTATCCTGGCCATCGGGATTGTGGTCGACAACGCGATTGTGGTGTCAGAGAACACGTATAAGAATGGCGAAAAGGGCCTGCCGCCCGTGCAGGCGGCGGTCAAAGGCACGCAGCGCATCGCGGTGCCGGTGATTTTCTCGACATTGACGACCCTTGTGGCTTTCTGGCCGCTGTTGCAGATGCCCGCACCCTTGGGGTCATTCCTAGGTGACATTCCCACGGTTGTGATGATCGTGCTGACGCTGTCGATGCTGCAGGCCTTGCTGATCCTGCCGCGCAACCTGTCAAATCTGGATATCGGACCGGACTATCGCCCGAATATCGTTTTCCGGGTGATCGGAGCGATCCGAGGGGTGATTGATGCGGGCCTGAAATGGTTCATCCGGCAACCGCTGGATGCGATGTTGCGGTTCTGCGTGAGTCGTATCTTTATTCCGATTGCAGCGGTCGTCGCACTGATGATGCTGACCATTGGTCTGATTTCGCATGGTTATGTGCGCTTCAGCTTCTTTCCTGAAATTCAGGGTGAATTTGTGACAGCCGCGGTTGAGATGACCGACGGCACGACATTCCAACGGACCGAGATGGTGGCAGAGGATCTGCGCATCGCTGCAATCCGTGCCGGTGAACGCCTGCAACAGACGCTGCCCGAAGATGCGCCAGAGGTTGTGATTGGCCAGTACATTGTTGTGGGTATTGGTGCGGGTGGCGGTGGCCCGACGGGCGACGCAGCCCCGGTTGCACCGACCTTGGCGCAAGTGGTTGTTGAAGTGACCGAGGCATCGGCGCGCGACTGGGAAACAGCCGCGTTTGAGACGCTCTGGCGTGAGGAAGTGGGCGAGATTGCGGGTGTGAATACGCTGACGATTTCGTCGTCTTTGGTGGACGCTGGCGATGCAATTGCAGTTGAACTATCTTTGCCCGGCGACGAAGACATTACGCCTATTGTGGCAGAGCTGCGAAACGGTCTGGCAGCGATCCCCGGTGTGTTCCAAATCCTTGATGACAATTCATCCGGTAAGTTGGAATACAAACTGGAACTGAAACCCGAAGCACGGCTTTACGGTCTGACGCTGCAGGACTTGGCGGTGCAAACCCGCAACGGATTTTTCGGGATTGAGGCGACAAGCGTGCAGCGTGGGCAGGATAATGTGGCCGTGATGGTTCGGTTCCCGTCCGAAGACCGCGATAGCCTGTCCGACTTGCTGGATACAAGGATCGCAACCCCCTCGGGCGATCTGATCCCATTGTCAACTGTGGCCACGCTGGTCGAAGGGTTGTCGCCATCGGAAATCCTGCGCCAGAATGGTCGCCGCGTCACGACGATCACCGCCGATGTCGATGAAAGCATCATCACAAACGGCGAAGCCAATCGCATCATCCGCGAAGAACTACTGCCGCCGTTGCTTGCAGCCAATCCGGGCCTGAATGCCAGCTTTGGCGGAGAGCAAGAGACGCAAGGCGACGCGCAGGCGGCACTTGGTCAGGCGCTTGGGATAGCACTCTTTGTGATCTTTGCGCTGCTCGCGCTGATATTCCGCAGCTTTGTGCAACCTCTTGTGGTGATGCTCGCGATCCCGCTGGGCTTGATCGGCGCGGTCACGGGCCACCTGATCATGGGTATTCCGCTGGGGTTGCTCAGCTTTTTCGGGATCATTGGGTTGGCTGGTGTCGTCATCAACAACAGTCTTGTGATGATTGACCTTTATAACGAATATCTGGCACGCGGATATGCGGTGAAGGACGCAGTCGTTGAAGGCACGAAGGACCGGTTCCGGCCCATTCTGCTGACATCGGTCACGACGTTTTTGGGGGTATTCCCACTGATCACAGAGACCTCATTGCAGGCGCAGTTCCTGATCCCGTTGGCGGTATCGATTGGCTACGGTGTGCTGCTTGGTACAGGTGTCATCATCTTTGCAATCCCTGCGGTGTTTATGCTGGTGCATCATGTATCGACAGCGTTTCAGGCGATCACCAGTGGCCTTTCGCAAGGTGCGTCTGCATCAGATGAGACGGATCATCACCCGACATTATCGCAGGAGGCGTTGCAGATGCAGGACCGGGCAAAGCCACATTTGCAAGCAGCGGAGTAGGGCGTGGATCAGATTGTCTGACCAGCCGCACCGCTTGCTTTTGCCAGGGTTCGGATCGACGCACCGATTGTCATGAATTGCGCGCCCAACGGGCTCGCCTTGCGCCAGATCATGCCAATCGTTCTGCTGGGGCCCTTGCCCTGAAATCGTGACACGCAGACATCCGCCGAACGTGTTTCGTATTGCAGGGCCATTTCCGGGATCAAGGTCGCACCGATCCCCGCACCGACCATCTGCACAAGCGTCGATAGCGAACTGCCCTCCATGATGTGTTTGGGCTTGGCACCTGACATTTCGCAAAACGACAAGGCCTGATCGCGAAAGCAATGTCCCTCTTCCAGCAACAAGAGGCGCATCGTATCGAGATTGGCAGCCCTCGGAACGGGTAGATCGGCTTCGGCCTGGGGGCGCACGAGATAGAAGTCTTCGTCAAAGAGCGCGAATTCGCGCAATGCTGGGTCTGAAATGGGCAAGGCGACGATAGCGATATCGAGTTGCGATGACAGCAGGCTTTCGACCAGCGCTTGCGTCACGGATTCGCGCGGCTGCACATCGACATCCGGGAAACGGTCCCCCATCGCCTGAATGACCGCAGGGAGCAGATAGGGCGCCACTGTCGGGATAATGCCGAGCCGCAGGCGGCCCGTCAGCCCCTTTTTGTTTGATCTTACAAGCTCTTCCAGATCTTCGACACGGACCAGAATGTCCTGAATACGCTCCAGAAAATCCTCGCCCAAAGTGGTCAGGTGCATTTGCCGCGCGTGGCGTTCCACCAAGGGACCGCCCAGCATTTCTTCAAGCTCTTTGATCTGCAGCGACAGCGCGGGCTGGGAAATCGCGCAGGCATCAGCAGCGCGGCCAAAGTGGCGATGGGCTGCAAGGGCTGCGAAATAGCGCATATGCCGAAGGGTGACGTTTATCATAAGCACAGCTTATCATAGAGTTTAGAAGAATAAATTGGAATTAATCACGAATCTGGCTTACCCCTGCGGCATCACCCACGAAAACGCTCACGCAGGAGATCCGATATGGACGGAAGCAACACCCCCCCAGGCATTGGTTGCCCAGTTATGCACGGTGGCAATACCGGCATGGACAATGCTGTCACCAAATGGTGGCCAGAGGCGCTGAACCTCGACATTCTGCACCAACACGATCTACGCACGAACCCCATGGACCCCGATTATGATCACCGCGAGGCGGTGAAGGGTTTGGACTACGAAGGCGTCAAATCCGACCTGCATGCGCTGATGAAAGATAGCCAGGATTGGTGGCCTGCCGATTGGGGCCATTATGGTGGTCTGATGATCCGTCTCGCCTGGCACTCAGCCGGGTCCTACCGGATGGGTGACGGTCGTGGTGGGGCCGGGTCCGGCAATATCCGCTTTGCGCCGCTGAATTCCTGGCCCGACAATGCCAGCCTTGATAAAGCGCGCCGCCTGCTTTGGCCGATCAAGAAGAAATACGGCAATGCCCTGTCATGGGCCGACCTGATCATTCTGGCGGGCAATATCGGCTACGAATCCATGGGCCTGAAAACATTCGGCTTTGGTTTCGGACGCGCGGATATCTGGGGCCCTGAAAAAGATGTCTATTGGGGATCCGAGACCGAGTGGCTTGCACCATCCGAATTGCGCTACGGCGATCTGGAAACACCATCCACGATGGAAAACCCACTGGCGGCCGTCCATATGGGCCTGATCTATGTGAACCCCGAAGGTGTGAACGGAAACCCAGATCCGGCAAAAACCGCGTTGCATGTACGCGAGACATTCGCACGGATGGCGATGAATGACGAAGAAACAGCGGCCCTGACCTGTGGCGGTCATACCGTGGGTAAAGCCCATGGCGGCGGTGCGCATGATCAAATCGGGGCAGAGCCTGAGGGTTGCCCGGTACATGCCCAAGGCTTTGGCTGGGCCAATCCCGGTCATGATGGCAAAGCAGCTAACGCGTTCACATCTGGCATCGAAGGCGCCTGGACGAAAGAACCCACCAAATGGGATTTGGGTTATTTCGACTATCTCTTCGATTACGAATGGGAACTGACGAAGTCTCCCGCAGGTGCCAACCAGTGGCAGCCGGTGAATATGCCCGAAGATCAGATGCCGGTTGATCCAACCGATCCGTCCAAACGCGCCAAGCCGATGATGACGGATGCCGATATGGCGATGAAGGTCGATCCGATCTACAACGAAATCTGCCAGCGTTTCCGCGCTGACCCAGATTACTTTGCGGAAACGTTCGGGCGCGCCTGGTTCAAACTGACCCACCGCGATATGGGCCCGCGGGACAATTACTATGGTCCCGACGTCCCATCCGAAGACCTGATCTGGCAGGATCCGATCCCCGCAGGCGCGACCAGCTATGATGTCGATGCGGTCAAAGCAAAGATCGCAGAAAGCGGTCTGAGCGCATCGGAAATGATCGCCACTGCCTGGGACAGCGCGCGGACCTTCCGCGGTTCAGATAAGCGCGGCGGTGCCAACGGCGCGCGCATCCGGCTTGCCCCCCAGAAAGACTGGGAAGGCAATGAGCCTGCACGCCTGGCCAAGGTGTTGGGTATCCTTGAACCCATCGCATCCGAAACCGGGGCGTCCATCGCCGATGTGATTGTGCTTGCAGGCAATGTCGGGCTGGAACAGTCCATCAAAGCTGCAGGCTTTGACCTGGCCGTTCCCTTTACATCCGGGCGGGGCGACGCGACCGCAGATCAAACGGACGCTGAAAGCTTCTCGGTCCTCGAACCGCTGGCGGATGGTTTCCGGAACTGGCAAAAGAAAACCTATTCCGTATCGCCAGAGGCGATGATGTTGGACCGCGCGCAATTGCTGGGCCTGACAGCATCCGAGATGACGGTACTGGTTGGTGGCATGCGTGTGCTTGACACCAATCACGGTGGCTCTGCCTTGGGTGTGTTCACGGATCGGCCTGGTGCCTTGACGACCGACTTTTTTGTCAACCTGACGGATATGTCGATGTCTTGGCATCCGGTCGAGGGCGGTACCTATGAATTGCGGGACCGCAAGTCAGGGGACGTAAAGTTCACCGCGACAAGTGCAGACTTGGTCTTTGGATCAAACTCGATCCTGCGCGGCTATGCCGAGGTCTATGCCCAGGACGACAACGCCGAAAAGTTCGTGCGCGACTTCGTAGCGGCCTGGACAAAGGTGATGATGAACGACCGTTTCGATTTGGTTGCTTAAGCCCTCGCTTGATGGCGCAGCACGTGCCGTGCTGCGCCTGAGCATCTGTTGGCTGACCAAAGTCTAGCCGATGCGCTGAGTTTATCCGTTCCGAGGTAACGTCTCATGGGGATGCCAATGTCATTGGGACCTTGCGTCTTACGAGTGTGATGCCCTTCTGAACAGCGATACGGTCATAGGAATGTCGTCGCGTGCCCCGCGCGTCAGCTGGGAAAAGTGCGAACGGGTGCAAGGGCGGCTGTCCTCTCCAACCGTTTCGCTGTGTGTGACATTGAAGGCAAGTTCCGTGTGGTCCGGAAGCCAGACTTGAGCGCATTGAAAGGTGAAATGACGTTGAGCACGATCATCGTGAGCACGAAGGAGGACTTTCTCATTCTCCACATGAACCAGGGAATTCAAGTCGGCGACGATATCGTCAATCTGGACAGGACAGGTCCAAGTCCCGACAACGCTGTACCGGCTTTGCCGCGAAGAAGGGTTAACCGTCTGTAAAACGGGGTGGACCCAAGCGGGCTGTGGGGACCAGAACGCCCATGGCGATCCCGAAAGGCCCAAACCAAAGATGGTCGCTCGACTTCATGTCTGACGCACTGGAAGACGGGCGCTGGTTCCGGGTGCTGAACGTCATTGATGACTTTAGCCGGGAATGTTTAGCCGCTGTTGTGGATAAGTCTTTGTCAGGTGAACGTGTTGCCGCGAGTTAGATCGTATCACAGAACTGCGTGGCTATCCCTGCCTGGTGGTCTCGGACAACGGGACGGAGCTGACAAGCAACGCGATGCTGAAGTGGCAGGAGGACCGCAAGGTTGGCTGGCACTACATCGCGCCCGGCAAGCCGATGCAAAACGGTCTGGTGGAAAGCTTCAATGGGCGGATGCGCGAAGAGTGCCTCAACGAACACCTGTTCCCGTCTTTGCGCCATGCCTGCCGCATGATTGCCGCATGGCGCAAAGACCACAATCACCACCGACCTCATCCCAGCCTCGCTGCCCTGACGCCGTTCGAATATGCTAACCGGTCAAACCAAGACCAAAACCTGAACAGAGCTAACCTAAATTAGCGGGCCCAATGGGGAGCACGTCACCAGCGATGCTTCTATCAGAGGCAATTGTGTTTTGTAGGTTTCGTCATTTCATTCATTGCGCTTGAGACCATGCGAAGGTCGCGACAGCGGGCATCGCAGCAAGCGCCCTGGGGCCGAAATTGGCCAACTGTTCTAAATGCTGCAGTTGCAGCCCACATTGCTGACATTCTCTGCATGAGCAATGTTCTGACCTGTTTGAACGACGGCTCTGCAGGCAAGAGCAGCAAATGGTTGACTGGCATGTTTTTACGAGCAGAGCTTAGAAAGCGTTGACAGTAGCGCGTTGGAAGCGGCTTCATGTCGCAGCTCTGCGTCTTCGCCATCCGCAACCCACAATGCAGCGTCAATCATCGCGCCGTTGATCAGGACTGCCAGGGCGGTCGCATCACCATCGATAAATGCACCTTGTCCCTGAAGCTCTTCAATTGCCTCCTTGAGCGGTTCAACACTGCCTTCCTGATCGATATCGCGCAGTCTTTGGCCGAGCACAGACAGCCCATCCTGAAACACGATCCGCCGCACTTCTGGGTCTAAAGCCGCTTCGAGGTAGGCAAGACAGGTTCCCACGAATGCGTCGGCCGTGACCGTTTCACCGCTCGCTTCGATAAGGCGTTGACCAATCTCTTCATCAATCTGGCGGACAACGGCTTCGAGCAGCCCCTCTTTGCCGCCGAAGTTGTGATACAGCGCACCGCGGGTCACGCCCGCCTCAGCGCAGAGTTCGTCCATCGAGGTCCCTGCATACCCCTTCTGGAAGAACCACTTTCGTGCGGTTGCCAGAAGCCGCGCAGAGGTTTCAGCCTTTTTCTGTTCACGCAGATTCATCAAAAAACTCCAGATCGGGTTGACATACGATTCGTATGTTATATTTCACATGCATCACGTATGTTAAGGAGAGACCAATGAGTGTGCAACACGCATTTGCGCCTGAAGTGCGGCCTGCAACCGTGCAGGATATTCCCTTCCTCGCGCGAATGGATATCGAAGCCTCATCGCAACCATTTGGAACCCCCTATTGGGCAGAGATGCTTGCGGGGACGGACACGACGCCACAGGCATTCGTAGCCGCGATGTTGAGAGAAAACGCCTCGAACTGGGGCAAAATCGAGGACTTTTTGATCCTTGAGGTGGATGGCCAGCCCGCTGCCACCTGCTGCGTCTTCCGCCCGGATGCCGCGACGTCTTCGACAGGGCCCTTGAATCTGAACCGGCTCGCAGAGATTGGTTGGTCGCTCGGCTGGACCACGACACAAACCGCGCAGGTTCGCGCCAAATACCTCGAAACCTTCGGAGATGATGCCGACTATCTGAGACCACAGGCCGATCTCATTGTCGAAACAGTCGCCGTTGATCCGGGCCACCGTGGCAAGGGCCTCGGCACCGCCCTCATGAAAGCAGCCTTTGCCCGCGGTCGCGCGCTTGGTGCGGAGAGCATCGGCATCATGGTCATTCAAGGGAACGACAATGCCCAAGCCCTCTATGACAAACACTTCGAACCCTATGCGACCTTCCATGCCGCGTATTTCGATCACGAATTCCCGGGGCTGACAAAGTACCGTGCATCCCTCACATCAGAAAAGGAGTAAACGATGGACACCATGATTGTGATGTACAACCTGGCCCCTGATCAGGATCAGGCCGATTTCGAGAAATGGCTGCATGAGGTCGATCTGCCCGGCTACGAAAAGGTCAAGTCGATGAGCGATCCGGTCTACTACCGGGCCAAAGAAACGCTTGACGGAGAAGCACCACCCTACAAGTACGCGGTCGCGATCAAATCGACCGGCGGCGATGATGTTGATGAGGAAATGACCGGCCCGGAATGGGAAGGCTTTGTTGCTGACTTCGAGAACCGCACACGCGATGCAGTCTACGTAACAGCGCATCGTATTATTGGCTAAATAATCAAGGCGAGGGTCCGGAGACGGACCATTACTGGGTGCCAACAAATGAACAGGTTGGGCTCGTCATAGGTGAGCAACCGCAGCTTCAAAGTGACCGGCACTGATCACAGTGATGTGGATGGCCCGGAGGACACACAGCAGGCAACCCGTATGCGGCGGTAGCGTCCGATTTGCAGACATTTGCGGCAAGTGCAAAATCGCGTGCTATCCGAACCGCTAGTCTGCGGACAAAACCGACCCTGGCTTTTTAGCGCTTCGCTGATGCAGCATCCGTTTACATGTGTGGCAGGGAAGTCGCTCTGAAGAACCTCGAAGAAGCCATTGAGAGCTTCCTGAGTCCTGGGGTTACATGGCAATCCCAAGTCGATGTTGTGAGATCGGTGAGCCGGAGCATCAGAACCGCGTTCGACGCGCAATCAGCGTCGCAGCAGGACCCGATGACGGCATAATCTGCACATCGCCGTTCACTGCTCGGCTCACCTGAGCTTTTATCGTGTCGATGTCGAGGAATCGCCCCGTCCGGCGATAGGCAAGTCGCGCCTGCATGATCTGGTCAAGAATGCTGCGCGCCGGTTTCACCGCACAAAATGTCAAGCAAAGCAGACCGCCGGGTCGCAAGACACGGCATAGCTCATCCACCGCATCACTGGGCTCAAGCACTGTTTCAATGGCCCAAGCACAGGTTACAATGTCAAAGCTCGCTTCCGCAAACGGGAGGGCCTCAAGACGCCCGCGGGTCTTCTCTACCGGGAGATCGGCAGAGCGCGCGAGCATGGCCCAGGAAGGGTCCAGCAAGGTGATCTGCTCGGGTCGCACACCCTCCGAAAGAAGGCGACGCGCAAATCGTCCTGTTCCGCAACCCGCATCCAATAGGGTTGTGTCAGAGTTCATGGCGACTCGAACAGCGGCCTCGAGGGCGGCCTGTGCCTCGCCGCCAGCGAACCGTAGCCAACGTTGATGGAGTCGATCGTAGACAGGTGCCAAACAATTGTAGAGGCGGATCATTCCGTCGTCTGGGTTACTAAGATAAACCATGGGCTAGTTTCCTGTCGCGCTTGATGTCGCGCCGGCGACGGGTGGGGGAGCCCAACGCCAGGCAATGGCGATGATCCCAGCCATCGCAACGAGTTGAAGAAAGAGATGATAGGTATCGTCCAGGTCCATCGGCTGTGGCGGGATCATGGTCAACGAAGTGACTACGACGGTCAAAAAGGTCAGCGGTCGTAAGAGGCCCCGCTCCAGAAGGAGGGAAAGCGGTATCATTGAGATCGGCACCGAGACCACGACACCGCCAAGCAGCATCAACTCCGGAGTGATTTCCATGCCGTTGAAGCGACCCGTCATGATGGTTTCGAGGAAACCGGGCATGACAAACTGATGGATGTCGCGAAAGATGATGTTGAGCAGAATGAACAGCCAGAGAGCCGCAAGCATGAGATGGGGATCAACTTTGCGCATGAGGGTGTCCGTTCGTTCACTGGGTAATGGAGAGCCCCCCGCGGCAGGAACGCGCCGCGGAGCGTGATGGGTCAGAAAGGGTTCGGAAAGGCCTGCTGGTTAGGGGCTGTCGGTGCGGCTAACCGCATCCATCCGAACCAGACGATTGCTGTCAGCGTCGCCAAAACAACGATTAGAAAGAACACATCGTCGGGATCGATGGGCGGCGTAAAGAGCACGAGCGCGGTGGTGAACACCGCAGCGAGGACATTCACAATCCGGAGTGCGCGGCGCGGTAGCACATGCGGGAGAAGCACCATCAAGATCATAACTTCGACCGCGAAACCGCCATAAAGCAGCAGCTGATCGGTGATCTGCTGACCGAACATTTCGCCGGCGATGACCCAGTCCATGTAGCCGGGTGAGAGGAACTGATGAATGTCGCGAAAGATGATATTCATCAGAAGGAATACCCACAGCACTGACAAAAGGATGCGGGGATCTTGGGTTTTGGATCGAGTTTGCATGTTTGGGTCTCTTTGGTTGGGTGGCGGCCTAGGATGGGCGCTGCGCCACGATGAAGGGGTTTAATTGGCCCTTGCCGAAATACCGGCACTCCACGAGATCGAACCCGGCCTGCACGAGCGCGCGGCTGAGCCCGGATTTGCTGAGAGGGGTGACTGGCGGGGCCAGGCCGACAGCGCCGAGGGCGCGTACGAACAGGCGGATGACCGGCGACGCGTCGCCCAGGCAGACGGTCTTAGACAGTAAAAGCCCGCCGGGCTTGAGCTGGGCGTAGACCGCATCCAAGACCTCAGGCACGTCATGCACCAAGTGGAGAAGGCTGAAGGCCATAATGACGTCAAAGGGCGCTTCATAGACCGTCTCGGACGCATCCGCTTGGACAAATGCAGCGTTGGTGACTCCTCTGGCGCGCCGTTTGCCTTCGGCGATCTCGACCATCCCACGAGAGATGTCAGTTGCGATGATCTTGGCGACGGCGGGCGCCAGGTGAAGCGCCGTGCTGCCGGTACCGCACCCGATTTCCAGAACTTGGTCCTCGGCGCGCAGGAGCGCACGGACACGGTCCAGTTTCTGCGCGTAAGCCGCCGGGTCCTTTACCGGTTTGCGAGCATATTTTGGTGCGATCTTGTCCCAGAAGGACGTCGTGTCGGGATATGTAGTGGCTGTGTGCATGGCATGTCTCCTTGTCTGGCGTTTCAATAGCCATGCACCCAGACACAGTGGATTGCCCAAATCTCTACATTTGATATACGCTCATGCATGAACTGGGATGCGATCTCCTTCGACTGGAACCAGGTCCGCGCCTTCCTGGCGACGGTGGAGGAAGGATCGTTCAGCGGGGCCGCGCGCGCTCTGAAGACGACCCAACCGACTATCGGCCGACAGATTTCAGACCTGGAGGCCAGGCTTGGCGTCACCTTGGTTGAACGCAGTGTGCGTGGGCCAACGCTGACCGAAACCGGCCGCGAACTTCTCGATCACGTGCGCGCCATGTGCGAAGCGGCAACTCTGGTGTCGATGGTTGCCACCGGAAAATCGCAAGAGGTGACGGGTGAGGTCACCGTGACGGCGACCGACCTTTTGTCGGCATCCATGTTGCCGGGCCTTCTTGCGCCGCTACGCGACACTGCGCCGGGGGTTCGCGTCCGCATCGTAGCATCTAGCGACATGCAGAACCTCACACAACGCGAGGCCGATATTGCGATCCGGCATGTCCGGCCAGAGCAACCCGATCTGATCGCCCGGCATGTCGGCGATTTTCGCGCCAACCTCTATGCGGCGACCGCGTATCTCGACCGGGCGGGCAGGCCCAGAATGCTACGCGAAATCGCCGAACATGACTTCGTCGGTAACGCTGATCCCGAACGGTTGATGGCACCGCTTCACAATATGGGAATTCCCGTGCACGCAGATCGTTTTGCGATGTCGAGCGAAAGCGGCGTGGTGGCTTGGGAATTGGTAAAGGCAGGTTACGGCGTATCTATGCAGCCCGAAGTCCTGGGCGATGCCGAGCCGGGCGTCGAAAAGGTGTTTGCCGACGTTCCGTCGCTGGAGTTCCCGATCTGGCTGGTGACCCACCGGGAACTGCAAACCAGCCGCCGCATTCGGATCGTCTTTGACCTGCTGGGGCGTGGCTTGTCCGATGCCGCCCGTGGGGTCAAGAGACAGGCCCGAGAAGAAAACACCGCGCCGAATTGAAGTAGGGCTTGACGCCAGACGGCCACGCCGACTATAGCCGCGCTTGGCCACAGACGCCTGCCGCCCGCTGACATCTCGTCTCGGTAAAGTTCTGTATCAGACACGATCCTTCGTCATCCTCGGCATCTGTCGCGCGGATGGTAATGCGGGCCCCGTCCAACCTTTGCGCGACCATCGCCAAGAGGGAAACGAGGTCATGTCCTACAACTCAAACACTTTTCTTACCGGGCCATTGGGTCCAATCTATGCCCGAACGGCTCTGCCCGTCATCTTCGTGATGGGGATGAACGGGCTTCTTTCCGTGGCCGATGCCCTGTTCCTGGGTCATTTCGCAGGGCCTGGTGCGCTGGCGGCCGTCACGCTGATGTTCCCGCTCTACATGTTGATCGTGGCACTTGCGACACTGGTTTCATCGGGCATGTCGAGCATCCTTGCCCGGGACCTCGGGGCATCGCGGAACGATGCCGCGGGTCAGGTCTTTGCCAGCGCGCACGGTCTGTCTTTTGCCCTAGGTCTGGCCCTGATCGGGTTGTTTCTGGTCATTGGCGAGCCTGTGACACTCCTGGCTGCGGGTGGGTCGGCCGAGCTTGCGGCAATGGGGATGACATATCTGCGCATCACCGTGTTTGCCGCGCCGCTCGTCTTCGTTCTGTCAGTCAATTCAGACGCTTTGCGTAACGAAGGCCGCGTAATGTTCATGGCAGGGATCAGCCTTTTGACATCCCTCACCAACATCGCCTTCAACTACCTGTTGATCGGGGTTCTGAAGATGGGCGTCGCAGGCTCGGCCTATGGCACTGCGATGGCACAGGCGCTGTCGCTGGCGATCATCTTGTTACTTCGCATCTTCGGCGACACTCGGTTGCGCCCTTCGGCGTTGCAACGTCATGCGCCGTTCGCAAATTGGGGCGGGATCCTTGCGCTTGGCGCCCCGCAAAGTCTGAACTTTGTCGGGCTGGCGCTTGGCTCAGGCGCCATTCTGGCAGCGCTGCAATGGGTTGAGGCCGCGCAGTATGACGCCACAGTCTCGGCCTATGGCATCATCACCCGGCTGATCACCTTTGCGTTCCTTCCGCTTCTGGGATTAGCACATGCGATGCAGACGATCACGGGGCACAATTTCGGCGCGGGCGCGTATCGGCGGAGCGATCATAGCTTGCGGACGGCGCTGCTTTTTGCCTTGGCCTACTGTTCCGTCCTTCAGGGTTTCATGACCGTCTTTGCGGCTGAGATCGGGGCGGCGTTCGTGTCAGACCCTGTCGTCATCGCGGAGGTTGCGCGCATCCTTCCGATCCTGTCTGCGGGCTTTTTCGCCGCTGGACCGATGATGATGATCGCCATGCATTTCCAGGCTATCGGGGATGCCAAGCGAGCGGTACTTCTCGGCCTGTCGAAGCCCTACCTGTTCGCGATCCCGATGACCTTCGTGTTGGGCGGCACGGTTGGAGAGACCGGTGTCTGGCTTGCGGCGCCCATGGCAGAGGTCTTGCTTTTTGGGCTGACGGGCGTGGTCTTGATCCAATTGTCCCGGACGCGGCATCTGCGTTGGGGACTCTTTCAAACATCGCAGGAGGTACGGACATGAAGCGCGACCTGCCAACACTCGTCCAAGCCAAGAGCCTTGCGAAAAATCTGCGCGCGCGCCTTGCAGCCGAGGGCACCCCGATCAGCCACGTCCAAGCGCTTGAACGGATTGCGCAAGGGCATGGATTTCGCGACTGGAACGCCCTCCACGCGGCGATCAAGGATCTGCCACCTTTCGGCTGGTCCATCGGCGGGCGGCTTACCGGCCGCTACCTGTTGCAGCCGTTTGCGGCGACCGTCCTATCGTCCGAGCAGGTCCGGCCCGGATGGTTCAGGCTAGAGCTTGACCTTGACGAAGCCGTTGATGTGGTTCGGTTCGAGAGCTTCTCGAACCGGCGCAAGCGGATCCGGGTCGTTTTGGGGCCAAACGGTTGCTCAAGGGAGCGGACGTCAGATGGCGAGCCGCACGTGCAACTTGACCTATGAAAGCGGGCGGGTGAATGCTAGGCGGTCTATACGTCACCGCATGAACTGGGATGCGATTTCGTTTGATTGGAACCAAGTACGGGCCTTTTTGGCGACAGCTGAGTAGGGCAGTTTCAGTGCTGCAGCGCGCGCCCTAAAAAACCACCCAACCGACAGTCGGGCCTCAGATTTCGGAACTTGAGGACAGGTTGCGTGTCACGCTCCTAGAGCGAAGCCAGAAAGGCCCAAAGCTGACTAAGGCTGGCGAGGTTCTTGCACCACGTACGTGCCATGAGTGATGTCGCCATGATGGTGTCGATGGCCGCCGCCAGCCAGTCGACCGAGGTATCTGGAACGGTGCGCATCACCGCGTTCGACATGATGGCTGCGCAGTTGCTGCCGGCAATTCTGCTTCCGCTGTGCGAAAAGGCTCCGGGCGTTCGGCCGAAACTGATCTCGTCCAATTCGGTCGATGATCTATTGCGGCGAGAGGCGGATATCGCCGTTAGGCACGTGCGGCCCAGCCAGCCTGAGCTCATCGCGCGACACATCGGTGATCTGGCGACGCATCTCTATGCCGCGCCAGCATATCTTGATCTTGCGGGACGCCCAAGGACGCCCCGCGATGCTGGTGACCTTACATTCGTCGCCGCGATCGAGCAGGAAGGCGTTCGGTCCGTGTTGAACAGCCTCGAGATACCGATCAGCGACAGGAACTTTTCCATTTCAAGCGACGCTGGGACCGCGATATCCGGCTGTGTTAAGGCGGGTTTCGGCGTCTCGCTTCTTCCGGCGGCGATATGCAAGGCCGAACCTGGCTATGAAAAGGTACTCCCGGATCTGCCCATGCCAACGATGCCTGTCTGACTTGTCACGCACCGCGAACTGCAGACAAGTAAGCGTATCCGGATTGTCTTCGACCAGATTGCCTATGGCCTTAGCCAGGTCGTGAAGTCGGACTAGATAGTGTCCGGCGAGAAATGCACGTAAGCGGTTGAATGAAGAGCGAGGTCTACGCATCGCGAATTGAGATACCATGGGCCAACAGTTTCTCCATCTTGTAGTTGTGAATAGTCACACCGCGCCGCTGGAACACCCTGCGAGCGGTTGATTGAAAACCCTCGCGAAGAAAGAAGCGTGGTGCAGCTTCGCTCGCCTCAACCGTGAGATGCCTCACGCCAGCTGCAATTGCGCGAGACTGGGCATCGCGAAAAAGAGCCCGTCCGACGCCCATACTCGCGAAATGGGAATAGCAATAAAAGCAATCGATATGACCCTTCGCTTCGAACTCAATCAAGGCGACAGGTTTGTCGTCTTCCGCAACTGCGACCACCACTGTTCTGCCGTCTTCAATCCGCTTCATATAGTCCTCCGGCAGACACGGCGCGGGGCTCCAAGCCTTGCACTGTTCAGGCGTGCAATCGCGCGCGCCGATGATGTGGACGGCCTGGTGCATGATCGCAGCCAGTTCCTTTGCATCGGACGGCCGGAAGGGCCGAAGCATCCACAGGTCGCGCCGCCACTGCTGCAACGTCTGTTCGTTTCTTCATGCCGTCAGACTACCGGCTTGCGTCCGGTCGCGATCCACGCGGTTGCTCCCAACTGGGTTGGGAAGGGCCCAGCTTGCGCGTCGATGAAGCGCACAGCTTCGGAACTTACCGCTGTCCATGCCTCAGCCGACATGCGTGATCGCATGACCGAAACTGGCGCGCTTCCTTCTGTCAATTCGTGCCAAAGCTGGTTCGCGGATGGAAATGCGAAGCTGCGCGACACACGGTGAACTGCGACGTCCACAAACCCTGCCGCCTGCATTTCCGCCACAAGAACGTCGGGGTTTTCTAACGAACTGAGGTCGTAGGTTGGCGGCCGTCGCGACGGATCCAAGCGCGCGATGGTTTGCGCCATTACGTCGAACAACGGACAGAGAGAGAGTTGTGCCCAGCTTGAAATGCAGGCCGTGCCGCCATTGCGCAGCGTCCGATACATCTCTGAATAGCCGGCTGCACGATCAGGGAAGAACATCAGGCCAAAAAGAGAAAACGCTGCGTCGAATTGCGAGTCTTCGAACGGGAGCGCCTGTCCGTCGCCGTGATGTATCGACACACCGCCTAGATTTGAATTCGCAATGTTTGTTTCCAGTATGCGCAGCATGCCCATCGAAAAATCGAGCGCCGACACATGCGTTTGTCGCGCGGCAAGCAGGGTTGTGAGTGTTCCGGGCCCACATGCGATATCGGCCACATTCTGACCTGGCTCGATGTCGACCAAGTCCATCGCGGCGGTCGCAAATTGGGTGAATACCCGTTTGGCTGAAGCTTCATACCCGTTCGCGACGCAGTCCCACGGCGCGGCTTTGCTCAGATCATTCATTTTCAGGTGGCTCCTTCTCGATCCTGACACTTCTGGTTTCGCGGGATTTCCCGCCTTCGGTTCGCGACATGCCCATTCAACGATCGCGGCGCCATTGCGGAATTCTGAACAGTGGCCATGCACCAATTGATGGGCGCATTTAAGCCGGAGTCAGGTGAGGTGCCTCCTCCTAGCTTGGTCACCTTTGATGCTCCAACTGACCAGACGTCAGCGAACTGAGAACAACGCAGTTCCACCAGTCTGAGTTACTTTCCGGATGCGTAGCTGATGCCCTTCATAGGCACGACTTGCCAGATCATGCGTTGGCGTATGGTCGGTGTAAGGATTTGGGCAATCTGCCATTTGCTGGCATACTGCTAAGTCGTCTCCAACCTCGGAGACCAGCCATGCATACCACATTAACCTCGTGCCAATCCTCGGTGCCCATGGGCCAACCCACCGACCGGTCTTGCCCGGCAAATGGGTCCGTCCTAGACGATCCGGAGGCGGGCAGGGTCATGAAGAGCCCCAAACCAATTGCGCGCACGGTTCTTTTCGAAAAGTTCGCAAACATGGCACGGCACCATCGTAAGATCGGATTGGCCATTTTGGTTGGCGGCCTCGCGTTTTGGCTGCTGCTTGCCACCTCCGGGCTTTCGTTAACGCTGACGGCCCAGTTGCAAACTGGAATGCCTACCACAGCGATGTTGGTTGCGATTCTCCTGGTCTATGCTGTCATGCTCGCCATACCGTTCGTGCCGAGTGCAGAAATCGGTCTTGCTGTCATGCTTGCTTTGGGCTCTTCCGTTGCTCTGCCGGTTTATGCCGCGACAATACTTGGCCTGACTATCGCTTTCGTCACCGGACGGTTTGTAGATCGGTCCCGACGTGCCGACCCCCCAAGAACCGCGCAAAATAAAAGGGACGCGCTGTTAATCCTTCGCAGAAAACTCAGACAGCGACCGGTTCTTCAGCGACTCCTGCGTTTTCGCGGACTAGCCCTAATCTTCATGATCAACATGCCAGGCAACACAGTCTTTGGCGGGGGTGGGGGCATCGCGATGGCGGTTGGGTATAGCCGGACCTTCACATTCCCCGCTTTTCTTACCTGCGTCGCCATTGCGGTCGTGCCGGTTCCAGCCTTGTTTCTCGTTGCTGGTGCCATCGGATTGGAAGATTGGATACATGATTTGCTGGGAAACGTTCATTGATGGTTCGTCAACACAGCCTGCCGGACGTGTTGTCACGCAACCGTTCGGAAGTCAGAAATCTGTATCTAGTGCGAGAGTTGCTTCTCGGTAGGGGATACGCATGAGCCGGTCTGTCAACACTGATCGTGGGATCCCGATGTCCGCACGGAAGTCATCGTACCGCATCAGACCACAAAGCGCGTCGGGTACCACCGGGCACTGCAATTGATCGCATTGGCCGCAATCGTCGTGATGGCATTACGGTGGAAACCTGAACCGACAGTCGGCCACGTGTAATAAAACTAACCCCAAACAAAATGGACAAACTCATGACGGATACCAACCAAACCCTGACGCACGAGAAGAACCAACCCGAAATTTTCGGGCATCTCGGCGATACACACGCGCTGATGGCCCATCATGGCCTCGATCATGCGCTGTCGGTGCTGATCGAGCTTCGGGCATCGCAAATCAACCAGTGCGCCTATTGTGTAGGCCTGCACCTCAACCAAGCACGCAAGGCCGGTGTTTCACAGGCAAAGCTGGATACTCTCGTGGTTTGGCGCGAAGTGGAGCATTTCTCACCAGCCGAACGGGCGGTTCTCGCCTGGACTGAAGCGCTGACCTACCTGAAACGAGACCAGGACCTGTCAGACCTCCGGCGGGATTTGCGAAAGCACTATTCCGATGATGAGATCTCGGTCATCACGGCAGACATTGGCATGATCAGCCTTTGGAATCGGGTTCAGAAGTCGAAACACTGACCTGAACGAATACGTGTCACGGTCGCGGCGACGCCCGGTGGACTGGGCGCCGCACTCCACAAGCGGAGTTGGCCGCAATCGATCGCCAAAGGAGGCGGCTTTGAAAAATGAAATTACCTTCGCAAGGCTCACCGACGTTGAGCCCTCCGAGATTGTAGATCACATGTCCGACCCCAAGGTCGCCGAGCACATGCCACTTCTAGACTTCAAGTGGAACGCCAAGGTTGCCGCCGGCTTTGTCGCCAAGAAAGAAGCGTGCTGGAGCCGCGACGGTCTTGGGCACTGGGCGTTTCTGGTCGACGGTAAGTACGTCGGATGGGGCGGGTTTCAGAAGGAAGGCGACGAGTGGGATTTCGGCCTCGTCCTACGGCCGGACTCATTCGGTCTGGGGCGGCGCATAACGATGAAGGCCCTCGCGTTTGCCAAATCAGACGACCGTATTCCGTTTGTAACCTTTCTGTTGCCGCCATCTCGCAAGAACCTGGGCGCGCTTCGGAGGCTGGGAGCGACGCAGGTTGACGAGATTGAATACGACGGAGAGACGTTCCTCAAGTTTCGCCTTGACACCGTTTAGCCGCAAAGAGAGATCGCAATGCTCTTGGCCGCACTTTCAATCACCTTCACCTCAGCGTTTTCTAGACTGTCGCTTTAGCCGCTCCCCAAGGCCGCGTGCTAATGTGTCAAATACCATCCTTATGCGACGGCTGGTATGGAGTTCCCTGTGGGTGACAAGCCAGACCGGAAACGCCAGCGAAGGGAAACCGGCGAAGACCTTTTCGACGGTAGGATCCGCATCGCCAAGCGCTTCTGGAAGCAATGCGACACCGTAACCTGCCTTGACGTGCTCCCACGCTACGGCGCCGTTCGCGTTTGAAATCACAAAGTTCTCTGTCTGGACGGGAATGCCCATGTCTTGCAGGCGGGCTATTTGTGTTTGTGGATCAGAATTCCCGATGAAGTCGAGAGTTGCGATGTCGCGAAGTGTACTCGGACGACCTGCACGTCCGAGATATTCTGAGGCAGCATAAAGACTTGCGCGATAGTCCCCAAGATGCCGTGCGACAAGATCAGGCTGATCAGGCCTGACATGGCGGATCGCAATGTCTGCGGCACGTTCCGTCAGATCCACCAACTCGCGAGATGGAAGCACGCGGACTTGGATGCCCGGCGCAGTTTCACGCAAAGGTTTAAGTAGGCGGGGTAAGATGGACGTTGACATCAGATCGGTTCCCGTAACGGTGACTTCGCCCGTAATATCCTGTGATTTCCCTTCGGCTATTATGGAGATCTGCGTGGCGGCGTCGCCCATGATGCGGACGTGATCAAGAAGGTCCTGACCCGTTTCAGTCAGCTTAAGGCCTCTGACACTCCGTTCGACGAGCGTTACGCCCAGCCTTTCCTCCAGAGCGCCGATCTGTCGGCTCATGGTCGGCTGGCTTGTCTTCAGCGCGCGCGCAGCCCCGCTGAACGACCCCTCCTCTGCGATTGCGAGAAAGGCGCGCACCTGGTTCCAGTCGAAGGAAATTGCCTGCCAGTTCATACATTCGCGTATAGCAGATGCACAGATCCCTGCAATTTACCGCTCTCCCGCATCCCGCTTAGATATGCTTCGAAACAGGAGGCCACGCCAATGCAAACTAACCAGCCCACTCTGCACATCCTTTGCGGCAAGATCGCCTCTGGCAAGTCGACGCTAGCGGCCAAGCTCAGCGATAGACCGGAAGCGATCCTCGTTGCGGAGGATGCATGGCTTGAAGCCCTGTTCGCCGACGAACTGCAGTCTCTCGAAGATTATGTGCGTTGCTCGACCAAACTCAAAGGCATCATGGGACCACACGTGGCAACGATGCTGGGTGCAGGCCTGTCCGTCGTTCTCGATTTCCCTGCGAACACACGCGGCCAGCGTCGTTGGTTCAAAGAGATCGTCGAAACCACTGGCGTTACGCACACCCTGCACCACTTGGACGTCTCAGACGACGTGTGTCTGGCAAGACTACACGCTCGTAACGCATCCGGCAAACACCCGTTCGCTTTGACCGACGTCCAGTTCCACGAGATCTCGAGCTACTTCACGGCCCCTGCGGCGGACGAAGGGTTCAACATTGTTCGACACGACGAAGGGGGTGGCGACGTTCCAGAGGTTTCGCAGCCATGACCGACCGCATGCAAAACGCTTTCCTCGAAAAGCCAGTTGTTCAGCGTCGACATCCCGCCCCCAAGCTCATCAGCAACTTGCTTGCGTGTAAGCCCACTGGTTAGCCCGATGCGAACCGCATCTTTGCGGAAGTCGGCCGCCCGCTTCAGTCCGATAGTCAGCCTCCTTTGTTGCAGTAAATGCGATCAAGGGAGCGGCATCAAACCGCGACAGGTAAAGACTCAGGCGGGGGTGCCGCCTGCCCGGCTGATTTGCGCTTACCCGAAGAGCGGATCCGCAATTCCTTGCTGATTTGAACCGGTTCAGCGCATGGCGTTGGCGCCTCCAAGATGAATCAGTTTACGCCTTAGTCAATGTATACGCTAAGCATCATGCCCCCAGCCTGGAGAAACGATTATGACGCAGGATTATACAAGCACGTCCGGTGCCACCACGACCGGCGCCATCCGCCGTGGATTTGACAACCACACCCTCGGCGAAAGCTATGACCGCGACAAGCAGTCATCTGACTGGGACTATCGCGATGGTGGGTCAAACACAGCTGCCATTGCCGAGATCTCTGACGAGGAGTCATATTCTGGCGGTCAATCGCTGAAAGTGAACTACAGCAGCGCAGAGCGGGCCAAAACAGCCTCAAAATTCGAGATCCCCGAAGAAGGCGAGTATTATTTGTCCTACTGGGTCTATTTTCCGGAAGATTTTTCTTTCAATGGCGTCGAAAAAAGTGGCGGAAAGCTGCCCGGCCTGGGAGCTGATGAGGTGCCTACAGGCGGCGATGAGGTGACTGGTGATAACGGTTTCTCGGCGCGGTACATGTGGCGTTACGACGGTCAGGCCGAGCTTTACCTTTATCATATGGACAAGGCGGGCACCTTTGGTGACAGCGTGAAGTTTCGCAATGACGACGGTGAGTACAGTTTCTTTCAGACGGGGCAGTGGCACAACATTATCCAGCGCGTCAAAGTCAACGAAGGCGATGACTATAACGGCGAAGTCGATGTCTGGCTTGATGGTGAGCAGGTCGTTGATATTGATGGTGTGCGCCTGTCGAACAACGGCCAGGGCGTCGATGTATTCTATCTGAGCACATTCTACGGCGGGGGAAGTACCGATTGGTTGCCGCCGGAAGATACCGAAGCCTACTTTGATGAGATCGTGATCAGCACAAATCCCGAAGATGTCGGCCTGTCCGCAGCGGACATTCGTCCACCAAGCGAAAATCCTGACACGCGGCCCGTCGGGAACGGTGTTGTCAAAGGAATTCAGGAATTCCAGCCTGAAACCACTGAACAAGAGCTGCCCGATGGTAGTACCGGTGAGATTTATCACGACAAGCAATGGGGCGATGGCTATACTGCAACGCTGTTTTATACGCCCGCGTCCGATGCTTCGAACTGGACGATCCAGGTGAGAACACCGGGCCCTATCGAAGATATCTGGAATGCTGAAATCGTCAGCTACGAGGACGGTGTCTACACGTTGCGCGGCACGACCAAGCCGGAACTTGATGCCGGCGAAACAGCAAATGTCCGCATCAAAGGTGAAGGGCATGGAGCATTGGTGGAGTTTCTGGGTGGACAGACTGTGACCAGCGCCCCGACACCTGTTGATTCTGATCCTGTCGACCCTGATCCCGTTGACCCTGAGCCAGTTGATACCGACCCCGGCCCGGGTGCATCTGCGGATG
Source organism: Pseudomonadota bacterium (assembly GCA_038529695.1). Taxonomy (GTDB): domain Bacteria; phylum Pseudomonadota; class Alphaproteobacteria; order Rhodobacterales; family Rhodobacteraceae; genus Yoonia. Next base: position 2,217 of record JBCBDL010000008.1, on the reverse strand, counting down.
GCACGCCTGTAGTCACAGTGGACAACGAATGGCATTCAGGTTTCACGGCCTCAATCAGCTTTACCCCCGACCGACCTGTTTCGGATTGGGCGGTTCAGATCCATTTTGATGGCGACATCGAAAATATTTGGAACGGCGAAATTCTTGCCCGCGATGGCGATATCTACACAATTGGCGGTGTCTCTTACAACGCAGATCTGGATGCAGGTGAAACTGCGCGGATCAAGATCAAGGGTGTGGGTGATGCCGCATCTCTTGCGCCGGTGGATGGCGCCGTGAGCGCCGATGGTGGCACGCCAGTCGAACCAACGCCTGATCCTATCCCATCTGCCTTGAACATGGATCTTCTGCTGCAATTGGTCGACACGGATACCGACACTGTACTGGCTGAGATTGCCGACGGCCAGATGCTGCCGGAGGGTTTGACCGATGGTCGCAATGTGTCGGTTGTCGTCTCTGCGGTTGATCCCGATTTTGCAGATGAGATTGGCAGCGTCCGGATGACCATGGGTGACCATGTTCAGACCGAAAGCTATGTGCCTTATGCGCTTTTCGGCGACGCAAGAGGTGATTTCCGCGACGGCGTCATGCTGCCCGAAGGCACGCAGCAGGTTCGGATCGAAGTCTTCTCTGATGCAGGGGCTGGTGGTCAGAAGCTCACTGATCAGATCACGAGTTTTGAGGTGCAGGCAGCATCTGAAACCGATGGGGACATGAGTAGCGACACCGGGGGCAATGCAGAAGCAGATCAAGGAAGTGATATGGGCCATGACGCAGGCGGCATCGCCGTTCCAGATTCACCCTTCACATCGGACGATTATAGCACCGTTCTGAACAAATCCATGCAGTTCTACTATGCCCAATATGCGGGCGAATTGTCGGACGACCACCCGATTTCGTGGCGCGGGGACTCCGTTCTTGATGACGGGGCAGAGGTTGGGCGCGATCTGTCGGGCGGTTGGTTTGACGCGGGCGACCACGTCAAGTTCGGTCTGCCAATGGCGTTCAGCGCGACAATGTTGGCCTGGGGTGGGATCGAGTTCGAAGATGGCTACAAGGCGACCGGCGCCTATGATGACCTCGACAATCATTTGCGGCATGTGACGGATTATCTGCTGCAGGCTTATGATGACAAAGGCACGGCCAGCGTTGCCGACGATATGTTTCATGCGCAGGTCGGCAATGCCGAGGCCGATCACAGCTACTGGGGTCCAGCAGAAGAACTGGATATGGAGCGCCCGGTCTATTCCGTGGATGCTGACAATCCAGGGACCGAGGTCACCGGTGAAACCGCGGCTGCGCTGGCAGCTTCATCAATCTTTTTCCGCGAACAGGGTGATACGGCCTATGCGGACGTATTGCTGGCCAAAGCTGAAAAGCTGTTCGAGTTCTCAGAGACGTATCAAGGTACATACAACAAATCGGTTGAAGCAGCCACGCCCTTCTACGAATCCTTCGCTGGTGATTATAAGGACGAACTCGCGTGGAGTGCGGCCTGGCTGTACAAGGCAACTGGTGAAAGTAGCTATCTGGATAAGGCCGAAGACTACTGGGAATACCCTTGGGAGGTCGGCGCGATCAGCTGGGACAACAAGCGCAACGGCGTAACCCTGATCCTGTCGGAAGAAACCGACAAGGATTTATACAAAAACGCCTTTGACCAGCATATCGATCACTGGATGAACGATATTGAGCGCTACGGCGGGACCGACACAAATGACGGTCTGGGCTGGTTCACCCAATGGGGCTCGAACCGGCATGCGGGTAGCTTTTCGCTGACGGCAGCGGTCCATGCCAAACATCTTGCCGAAGAAGGCGGCAATGATGCCCGTGTCAATGACATTATGGCGTTGGTCACCGATCAACTTGATTTCATGTTGGGCGATAATTCCGAAGATTTCAGCTTTGTCGTTGGCTTTGGCGACAACTTCCCGCTCAACCCACATCATCGCGGTGCGTCCGGGACCACGCAGGATGATCCAAACCCCAACGTCCACATTCTGGAAGGTGCGTTGTTCGGCGGACCAAGTGATGCGTCTGGCACCTATCTCGTTGTGCGCTCTTACTTCATACCCAATGAGGTGGCGACGGACTATAACGCAGGCTTTTCTGGCGCGCTGGCGGGGGCATTCGAGGCACTGGAAGAGGGGTGGCTGTAGGGCTGCGGCGCACCGGACCCGGCGTGGACGCTACCCATCAATGATGAACTTTTGCCCG
>JBCBDL010000007.1:0-56113 GCA_038529695.1 Pseudomonadota bacterium | reverse complement strand
CCCTGCGGCGTGGCGCGAGGAGCGACACTGGCCGAGGCGTATACCAAGGCGTTCGACTGCGACCGCACCAGCGCATTTGGCGGGATTGTCGCGCTGAACCATCCTTTGGACGAAGACACCGCGAAGGCGATTGTTGAGATTTTCACCGAAGTTGTCATCGCGCCCGGTGCCTCTGACGCGGCCAAGGCCGTGTTTGCGGCGAAGAAGAACCTGCGGCTGCTAACAACGGATGGATTGCCCGATGTGACAGCTCCGATCACGACCTATCGGCAGGTTGCAGGCGGGATGCTGGTGCAGGACAAGGATACGGGCTTTGTCGGGATAGATGATTTCAAGGTGGTTACTAAACGCGCCCCGACTGAGGCGCAGATGGCGGATCTGTTGTTCGCCTGGAAGGTCGCCAAACATGTCAAATCGAATGCCATCGTCTATGTAAAAGATCGGGCGACTGTTGGTGTTGGTGCAGGGCAGATGAGCCGCGTGGACAGCGCGCTGATCGCCGCCAAAAAGGCCGAACGCATGGCCGAGGCCATGGGCTTGCCCGCGCCGCTGACAAAGGGTTCGGCTGTTGCGTCTGATGCGTTCTTTCCCTTTGCCGATGGGCTGACGGAAGCCGCAGGCGCGGGTGCTACCTGTGTTATCCAACCTGGCGGATCGATGCGGGATGATGAGGTGATTGCCGCCGCCGATGAAGCCGGGATCGCCATGGTCTTTACCGGCATGCGCCATTTCCGGCATTAGGGGGCGATCATGCGGTTGATGTTCTGGACGGGTTTCTGGATTTTCGTGATTGATCAGGTGATCAAGTTCTTCGTGTTGTTCCAGGTCTTTGGCTTGCAATGGGCGCAGGTCCGTGTGCCGTCGGACCAATTGCCGCGCCCAGAAACGGTTGAGGTTTTCCCACCTTTCCTAGTGCTACGCATGGCGTGGAACCGGGGTGTGAATTTTGGGCTTTTTGCGGAATATGACATGCGGTGGGTGCTGATCGGGGTGGCCTTTGCGATCACGGGCGGGGTGATCTGGTGGCTGAACCGCACAGGTGGAACGAAATGGACCTATATCGCCGGTGGCTTCCTGATCGGCGGGGCCATGGGCAATGTCATCGACCGGTTTTTTTATGGTGCCGTCGCGGATTTCCTGAACATGTCCTGCTGCGGGATCAACAATCCCTATGCCTTCAATGTGGCCGACATCGCAATTTTTATCGGCGCGATTGGGCTGGCTTTTCTGGCTGAGGATAACAAGAAAGCGACGTGACCTCCCGCTGGGGTTGGGGTAGATAGGCGCGAATATCGGATGGGACCCCATGATGCGCGCGATCATTTTGACAGTTCTGGGCTTTGTCGTTGTGGCCGCCTGCGGCAATACGGATCGCCCATTGCGTGATTTGCCAGCGGCGGGCGGCGGCCCGGATGAGTTTGCCGTGATCCCGCAGGAACCGCTTGTGATCCCTGACCAGCTGGCCCTGCCGCGCCCAACGCCTGGTGGTGAAAACCGTGCGGACCCCACGCCGAATGCCGATGCCATTCGTGTATTGGGTGGTGCTGCGTCTGCGCAGATTGCCGGTGGTGTTCCGTCAAGTGACGCGGCACTTGTCAGCCATGCCAGCCGATTTGGCACACAGCCGAATATTCGCGCGCAATTGGCGGTGGAAGACGAACAGATTAGAAATCGGGCGCGCCGATCGAACATTTTTAACCCACTGGGCCGTGACAGATATTTCCCGGCTTATGCGCGCCAAGCGCTTGATGCGCGTGCAGAACGTGCGCGCTTGATCGATCAGGGTATCGCCGTTCCCGCGCCCAGTGCGCCGCAACCACAATTGCAAACGGCCATCGCGCCACAGCAGCCTGAACCGCCAGAAGAAGAGGTGCAACCGGGGTTGCTGCAACGCACGCTTGACCCGTTCATAAACCAGGTTTTGGGCCGCGATCAGCAAACAGATGGCGTGCGTGAGAATTGCGTCTTCAGAACCGTACCACCGGACAATCGATTGCAGCGGGTCTGTACGCCTGTTGAAAACGACGACGAATAACCCAAACCTCACAACCGCGTATGGCACCTTGAACAACGTCCCAACTGGCGTAGGTATCTGAGCAGTTCTTTTTCAAAAGGGTGCCCATGACACGTTTTATCGCCGCCTTAGCCTTGATCACCGCCGCATTTGCCGCGCAGGCCGAAGAAGTCACCACTTATACGTTGGATAACGGGATGGAGGTTGTTGTCATAGAAGACAACCGCGCGCCGGTTGTCGTGCATATGCTGTGGTACAAGGTCGGATCAGCGGATGAGCCGGAAGGCGCGTCAGGCGTTGCGCATTTTTTGGAACATCTGATGTTCAAAGGTACGGACGTGCTGGCGCCGGGTGAGTTTTCGCAAACGGTTGCAGCCAATGGTGGCAGCGACAACGCCTTTACCAGCTATGATTACACGGCCTATTTTCAACGTGTCGCCGCGGATCGGCTGGAACTGATGATGCAGATGGAAAGCAACCGGATGAACAATCTGGTCATCGACCCGGCTGAAGTGGAACCCGAACGGCAAGTGGTCATTGAAGAGCGTAACCAGCGCACCGAGAACAATCCAGGCGCCTTGGCCAATGAACAGTTTCGCGCCGCACAGTTCCAAAACCACCGGTATGGTGTGCCCATCATCGGTTGGCGGCACGAAATCGACGATCTGAGCGTCGCTGATTTGCAGAATTTCTATGATCTATACTATTCGCCGAACAATACCGTTCTTGTTGTCGCAGGTGATGTGGACCCAGAGGAAGTGCTGGAGCTTGCCCGCACCTATTATGGTGTGATCCCCGCCGAAACCCAACTGCCCGAACGTGTCCGCCCCGAAGAGCCGCCGCAACGGGCGGAGCGGCGGATCACCTACGTTGATCCACGCGTCAGCCAGCCCTATCTGATCCGCAGTTATCTGGCGCCGGAACGCGACCCCGGCGCGCAGGCGGAAGCGGCTGCGTTGGTCTATCTGGCCGAACTTTTGGGCGGTTCGTCTTTTACCTCTGATCTTGGGCAGGCATTGCAGTTTGATACACAAACGGCGGTCTACACAAATGCGTCTTATGGCGGTTCGTCGCTTGACGACACAACGTTCTCTTTCGCGATCGTTCCAGCCAACGGTGTCACCCTGTCCGAGGCTGAGGCGGCGATGGACCAGGTCATCGCCGATTTCATGACCTCTGACATCGACCCCGCGCGGATGGACAGCATCCGAACACAGATGCGTGCATCCGAGGTTTATGCCCTTGATGACACGGCCGGGCTGGCGCGCCGATATGGCGCAGCGTTGACCCAAAGCCTGACGGTTGCGGATGTGCAGGCATGGCCCGACATTCTGCAAGCGGTGACTGTCGACGATATCAAATCGGTCGCCGAAAAAGTCCTGAACCGCGATCAGGCCGTCACCGGCTGGGTTGTCGCCAATCAAGAGGAGGCACGCTGATGCTGCGTATTCTGATTGCCCTTTGCCTGACCGTTATCGCCAGCGTTGCGCGGGCTGAGATTGATATCAAGCAGGTGACGTCCGAAGGCGGCATCAATGCCTGGGTCGTGGAAGAACCCAGCATTCCGTTCGTTGCGCTGGAAATCCGTTTCCGGGGGAGTGCGTCGCTTGATCTGCCCGGCAAACGCGGGGCGACAAATCTGATGACCGGTCTGCTTGAAGAAGGGTCGGGCGACATGTCCGCGCAAGAATTCCAGACTGCGCGCGAGGCTTTGGCGGCGAGTTACCGTTTTCGCGCATTTGACGACACGCTGTCGATATCCGCGCAGTTCCTGACCGAGAATAAACCCGAAGCACTGGCACTGCTGCGTCAGGCATTGGTTGACCCGACATTCGAACAAAGCGCGCTTGACCGCGTGCGTGCGCAGGTTCTGTCGGGCATTGCAAGCGACGCCAAGGACCCCGACACGATTGCCGGGGCCACATTTGATGCGGCTGCTTTTGGTGATCACCCCTATGGCACCGCCATTGATGGGACGGTCGAAAGCGTCAACGCGCTGACGCGCGAGGATATGTTTGAGGCGCACCGCAACGCGCTGGCCCGTGACCGGGTCTATGTGGCGGTTGTGGGTGACATCACGGTCGATCAGGTGGGTCCGATGCTGGATGAATTGCTGGGCGCATTGCCGGCAGAAGGCACGCAACTGCCTGAAGACGTGGCTTTCGGTCTTGAGGGCGGCATCACCGTTGTCGATTATGACACCCCGCAATCTGTCGCTGTGTTCGGCCATAGCGGGATGAAGCGTGACGACGAAGATTTCTTTGCGGCGTTCATCATCAACCATGTGCTGGGTGCAGGCGGATTTGAATCGCGCCTGATGACCGAAGTGCGCGAAAAGCGCGGGCTGACTTACGGGATTGGCACTGCGCTTGTGCCAAAGTTTCATTCGGAAATGATGATTGGGCGCGTCGCGTCATCCAACCAGACGATTGCGCAAGCGATTGAGGTCACGCGGGATGAATGGCGCCGGATGGCAGAGGACGGGATGAGTGCTGAGGAATTGGACTTTGCCAAGACCTATCTGACCGGCGAATATCCCCTGCGCTTTGATGGCAATAGCGAGATTGCGTCGATCATGGTGGGGATGCAGATGATTGATCTGCCGCCCAGCTATGTCACCGACCGCAACGACTTTATCAATGCGGTGACGGTTGATGACATCAACCGGGTTGCGGCGGAATTGCTGCGACCCGATGACTTGCACTTTGTCGTGGTGGGTAAGCCTGAAGGGTTGGACGGGACGAATTGATCAACCGGCGGCTCTGACGGCGGTTTCATCAGCGGGTGACATGCCGCAGCTTAGATTGTGGTCGCGATTGGCGCGGTCCCAGGTCAGGACGGATTGAACGGTTTCGGCCAGTGGTCGTGTCGTCAGGCCGGCCTTAATTGCCTTGGCGGTCGAGACATTCAGCATCTGAGCAAAGGCGGGATCATCGGGCACGATCAGCGGCAGGTCGGTCCAGTGTCGCATGCCTGCTTTGGTGAATTGCGCAAAGGCCAGGTAATCGACTGTTGTCCGGCGCCCTGTCTGCGCCAGCATTTCGTGCAGCATGGCGTCGATTGTCATTGGCTGCCCCGTCAGGTGGAACGTATCGCAAACCCGCTGTTCCGCCATTTTCACCAGAAAAGCGCCCGCATCCCGCACATCGATGATCTGGATATTCCGGTCGGGCGGGGTTGGGGCCAGGACCGGTTCGTCCTGATCACATCGCCGCACCCACCATGTGAACCTGTCTGTATAATCTCGGGGCCCGACGATCAGGCCAAGGCGGATATGCGTGCATTGCCCACTAAAGGCAGCATCGGCGGCGATTTCGCAGGATCGTTTCAGACGTCCATATGATCCGCCATAAGGGTCTGCGGTGCACCGCAATGCGGGGTCTACATTTGCTGCGAGCGCCAGATCATCCTCTGTGGCGGCGGGGGCGTTCGCGGTTTCGTCAAATTGCGGGGTCGACATGTCGTCATAGACCGAAATCGATGAGACAAAGACATAGTGGACCGGGCCGGTCGCCTGCGCCAGTCGTGTGACCATATCCGGCGCATAGCCGCAGGTGTCGATGATCGCGTCGTACTCGCCTGTCATGTCGGGCAATTCCGCCTCTCGATCGGCGATCAATGTGGTCGCCCCGTCTGCGACATTTGCGCCGGATCGGGTCATCACCGTCACGTCATGGCCAGCGGCAATTGCAGCCTCTGCGGTCGCCCTCCCCAGAAATCCGGTGCCGCCTACGATCAATATCCGCATGGTGTCGCCTCCATTTACGTAAGTGTGTGCTTACATATATTGAGAGTCAATATGGTTTTCGCCCTCGTAGAATCGGCGCGGACTATGCTAGACCTTGTGCTATGGCTATCGCAGACCCCCAGATACAGGCGCGCCCGGTGATTAGGCAGCTTGATGATGCCGCAATCAATCGGATTGCGGCGGGTGAGGTGTTGGAGCGTCCAGCCTCTGCTGTGAAGGAACTGGTCGAGAACAGTATTGATGCGGGTGCGACCCGGATCGAAGTGGTGATTGCCGATGGTGGCAAGACCCTGATCCGCGTGACGGATGATGGCTGTGGGATCGCGGCGGACGATCTGCCGCTGGCCTTGTCGCGGCATGCAACGTCGAAAATCGATGGGTCTGACCTTTTGAACATCACGTCGTTCGGGTTCCGGGGGGAGGCCTTGCCTTCGCTGGGGGCCGTGGGGCGCATGACGATCACCTCGCGCGTGCCGGGGGCAGATGCCGCAATGATCAGTGTGGCGGGCGGCAAGACCGACCCGGTACGCCCTGCAGCCTTGTCAGGCGGGACGGTCATTGAACTGCGCGACATGTTCTATGCTACGCCTGCGCGGTTGAAATTCCTGCGCACGGATCGGGCCGAAGGGCAGGCTATCAGCGATGTGGTCAAGCGGCTGGCGATGGCCGAACCGTTTGTGACATTCATTCTGCGCGATGCGTCAAACGGGGACCAGCGCACCACGTTCCGGGCGGAGGCAGAGACAGGCGATCTGTTTGATGCGCTGCATGGGCGATTGCGCGCGGTGCTGGGTAAGGATTTCGCGGAAAACGCGCTCCGGATTGATGCGCAGCGGGATGGGTTTCACCTGACCGGCTATGCCGCTTTGCCCACCTATTCGCGCGGGGCGGCGGTGGCGCAATATCTGTTCGTGAATGGCAGGCCTGTGCGCGACAAGATGCTGTTGGGTGCCTTGCGCGCGGCCTACATGGATGTGCTGTCGCGGGATCGGCACCCGGTTGCGGCATTGTTCATTGATTGCGACCCAACGCTGGTGGATGTGAATGTGCATCCCGCCAAGTCAGAGGTGCGGTTTCGCGATCCCGGCACCGTGCGCGGGTTGATCGTGTCGGGGCTGCGCCATGCGCTGGCCGAAGCGGGGCACAGGGCATCGACAACCGTCGCTGACGCAACACTTGGGGCGATCAGGCCGGAACCGGCTCAGCCGCGCATCTACCAGATGGACCGGCCCAGTTTCAGCGCCCGATCCATGACGTTTCAGGCGCAGGCACCGGGGTTTCAAGAAGCGCCATCGGGCCGGATTGAGCCTGTTGTTGAAGACGAACCCAACGATCTGCCTCTTGGGGCAGCCCGCGCGCAGGTGCATGAGAATTACATCATCGCGCAGACCGAAACGGGTATCGTGATCGTGGATCAGCATGCGGCCCATGAACGGCTGGTCTACGAAAAGCTGAAAGCGCAGATGGCAGAAAACGGTGTGGCTGCGCAAGCCCTGCTGATCCCCGAAATTGTCGAAATGACTGACAGTGAGGCCGCGCAATTGATGGAGATTGCGGATGATCTCGCGCGCTTGGGCCTGACCATTGAACCCTTTGGCGGGGGCGCAATTGCCGTGCGCGAAACGCCAGCGATCCTGGGCGAGGTGAATGCCGAAGGCATGCTGCGCGACATCTTGGATGAGCTGGCCGATCAGGGGGATAGTGCGTCTTTGCAAGCGAAGATCGAAGCGATCCTGAGCCGCGTGGCCTGCCATGGCTCCATCCGGTCGGGCCGCCGGATGCAGGGGGCAGAAATGAACGCGCTGTTGCGCGAAATGGAGGCGACGCCGCTGTCTGGCCAATGCAACCACGGGCGGCCGACTTATGTGGAGCTGAAACTCAGCGACATTGAAAGACTATTTGAGCGCACATGATCCAGATTGGCGATCAGGCTTATGCTTTTGACCACCCGCTTGTGATTGGGCTGGCCATTGGTGCCGCGATCACGCTTTTGGTGCTGATCCTGTTGATCATCACCGTCCGTCGCGCGGGCAAGTCCACGCAAGCAGTTGAATATGTCGCGGGGCAGGTCGGACGGCTTGCGCAGGATATCGGCGTGTTGAACCAGGGCCAACACACGCTGGCAGGCAGCATCAAGACGGTCAGCGAACAGCAGGCCCATGGGCAAAGCCAGGTGTTGCAGAACATGGAACAGCGGCTGGCCGAGGTTCGCCAACAGATGACCGAACAACTGCATGAAAGCCAGCGGCGCTCGACGCTTGCCCTGACCGAAATGCAGGAGCGGATGAAAGAAAGCCTGACGGGGTCATCGGAGAAGACAACGAAGAGCCTGACGGAATTGCAGGAGCGGCTGGCGACCATCGACAAGGCGCAGACGAATATTGAAAAGCTGTCGGGGGATGTTTTGTCCCTGCAGGACATTCTGTCGAACAAGCAGCGGCGGGGGATGTTTGGGGAAATCCAGCTGACGGATATCGTTTCCAAAGCGCTGCCCGCGGACAGCTATGCGCTGCAGGCGACCTTGTCGAATGGCAGGCGGGCGGATTGTCTGGTGCATCTGCCGAACCCGCCAGGGCCGATTGTCATCGACGCGAAGTTTCCGTTTGAGGCTTACGAGCAGCTTGCTGCGGCCCAGACGCCAGAGCAACAAAAGGTGGCGCTGCGTGACCTTGCGGTCGCAGTGCGCAAGCACATCAAGGATATCAGCGCCCGCTACATTATCGACGGGGAAACCGCCGATGGCGCGATTATGTTCCTGCCGTCAGAGGCGGTTTACGCCGAACTGCATAGCCGCCTGCCAGAGGTGGTGCGCGAAGGCTTTGCCGCGCGGGTCTGGATCGTGTCACCCACCACATGTATGGCGACGCTCAACACGATGCGGGCGATCCTGAAGGATGCCCGGATGCGCGAACAGACAGGGGCCATTCGCAAGGAATTGGCGCTTTTGGGCGGTGATGTGGACCGGTTGGTGACCCGCGTGGGCAACCTGGACCGGCATTTTGGGCAAGCGGCAAAGGATATCGAGGATATCAAGATCTCGGCCGAGAAAGCGGGCAAGCGGGCGCATCGGCTGGACAATTTTGATTTTGCGGAGATTTCGCCAGATGCCGGGGGCACGGTCGTGCCGATTGCATCACCAAAGGGTTGAGTGCGCCGCAATGTGTCACCCGGTCGCGTCACGGTCTGGAGCTCTGCGCCGTTTAGAGCCATGTTTTCAGCGTCTCGGACGCTGTTAAGGCGTTCTGACAATATTGACTGCAAAGGGGCCGGTTGAGATTTCCAATGCGGCCAGGCCAGAGGCGTCGTAGATCAGTGTGACCGATGCGTTCTTGAAACTGAGCGGTGCCAGATGCCCCGGTCCCGCAATAACGCGGTAGTCCATATCGCAGCGCAAACCAGCATCGGTTTGCGCACGCGCGCTTGGACTGAGCTGGACCGCACGGCGCCCATCATACATTTGCAATACGCCGGGGCAGTCTTGCGCCGTTGCGATTTGACCAAAGGCCCGGACTGGGTCCAAAACACCTGCCGGAACCCGTTCTGCCACGGATAGCGACGTGTTTTCTGTGGCGGGATTGACGACAACTTGGGTGACGGTGCCGCCATCCATGATCACAGAAACCTCCCGGTTTTTGCGGGTGGTATCGCTGCGCGCCAAAAGCTGACGCCGGGTTTCGCCGGATTGCATTCGGACTGGCCGCGAAGACGCATCAAGCGTGCCGTTAAACAGGTTGAGCGGCGTGTTATTCAGCGACGAGCGTAGGAAAGCCGCCGCACCATCACGCTGAAACGTCATCGTGCCCAATGTGCGATCACCAAGATTGACCGCAAATGTCTGTGCCTGTACCGGCACCGCGCCGAGAAGCGCAAATGCAAATGCGATGCGGTAAAGGAATGCCATGCAAATATCCCTAGCGTCGCAACAGGGGTACGACCTTTCTGTACCGCCGACAAGCGATGGAACGATATCATTGGCAAAAGCCGGCCGGAACTGGCTTGTCTAGGTGTCGGTCCGGGTAGGCGCTGCCATGCCCTGAACCTTCGTACTTTTGCGCGGTTAGAAAGCGCGTTGTTCTTGATCTTTGCAGCGACGATTCGCGAAGCGGACATCCAGGGATTGGAGGCGAAAGCGCACTTTCCGAACGTCGGACTATTCCGCAAACTTCGCTTGACATGATACCTTTTGGTTTCATAAATATAATAATACCAAAAGGTATCATTTAGGAAATGACAATGAAACATCCACGTTTCGCACCGGCGATTCCCCTGACAACTTTGACCTCGCAGGCGCATGCAGAACCAATCATGCTGCTCGGCTCGCATAGTTTCGAATGGCAGACGACACCCGAAGCCGTGGCATTCGCCGCACCTGATAGCGAAATGGTCCATCACGCAAGCGACGAAAATCCTGAAGCTGCGCGCAGCATTGGACCGGGATGGTTTCATAGCATTGCTGCGGGTCCCGCGCATATTTCTGCGTGCGTGTCCAACACACCTTGTATTGCTTCGCTTTATCAAGACGGTGCTTTCGAATTTCTGCCGGTGACAAAATGACGGTATCGGAACAGATGGGATTTCGCGCCCTGGCCGATCCGACGCGAAGGGACATCCTTCGGTTGCTTGCATCCAACGAGATGACGATCGCCGAGGTCGCGGAAAACTTCGAAATGACCAGAGCAGCGGTCAAGAAACATCTGTCGATCCTGCGCGAAGGGAACCTGATTACAACCCAGGTCAGCGGCAGAACACGTGTGAACACGCTCAATCCCGACGGCCTAAGACAGGTTTTCGATTGGTTCGGTTACTTTGATGCCTTCTGGGATGAACGTCTGAACACATTGAAATCTGAAATTGAGAAAGACATGCAATGACCGATAACGTATTGATAAAGACGATCTACCTGAAAGCCTCGCCAGCCAAAGTCTGGGAGTATCTTACTGATCCCGACAAGCTGGCCATATGGTTTCATAAGCCGAAGGCAACGTTGGTCGATGGTGATTATGAAATGTTTGGAACGGAAAGTGGCGACAGGCTGATGTGGGGGGAAGTCCTGGTCGCTGAGCCGTTCACGCGCCTCGAATACACATTCACGATTAAACCCATGGCCGGACAATCCAGTACGGTGAAATGGTCTTTGGCAGAGGTCGAAGGGGGTACAAAACTTTCTTTGCGGCATGAGGGACTTTTGCGAGGCGCAGACGCGTTTGGGCTCACGCTTGCATTGGACAAGGGGTGGGACGATCATTTGGACAGAATGAGAGCGTCACTTCACGACGGCTAAGCCCGAATGATGCGACCGCGTCCACCTCCTGGCGAGGTCGTTTTAAGGTGCGTCATTGCGGCTTTGGGTGGATTGCTTCGGTTATGGCCAAAGGCCGTAGCGTTCACCTATTCCGACGATCGCAGTTCAGGACCAACGCGAGCCTTCAAGTAGTCAATCATGACGCGTACCTTGCGTGGCAGATAGCTGCGATTTGGGTAAAGCAGCCAAGCGGCTGTCTCAAAATCGGTTGCGGTGCATTGGTAGTTCGGGAACAGCTCAATCAGGTGCCCGGCCCGCAAGTCTTGATCTATCAGCCAGTCCGCCAGCAGCGCGACACCCAAACCTTCAACGGCCGCCTGTCGCAGCGCAAGCGCATTCGAAATAAGAGGGCTGCCCTGAACCGGGACCTCAAACGCGGTTTCAGCCGATCTCCGGAAGCACCAGACGCTTTGCAATCCCGGCAGGGCGTAACGAAGGCAGTTCTCATCTGCCAAGTCACTTGGGTGTGCACAAGGCCCACGCGCTTTGAAGTTGTCAGGGCTGGCCACAACCTTGTAGCGGGTCCTTATCAAACGTGTTGAGACAAGGTCACCTTTGGGTGCGGGTGCAAGCCTGATTGCCAAATCAATGCCGTTTTCAACAAGGTCAAGATTTGCATCATTGCTCTGCAACTCCGTGGTGATGTTGGGGTAGCGCTCATGAAACTCTGTAAGCAGGGGGACCAGCATCTTACAGCTAAAAGCAACCGAGGCCGTGATCCGCAAATGACCGGCGGGCCGCGTGCGCGCGCCTGCGGCATCTTCTGCGGCGGCGTCCAGTTCTTCGACAAGCGGCGCGACGCGCTGAAGATAGGTTTGACCTTCTTCCGTCAGGGATAGACGTCGTGTCGTGCGATGGAAGAGCCTGATACCCAATCCGGTCTCGACGGACGCAACGACGCGCGACACCGAGGACGGGTCCATGTCGAGCGCACGGGCTGCACCAGCGATGCTGCCATGCGCCCGAACATGCAAAACGGTCTTCAGTGCAGTTACATCCATTCGTGCAGAATTTGCACGAGTGTGGGGAGTGATCAATAGTTTATTGAACTATTTTTAGTCAATAGATGCTGTTGCACTTTCACAGGATACGAAAATCGAAAAGGAAGACACGATGATCCGCCTTGCAAGAACACTCGCTGCCGCAGGAATGCTCAACGCAGCGTCGGTCGCCACAGCGGAACCCAAAGAGTGGACGCTCGATTTGGGCCACGCATATGTTGGCTGGGAGATTGACCATATGAACCTGAGCCCGACAGTAGGCCAGTTCCGAACGTATGACGGGACGTTCTTGATAGATGAGTTCGATCCGGCAAATTCTCAAATCACCTTCTCAATTGAGGCGGCATCACTCGATAGCAATCATATCGGGCGCGACAACCATGTCCGCAATGCCGATTACCTGAACGTTGAGACCTATCCGAACATCACCTTTGTATCGCGTGAGGTGCAGATGCTGACGCATGTTTCGGGCAAGCTTCATGGAGATCTGACAATGCTTGGCGTGACTGCGCCCCTGACGCTCGATTTTCGCATGATACGCGATACGACATACCCCGAATTCGTACCTAACTACGACAGTATTCGGGTCGTGGGCTTCGAGGCCGAGGGCGAGCTGTTTCGACTTGATCACGGAATGGATTTCATCGCCTTTGTGGGCTCGCCAACCGGCCTGTCCGTTAAGCTGGATTTGCGCTTTGACCTTGTCGACTGCGACGGTGTGCCGGAAACAAACATACCGTGCAATTGGGGGCGCGTCGCTGGGTTCAAAGGGCCAAATGAGTGAACGCTATGCAACATCTCATCAACAAAACAGCGATCATCACCGGCGCCAGCCGTGGGATAGGTGAAGCATGCGCCCGACATCTTGCCGAGCTTGGCGTTCGGGTCGTCCTGGCCGCGCGTTCCGGTGATGTCATCAAGGTCATAGCACAAGAGTTGCGCGATGCCGGGCATCAGGCCGGTGCGATGACCTGTGACGTCAGCAACCACCGGGCGTTTGCCGCGCTGGTTGACTACACGATGGAGACCTTCGGGAGCGTCGATATTCTTGTTAACAATGCTGGTTTGATTGATCCGATTGCAACAATTGCTGAAAGTGACCCCGAGGCTTGGGGTCGCGTAGTCGACGTTAACATCAAAGGCGTCTACCACGGTCTGCGTTTCGCGATCCCTGCCATGCGCAAGCAAGGTGGCGGAACAATCATCAATATCTCGTCAGGGGCCGCAAACTCTTTCCTTGAAGGATGGTCACATTATTGCGCGTCCAAGGCGGCGGTTCTGAGGCTGACCGGTGTCGCGCACAAAGAGTATGCTGCTGAAGGCGTGCGCGTGATCGGGCTGAGCCCTGGGACGGTTGCAACGGACATGCAGGCCATGATCAGGGCATCGGCTATCAATCCGGTCAGCCGGTTGGACCCATCGGCGCACATTCCCGCCGCTTGGGTAGCGAAGGCAATTGCCTTTCTCTGCGGACCGGATGCAGATGGGTTCCAAGGGGGTGACTTTTCGCTCAAGACCAATGAGGGAAGAGAATTGGTTGGGCTGCCGCCCGTATGAGTGTTGCAAGAGCAGATATCGGACTGGCCGCGTTGAGTGCCAATTCGGAACGCTGCGGCAAACCAATCTGCGCAGCTGCGTAAGAATAGAAAAAAGCCCTCGGCAGTTTGCCGGGGGCTTTGCTGAGCAGTCAGCCTTGCGCATGTCAGATGCCGACGAACTTCTGCGCGATCCGCGGCATCAGGCTGTTGAACTTCAATGGTGCGTCAGTCGCCGCAAGGCAGATACAATCCATTCCGGCCTCCGCGACGGGTGTGTGATTGAGCTCTTCATTGGCAACTTCAACGTCACCAACGCCAAAGCGGTCGGTCTCGTCGACGAACGCGCCTTGCAGCACCAATGTCAATTCCGTGCCATTGTGTCCGTGATCAGGCACAGCAGTGCCTGCTGGGATATGGAGCAACCGCACACTTGCCTCTTTCGATGTATTAAGGATCATTTGACTGACCCCGCCACCGATCTTGCGCCACTTCACCGCATCGACATCGCCGTCCACGTAGGTGCGCAATGGCGCTGGAAACAGCCCGCCGTTTCGCGGTGCGGGCACCGTGATCGGCATCCTTGTTTTGTCCTGCTGTTCGATCAATGCAAGTGTCGCGGCCAAAGCGTTTTCCGCGATATCCACCGGATCGCTCCCCAGCATCACTTCACCGCCAACGGCATCATATTCCGCCAATGCCGCACGGCACTGATCGCACATTGAGATGTGCGTCGCGACAACCAGATTGAACGCTTCAGGCAGCGTGCCCGCAGCATATCCCATCAGCAATTCTTCGGTCAGGTGGTGTTTAATCTTACCCATCTCATTCATCATTTCATTTTGTGACGTAGACGTTCCAGCGCCAGTCTAATCCTCGATTTGATCGTCCCTAATGGTAAGCCGGTCTCTGCAGCAATTTCGCTATGACTTAACTCACCAAAATAGGCTTTTTCGATCAGTTTCCTCTGTTCGGGCGGTAATGTCGCAAGTGCTTCGCCCAGTTTTTCAGTTTCTTGTTGTAAACCCATCACGTCGGCCTGGTCGGGCTCTGCTTCGGGTCCCCATGGCAAATCTTCTGGTTCTGGCCGACGCTGTTTTCGCAGCAGATCAATTTTCCGGTTTCGGGCAATTGTGAATATCCACGTGGATACACTTGCCTTTGCCGGATCAAACATATGGGCCTTGTTCCAAAGAGTCGCCATGACCTCCTGTGTGCATTCTTCTGCCAGATCCGGGCTGGCCCCCGACTTCATCAAAAATGACTTCACGCGCGGCGCGAAATAACCAAAGATTTCGGCAAACGCTGCCTTGTCCTGGTGATCGCGAACCGCCGAGACCTGGGCGACCCAAGCCATGCGTTTCGTCGTTTGTTCTGCGTTCAACGTCTGCGCCCCCGAATTACGAATATCCTTCGCGCTCAACCTTTTATAGGCAAGCAAACCAGTGGGCGCATCCGTTTTCGGCAACACGTTCGTTTCAGTCTTCATGTAATTAGTTACGTACCATCAAAGGGACTGGATCACTGCCTGAGCGGTTTTCGTTTGATCCAGCCTTGATGGCCTGCCGTATGAAGCACCATAACCGAGAGTAACTATAAAAGAGCCCCCACCTTATGCCGTTTGAAACATCGACCGCCCTCCCCCGTAAAATAGCAGTGATAGGGGCGGGCATATCCGGCATGGGTGCCGCACATGCGCTGGCCAAAGATCATCGCGTGGTGTTGTTCGAGGCCGAAAACAGGCTGGGTGGTCATGCCCGTACCAAGATGGTGGGACACAATGGTGACAAGGCCGTCGACACAGGCTTTATCGTCTTCAATTACGCTAATTATCCAAGCCTGACAGCGTTGTTTGAGCATCTCGACGTGCCTGTCGTCAAAAGCAACATGAGTTTTGGGGCGTCTTTCTGTGGTGGTCGTTTTGAGTATGCTCTCAATAATCTTGATGCTCTTTTTGCACAGCGACGGAATGCATTAAGCCCACGGTTTTACAGGATGCTGCGCGACATCATGCGCTTTAACAAGCATGGTCTAGACATCAGCAGGGCGGATGAAACGCTGACAATCGGCGGCCTGTTGAAAGCCTTGGATCTGGGCGATTTCTTTCGCGATCACTACTTGCTGCCTTTCTCGGGCGCGATCTGGTCGACGCCCAAGGAAAAGATCATGGACTTCCCGGCCTATGCACTGATGCGGTTCTTTGATAACCATGCGCTTTTGGGCGTGACGGGCCAGCATCAATGGTACACCGTCCAGGGCGGTTCACGCGAATACGTCACGCGATTGGCATCCGACATGTTGCAGCGCGGGATCGATATGCGTCTTGGTACGGCGGTACAGGGGGTCAGACGCACGCCATTCGGGGCAGAGATCAAAACATATGGCGGCGTCTGGGAGAGCTTTGATGAGGTTGTGTTTGCAACACATTCCGATGACACGCTGAAGATGCTAACGGACGCGACCGCGGTTGAAAAATCGGTTCTTGGTGCTGTCCGCTATCAACCCAACAAGATTGTGCTACATTCCGACACGTCGATCATGCCCAAGCGCAAACAGGTCTGGTCATCGTGGATCTATACCGAGGATGAACAGAGCAACTCACGCGAGATCGATTTGACCTACTGGATGAACTCCTTGCAGCCGTGGTTGAAGGATGAGGATTTTATGGTCACGCTGAATTCGAAGCGCCCTATCCGGGATGATCTGATCTGGGATGAGGTCACATTGCGCCATCCTGTCTACGATCTTGAGGCGCTGGCTGCGCAAGAAGCTGCGGCGGCCATGAATGGATCGAACCGGACCTGGTTCTGCGGGGCGTGGATGAAGAACGGTTTTCACGAAGATGGGCTATCGAGTGCATTGGATGTCGTGCATGCGCTGAACGCGATGGAGCATCTGGATATGGCAGCAGAGTGACAGCCACAATCGATCATATCGCGGGTGAGACTTATCACGGGCGGCGTGGCGCCACCAAGAACGCATTCCGCTATTCGATAGATTATGTGCTGCTGGATGCAGAGGCTGATGTGAAAACGCCAGGCCTGTTTGGGCGTGGGCGCGGCAATCTGATGTCACTACAAGATAGCGACCATGGCGGCCCCCCCAAACAGGGGCGCGGCGCCGCATGGGTGCGCGACGTGTTGGCTGCACATAATGTGCCTGATCCTGCGCGGATTGAACTGCTCGCCCAACCGCGCGTTTTAGGTCACGTTTTCAACCCCGTGTCGTTCTGGCTTTGCCATGATGACGCAGACGAACTGACGACGATCATCGCCGAAGTCACGAACACCTTCGGTGACCGTCATTCGTATCTCTGCCGTCATGACGATGGACGCGCGATCTCGAAAGCGGATACGATATCCGCGCAGAAACTGATGCATGTTTCACCTTTTCAGCCAAATGAAGGCGGATATGTGTTCCGGTTTGATATTCAGCCAGACAGTATTGGTATCTGGATCGACTATTCGCGCGGCAATGGTGGGCTGATCGCCTCTTTGACCGGCGCGCGCAAACCCATCTCCAATACTTCGATCATCCGCTCGGTTCTCCGCCGTCCCTTCGGCTCGCGGCGGGTGCTGACACTGATCCACTGGCAAGCGCTGAAGCTGTGGTGGAAAGGTGCCACCTTCCGGTCTCAACCGGCACCACCGGTGGAAGAGATCAGCAGATGAAAGCTCTATCAGAGCGGCTGCCGGCTTACACCGGATTTGCCGCTGTTCTATCCGGCGCAGGTCTGCCGATCTACATCTACGCGCCCAAATACTATGCTGATACTTATGGGGTCAGCTTGACCGCGCTGGGCGCGCTGCTGTTTGGCCTGCGTTTGTTCGATGTCGTGCAAGATCCGATCCTGGGCTGGATAAGCGAGCGGTTGACCGATGCCAAGAAGCTGATCATCACGCTGACGGCTTTTGTCCTCGCCCTCTCAATGATCGGGCTTTTCGCCATCGCGCCGCCGATCTCGCCGATCTGGTGGTTCGGGCTGACGGTCACCGGGCTTTTCACAGCGTTCAGCTTTCTGTCGATCAATTTCTATGCGCAAGGGGTCAGCAAGGCGGGCAAAGACCCCAAAGGCCATGTGCGGCTTGCCGCTTGGCGGGAAAGCGGGGCATTGCTGGGTGTGTGCATTGCAGCAGTGATCCCGACAGCGCTCATCGGCATCGCCGCGGACCCTTTCGCCGCCTTCGCCTACGGCTTTGCCGCGGTCACGCTAATTGCGGCGTTCTTCATGTGGCCGGAATGGAAAGAACGTGTCAGCAACGAACCATCCCAAATCGGCGAAATCATCCGCGATAGCACGGCGCGCAAATTGCTGATCCTCGCACTCGTCAACGCCACACCGCTCGCCGTCTCCTCCACGCTGTTCCTGTTCTATGTCGAAAGCAAACTGGGCGCGGCAGGGTGGGAGGGGCCGCTGTTGGTTCTCTTTTTCCTGGCCGCTGCCGTCTCATCGCCGATCTGGTCCGCCCTCGCCCGCCGCTACGGCGAAAAGCCCGTTTTGATCACTGCGATGATCCTTGCGGTTGCGTCATTTGGTTACACCCTCACTTTATCGCCCGGCGATGTGATCCCCTTTGCGGTGATCTGCGTATTAAGTGGTGCAACGATTGGGGCAGACCTTACGCTTTTGCCCGCCATGTTTGCAAAGCGGATGGCTGTGATCTCGCCCAATGGGGGGCAGGGGTTCGGCCTATGGAACCTGGTGAACAAATTCACCCTGGCCTTCGCAGCAGTCGTGCTGCTGCCGCTACTTGAACGATCTGGCTTTGTGGCCGGCAGCACCGATCTGCCGCCCGAAGCCATAACAACGCTGACGATGCTTTACGCACTGGTGCCGTCGCTTTTGAAACTTTTGGCAATCGGCTTGCTGATCGCCACGAAACTTGAGGACTGAAGATGTCTTTTGTGACTTACATCCTGATCGGCGCTGCCCTGATGGCTGCCGCAGTGATGCTGAAGACCCGATACGTGTCCTTTTGGGCGCAAAAATCCGATGATTATGCCGATGGCCCGATCTTTGATATTCGCGAACGGTTTAATGGACCTGTCGAATGCGAAGGCATCATTTACGGGCCGACCGGCAAGGTCTCATCGCGTTTCGTTGCTGACTTTCAGGCGACGTGGGAGGGCAACATCTGCACCATGGTTGAAAAGTTCCACTATGACAGTGGCCTTGTGCAGGATCGCGTCTGGACACTGACCCTGGGCAATGACGGTAAGATCAAGGCGGAGGCGCCTGATGTGGTTGGCGCGGGCACTGGTCAGCAAAAAGGGTCTGCGGTGTTGCTGAATTACCGGATAAAGCTGGCGAAAGAGGCCGGTGGTCATGCGCTGGACGTCACTGACTGGATGTATCTGATGTCCAACGGAAACATCATGAACCGCAGTCAATTCCGTAAGTTTGGCATCAAAGTGGCCGAGCTGGTCGCGACAATGCGCCCCAAAGAAAAGGCCTACGCAGGAGAATAACGTGAAGAACTGGCAAGGGAAGCGGTACTGGCTCGTCGGCGCGAGCGAGGGGTTAGGGCGCGAGGTGGCATTCAGTCTTAGTCGGGCAGGTGCCGAGGTTATCGTTTCCGCCAGATCAGAGGATCGTTTGAAAGAACTGGTTGAGGAATTGCCGGGCAAAGCGTCCTACATCGCCGTCGATGTGGCCGACCGTTCTGCCGTCGAAAAGGCTGCTGCCGAAGCGGGTGACCTAGACGGTGTTGTATATCTCGCCGGTGTCTACTGGCCCATGAAATCCCATGAATGGGACAACGAAAAGGCCGACATGATGGGCGAGGTGAACTTCCTTGGTGCCTCTCGCGTTGTTGGGTCGGTCATCAAAGACATGGTCGCGAAGAATGCAGGGCATATCGTACTCGTCGGCTCCCTGTCGGGCTTTCGCGGCCTGCCGGGTGCCATCGGCTATTGTTCGTCCAAGGCAGGCATGATGTCACTGGCTGAATCGATGCAGGCCGATCTGCGCACCTCACCGATTGAGGTGCAGCTGATCAATCCGGGCTTCATCAAGACGCGGCTAACCGACAAAAACGATTTCAACATGCCTTTCATCATGTCACCCGAAGATGCCGCGAAAGAAGTGTTCGACCATATGAACACCGACACGTTCAAGAAAAGCTTTCCGATGGTGTTTTCATGGGTGTTCCGGCTGTCACAGTTTATGCCGGACTGGATGTATTACCGTTTGTTCGGGGCGAAGTAGCGGTCGGGTGGCAACCCGGTCGCAGTGCTCCTAAGCTATAGCACGACAATGATCGGCAATTTCATGAGCCGCCCGTTCTGCTGAAAGAGTCGTCACATCCAGCCGCAATGTATGCGCCAAGTCGGCCCCGATAAGCGGCTTTTGATCATGATGGTTGCGGCGCGCGACCTCCGCACCGCGCAGCTTGCCTTTACTGCTGCGCTCTGGCGACTGGATGCGCCTTATGTTTTCGTCAAGCGCGCAATGAAGGTGCACCATCACCAGCGGTGGACGTCGGTCGCCGCGGTCCAAGAACCTTTGCCATTCTTCCTGTGCCCAATCGCTGTCTCCGGTCAAAACGGTCGTAAAGACAACAGGCACCTCTAAAGGCAGTACATTGATAAGATCGTCGGCAATCACCTCAACCCGACGCACGGCATCGCGGAACGCAGGTGTGCGGAACTCAGTCAGAGCAAAAGCGAGGTTGTAAAGCGTGTGGATGTCAACAATGCGCGCACCGAGTTTGTCGGCTAGTTCCCGTCCAATGGTCAGCTTGCCAACACCAGGATATCCGTTGAGAACGATGATCATGCAGCCACCCTATATTGACCGTTTCTAAGAACGCCAGCGCGCCTAACAACCGATGCGGATCATTGCGCGTCACTTGCGCCAGATCAAAGCCCATAGATCCAAATTGTCACATTCTGGCGCCAATAGGAGGATCAGCCCATGCTACCCATCACCGCTGACAAAGTTGCCGAAATCATCATCCTTGCCCGAGAGCTTGACCGTGCCGAGAACGAGTTCGATGCTTTCGTTGAGCGGTTGAACGAGGATGAGCAGGCGGGGCTTGTTGCTGTGTTCTGGATTGGACGCGGGAGTTTCGAGGCTGAAGATCTGAGCGAGGCGCTTGACACTGCAACCCGCGAGGCGACGGTTCCGACGGCGGAATACCTCAAAGGATCACCGCATCTGCCCGATCATCTTGAGGCTGGGCTGGAGGCGCTGGGTGTCAACGCCAATGAAGCCGAGGATGAGCTTTACCGGCCGACCTGATCAATGCCCCAATCAACGACGGGGCCAATCGGGATGATCCCCAGCGGATTGCGCTTCTCGCTCGCGCTGAAATAGCCGCGTTTGTAGATCTCGAAACGCACGGTCTTAGCCACGCCCGGCATCGCGTAGATCGCCTTTGCATAGGGCCACAGATATGGGTAATCTGACAGCTTTTTCAGGTTGCAACGAAACGCATAGTGATAGGCGACATCGAACCGCGCGAGTGTGGGGAAGAGGCGCAAATCCGCCTCGGTGAATTTATCGCCACACAAGTGTTTATTCTTCGCCAGATGCGTGTCGATCCGGTCAAGCGTTTCAAACACCTCATATGCGGCCTTTTCATACGCTTCCTGCGTTGAGGCAAAGCCCGCCCGATAGACGCCGTTGTTAACCGACGCGTAGATCAGCGTGTTCCAGTCCTCGATTTGATCGCGCAATTCTGCAGGTGCCAGATCCGGCCCGTCAAACGCATCATTCAGCATCCGCACGATATCAGCGGATTCGTTATTCACCATCCGGCCCTGCACCTTGTCCCACAAGACAGGCACGGTCAGCCGCCCGGTATAGCGCATGGGATCGGCGCTGTAGACCTCGTGCATCGCCCGGGCACCCAGCAGGGGTTCATCGTCAAACACCCAGCCCTGATCGGTCCTGTTGGGCAAGGCATAAGAGACGGTGATGTGGTCCAGACCTTTCAGCGCCCGTACCAGCAGTGCCCGATGAGCCCAAGGGCAGTTCCAGGCGACAAACAGGTGATAGCGGTCAGCCTCTGCCGGAAAGTCACCTTGCCCGATCCAATGGCGCACGGTGCTGCGGCTGCGTTCGAATTCACCCGATGGCAACGTCGCCGTGACGTCGTCGCCGACGTGATAAACGCCATCGACCATATACCCCATCAGGCGACCGCCCGGTCAAAGCACGCCTGCGCCCGACCCCAAACGCCCTGATCGGGCGCATCCAAGGTCAGCAAGTGCGGCAAAAGCTGATCTGCAAAATCCTCACTGCTTTCGGCGGGCAGCATGGATGGCAGGTTGTCGATGGCTGTCACATCCAGAACCGGCTGGTCATGCACGCGCAAAGCGGGGGCATCCCATGTGGTCGTCCGGTCATAGACCTTGATCGGGGAAAAATCGCTATCCGGGTCGCAGGCGATATCGCCGATCACCGAAAGATCGCGTGCGGCAACCTTTGCGCTGGCAGGCACAAAGACTGGCGTGCCGGGGCGGGCGAGGATACAATTGAGGAAGATGTTGTGGGTCAGCACCGCTGGAAAAGGTCCGCCCGATGCGGTTTCGGCCATGTCCCATTTCGTTGTAGCCACGCCCATCGCCTGGCAGAGGTCAGCGGCACCGGTTCCGACCCGTCCCAATGCCCCGATGATCAAGGCCGTCGGGCGCTGTGTGCCCAAGCTGATCAGCGCTTGCTGCAAGTCGGCCAGCATGTGGTTGGCGCTGGGATAGGCGTTGACCGCCCCGGCCGTCCGGCCCTGCTGCTGCGCAATCCAGCACATCAATGACACTGCCGCCCCGGCATAACCCGCCCAATAGCCAAAGGCCGCCACACGGCGACCGTCTTCATCCGTCAGATATTCAAGATCCAACAGCCGCCCGCCACCTGCCTTGAACCGGCCCAGCAACACCTGGCCAGCGGGCTGACCCTTATAGGCATGGCCAAACATGATGTGGCGGTGGCGCAAAGGCGTGCCGTCATCAGGCAATTCCTTAAGGCCAAAAATGATCGCATCATCCGGTGCGTCGACCCAGGAAAACTCGGACGCGATCGCGCAGCCCGCTGCCGCATAATCCGCGATTGGCAGGATGCGCTGCGCACTTTCTTCAACCGTCACCTGAAACCCTGCCGCGGTCAGCTTGGCCGCACCTTGCGGAGTGACACCCACCCGCTCTTCATTGGCACGCTGTTCGGAGCGGACCCAGAGATGCACCATCAAAGCATCCCCTTTTCATAGACCGCCTGCACTGACCGTCTCGTGTTCATCTTGTGCTGGAACGCTGCAAGCACCGGGAAGTCAGCGATATCGACACCATCCCCCGATAACCAGCTAAGCACCGGATAAAGGTAAGCGTCAGACACAACCTCCAGATTGCCAACCGCAAATGGCAGTGCTGGCAAGACCTCTTCCAGATAGGCGCAGCATTCGCCAATCCGCTGCGGCACTTTCTGGCGCATATCCGCGAAAGAGCTTTCCTGATCCGCCCAGCGTTCCCCGCGCAGGCCGTGCGCGTGATGCGGATGCATGGTGCCATTCAAATAGCACATCAATTCCCGCATTTTGGCCGCTGCATAAGGATCGGCTGGAACAAGCGACGGGGCCACATATTCCAGCAAGGCACCGGTTTCTGTCAAAATCCCGTCAGGTGTTTCCAAGGCTGGCACACGCCCTTTCGGGTTCAACCGGCGATAATCGTCCTTGGTCTGTTCGGCGGATGCGAAATCGACATGTATTGCTTCATATTCCGTCCCAACCTCGTTCAGGGCAATCGCGACAGAAACAGAAATCGTGCGGGGGGCATAGTGCAGACGAAGCATGGGACGGGTCCTTTGGTCTGGGGGCGATCAGCCCAGCCAATAGGCAAAGGATTGCAGGTGATCGTCAAGTCCTTGTTGGGCATGCCGCCAAACGCGCGTAATGTGACGATGATGTCGTTTCGACCGCGTCTTTATCATATGAAACCCAAAGATATGCGCGGTGACCACCTGCTGCCGTTGAATATGTTGCGGGAGGTGGCACCAGATGTTTTTGCCGCACAGCAGGCAAAGTATAAGGGGCGCGAGGCCGCGCCATATCGGGCGATCCCCGAACTGGGCTGCACGTGGGCAGATTGCGTGCAATCATCGGCTGTTCATCCCGAAGCGATCCGCGATGCGATCCTGAAAACAGGCCATGCATGGCCAAAGGCGGGACGTCGCTTTCTTGTCATCGATCCGGCGCGCGCGGGGTTCAATGCAACCAATACGGCGATCTACCTGGCCACCGATACGCGTCCGGCGGATTTTGTCACGCCCAAACCGGATGTCGTGCCTTATGATCCTGCATTGCTGGCCCATCAGGATTCAATCAAGACCGGAACACTGGACTATCTGCGCCAGATGCGTGCTGCCGCCCGCCGCCCACTGCTGTTTGTCGGGATTCCGCATGTGCTGCATCGTGGGACCATACCACTCGATTGCACGACCGAGATTGTGGTCTGACGCAGCATTAATAATGTGTCAGCGCATGCGCCCGGTCAGGATAATCCAGATGCGGCACCGCATTGAAACCTGCCAGAATGGGTCCTCGCGGCGTGACATGCACCCGGTGGAGAGAGCTGTTCATGATCGGTAGCAGCACATGCGCCATCCGCTTTGGGTCAAGATCCAGCAGATGACGCATGATCATCCCGATCACACCGCCGGATGTCACACACAGCACCCGCGCACCTGGTTTCGCAGCTTCTTGCAGCACGCCCGTCACACGCGCCTCGAACGATGCAAAAGTTTCGACGCCCATAATCTCGGCCCTGTGCCAGGCTTCCATGACTTGCGGCACATGGGCTGCAAATTCATCCGGCCCCGGAAACGGCACACCGTGCACATCCTCTAGCGCCTGACCGAGGTTGAAGTAATCCATTTCGTTCAGTCGCGGGTCGATCTGCGGGGCGACATATCCGATCCCGGCGGCGGTTTCCTTGTGACGACGCAGGCTGCCAGAGATGATCTTGTCGAACGGCCGTTCTCTGTCCTGCAGATATTCGCCCAGCCAGCGGGCCTGTTGGTGCCCTAGGTCGGACAGCCGGTCATAGCTTTCTTCATCCGTGGCCGCCGAATTCGCCTGGCCATGCCGCACCAAAATGATCTCACCCATCACAGAACCTCCTGACGGGTCAGGGTTAAGAGTTTGGAACCCGCTTGGCAACGACTCAGTTTCTAGCGCAAAGCAAGGGCTTCAACTTGCTGATTTCATGTCAAAATGCTCACACCGGCGCGAGAAAGTAGAAATATTTTCACCTCACAGAAATGCGCCCGACTGAAATCTGTGAACAACTGAAAGACGGGGATCGCGACATTTGTTGCCGTAGCGGCACCTGACGCACCAACATCAAAAAGTTCTGTGCGTCAGTGCACGAAACGACCCCGATAGAACGCTTATTGATATGTCAAGCACCAAAGCTGATCACATTGATCACCATTTTCGTGATCGCGGTCGACCTTTCCGAACGCCTCTCGATGCCCAATCTTAGGCTCATCAACGGCGCCACACCAACGACGCCAGATAACGAGATCAACCGCGGTCACCACCGCACAACATAACCAAGCAAACGCGGGTCTCACCCCGCACCATGAAAACTTAAAGGAACTACACCATGTCTATCAAAACAATCATCCTCGCCGCTGCTGTTGCCGCAACTGGTTCTTTCGCCGCTGCTGACAGCTATTTCGAAAATGGCCGCACGCTGGAAGCTGACGACCGCCTGGAACTGGGTCTGGTCCGCGCTGCTGACGCCGGTGTTGTCGAAATCTACGACTTCCACAACGGCACACAAGGCGAGCTCTTGGGCTCCACCACAGTCAATGCTGGCGCAAATACAGACGTTAAAGTGAACGTTGGCTTTGACCGTCGCCAGGACGTGCTGGCTGTGATCAGCATCGATGGTCAGCCTGCTGCAAGCAAGGTCTACCAGATCAACTAATCCCCCCGGCCGACACTTCTCCCTGTCGGAAAGGTCGCTTCCAATGAGGAAGCGACCTTTTTTTGTGGCACTTGCGCAGTTACGGCTTGTTAGCGGATTCCACCTATGAAAATGTATCGGGAACAATAATCCGAGCATTCAACAGGTCCTATCCGCGATGTCCGCTGCCACGCTTCTCCGTGACGTTTTTGGCTTTGATGCCTTCAGGCCCGGCCAGCAGGATATTGTTGAGGCGGTGACGAACGGCCAGAACACATTGGCGATCATGCCGACGGGTGGTGGAAAGTCGCTTTGCTTTCAACTGCCGGCACTTGTCCGCGATGGCGTGACGGTTGTGATTTCACCCCTCATTGCGCTGATGCGCGATCAGGTGCGTGGCCTGCGCGAGGCGGGGGTCACGGCAGGTGCGCTGACCTCTGGCAATACCCAGGACGAAACCGACGCGGTTTGGGATGCGTTGGCGCGTGGCGAGCTGAAATTGCTTTACATGGCGCCCGAACGGCTTGCCGCTGGTGGGACGACCAACATGTTGCGGCGCGCAGGAGTCGGCCTGATTGCTGTGGATGAGGCGCATTGTGTGAGCCAATGGGGCCATGATTTTCGCCCGGATTATCTGCGGATCGGGGAACTCAGGCGCACATTGGACGTGCCGCTTGCTGCTTTCACCGCGACGGCGGATGCCGAAACCCGTGAAGAGATTGTTCAGAAACTCTTTGACGGCGCCCAACCCGCCACCTTCCTGCGCGGTTT
The DNA here is from genome assembly GCA_038529695.1 of Pseudomonadota bacterium. Taxonomy (GTDB): domain Bacteria; phylum Pseudomonadota; class Alphaproteobacteria; order Rhodobacterales; family Rhodobacteraceae; genus Yoonia. The sequence continues at coordinate 29,832 of JBCBDL010000007.1, read as the reverse complement.
TGACCGGCCCAATATCCATCTGGCCTTCGCGGCCAAAGACGGCCCGCGCAACCAGATCCTGAACTTCGCGGCTGCACGTAAAGGCCAATCCGGCATCGTCTATTGCGGCACGCGTGCGAAGACCGAAACACTCGCCAAGGCTTTGGCCGAGGCTGGGCATCCGACCTGCCATTATCACGGCGGGATGGAGGCTGAAGACCGGCGCGACGTTGAACGACGCTTTCAGCAGGAAGATGGCCTGATCGTTTGCGCGACGATTGCGTTCGGGATGGGGATCGACAAACCCGATATCCGCTGGGTCGCCCATGCGGATCTGCCGAAATCCATCGAAGGGTATTATCAGGAAATTGGCCGTGCTGGGCGCGACGGTGCACCCGCGGAAACGCTGACCCTATTCGGCCCGGACGATATTCGCTTTCGGCGACAACAGATTGATGAGGGACTCGCCCCACCAGAACGACGCGCCGCCGATCACGGGCGGCTGAACGCACTGCTGGGTCTGGCCGAAGCACTGAAATGCCGTCGCCAGAACCTGCTGGAGTATTTTGGCGAAAGCCCGGAGGCCTGTGGGAATTGCGACCTTTGCGATAAACCGGCCGAAGTTTTTGACGGTACAACCGCCGTGCGCATGGCGCTGTCTGCTGCCTTGCGCACCGAAGAATGGTTTGGTGCAGGCCATTTGATTGACATCTTGCTGGGCAATCAAACCGACAAGATCCGGCAACGTGGTCATGACCGTCTGCCCACCTACGGCGTCGGTAAGGACTATGACAAACGGCAATGGCAGGCGATTTTCCGGCAGATGATGGGCTATGACCTGATCCGGCCGGACCGGGAACGCCACGGTGCCTTGCGGATGACAGAAAAGGCGCGACCTATCCTGCGAGGCGAGGCGACGATTGATCTGCGCCGCGATACGATCAAGGCGGCGCGCGGATCAGGCCCCAAAGTCCGCATGCTTGTCAGCGAAGAAGATGCGCCGCTACTGTCCGCGCTCAAGGCCAAGCGGCGCTATCTGGCAGAGCAGGCAAATGCACCGGCCTACATCATCTTCAATGATCGCACGCTGATCGAAATGGCCGAAAAACGGCCACAGACCTTGGATGAATTGGCCCAGATCGGCGGTGTTGGTGCCAAAAAGCTGGAAAGCTATGGGCGCGACTTCCTTGAAGTGATCGCAGGCGACACACCGGATATGCATCCGATGCGCCGCAAGCTGGCCGGGCGCAACGAGGGGGCCGTTTACGATCAATTGCTTGCCGTCCAAGCCGAACTGAGCCGCGGACCGCATGGGGCGGATAAACCGATGAGCTGTTCTGCCGGGATGCTCGCCAAGGTCGCACAAATGCGCAGTGCCGACAAAGAGGCGCTGACCAGGCTGATCGGTGACAAATATGCTGAACGTTTCGGCGATGCCTTTCTTGAGGTGCTTGAGGCCGGATAAGGTCCGCCCGCTGGCAATTGGTCAGAAAGCTGGCCCGTATTTCCAGTTGTCTGCGTCCGGCGTGACTTCGTCCAGATCATAATCGGCGTCCTGCAGGCGTCTGGCGATCCTCAGCCCGTCCTCTGCGGCCTGATCGACATATTGACGGCCCAGTGCCTCGTCTTGTGCCACGCCGTGACCGCGCATCAGGTTTAATCCATGATTAAAGCGACCCACAGGATCACCCGCTTCAGCCGCCTGGCGATCCCATTCAGCAGATCCGTCAGGGTCATACTCACCGCCCAGACCATTGTTCGCAAGCTGGCTCATCCATGTCATGGCCTTCGTATAGCCAGCTTCGGCACATTGTCGTGTCAGTTCGCGGGCAAGTTCATGGTTGTCGTTCTTTGTCACATTGATGCCAAGCGAGCAGGTGATTGAGTCAATCACGCCCATCTCGATCTTGCGCGTCAGCATTTCGCGACCCGTATCCTGCGGGTTTAGAATGCCCAGGTCGGTTTCAACTGTTATCGGTGGTTCGGCATAGACAACGCTGGAAAACATGATGGCTATGACTATCGGGGCGAGCTGTTGCATTGAGATTTCCTCCGCCATGAAAAGGTAACACCGCATACCGGCGATGTCATGTTGACCTTAGTCCCTGCGCAGATGGTCGGATGTCGCGGCGTTGATCCAGCATCTGTGTTCTTGACCCCCTTTCGACATCCCACTAGCAAGCGCCCATTCTGAAAGGGGCAATCAATGGCGCGCAAACGCAAGGGGCGGGACATTTCTGGCTGGCTGGTGGTCGACAAACCTGCCGGGATCACCTCGACCGCCGTTGTGAACAAGGTACGCTGGGCGATGGATGCCAAAAAGGCTGGGCATGCGGGCACGCTTGACCCCGAGGCGACAGGTGTTCTGGCCGTAGCCTTGGGCGAAGCGACCAAGACCGTCCCCTACATCACCGATGCGCTGAAGGCCTACACATTCACCATCCGGCTCGGCCAGGCAACCAATACTGATGATGCCGAAGGTGAGGTGATCGCAGAAAGCGACCTGCGGCCTGATGATGACACGATCAAGGCGGCGCTGGGCGCGTTCGTCGGTGACATCATGCAGGTCCCGCCGCAATTCTCAGCTGTTAAGGTTGACGGAGAACGCGCCTACAAAAAGGCACGCGATGGCGAAGAAATGGCGCTGGCCGCCCGTCCGCTTTGGGTCGAGGAACTGTTGCTTGTCGACCGACCTGACACTAACCATGCTGTGCTGGAGATGACATGCGGCAAAGGTGGCTATGTCAGGTCTATCGCGCGCGATCTGGGTGAGGCCCTGGGGTGCAAAGCGCATGTCAAATCGCTGCGCCGGATCTGGTCAGGTCCGTTTCAGGCCAGTGACGGGGTTAGCCTGGAACAGGTCGACGAGTTGGCAAAGACACCACAGCTCGACATGTTCCTGCAACCGCTTGAGGTTGGTCTGGCCGACCTGCCAGAGGTGCGTTGCCTTGCGGAAAGCGTTGCAAAGCTGCGTAACGGCAACCCGGCCAGCGTGATTGCCAACGATGTGGAATACGGGGAAGAAGTCTGGGCCTCTTATGATGGCAAAGCGATCGCCGTCGGCACCTATCGCGGGGGTGAGATGCAGCCTTCGCGCGTCTTTGTCGGATGACATGATCACCCGCACCCATATCAAGCATGATGCACCCTCCACCGCACTTTATTCCGATTGCGAACGCTACCGTTATGCGCTGACCCGGACGTGGGACCCGGATGGAAAAAAGGTGCTCTTTGTCATGCTGAACCCATCCAAAGCGACGGAGGTGCAGAACGATCCAACCGTCGAACGCTGTGAACGGCGCGCGCGGGCGCTGGGGTTCGGGGCGTTTCAGGTTACCAATATTTTCGCATGGCGCGAAACCGATCCGCACAAGATGCGCAAAGCCACACACCCGATTGGCCCAGAAAATGACGCCACGATCCGCGACGGCGCAATATGGGCCGATACGGTTATCGCGGCCTGGGGCACGCATGGGGTGCATTTAGAGCGTGGCCCCGCGACCGAAACGCTTTTGCGGGAAACTGGCAAGCCGATCCATCATCTTGGCCTGAGCAAAGACGGGCATCCCAAGCATCCGCTTTACATCAGCTACGCTCAACAACCTGTTCTGTGGCGCGTGCGTTAACCTTAGCCCCAGTTTTCCCGCCCTAAGCGACGCCAAGCGTGCTACATCATTTGCCTGACCCGGTCAGGGGTGGCCGGTAGTTTTGGGGTAAGGTGATGTTGGCCATTCTTGGTTTGATGGGTGTTGCGGTGACAGCGGCATTTATGATGGGTGATGATACGGACCATCCGGAACCGGATGAAATCGAGACCGATCCCGAAGATCCCAGCCAAGAGATAAAACCGATTGATGAAATTGTCGGGCTCAGCGATGCGGATACGGTTATCTTTTCGGGTGATGCAGACGACATCGTCCAAACCGGGTCTGGTGATGACTACATTGACGGTCAAGATGGCAATGATCGGCTTGACGGCGGGGCGGGTGACGACGAAATCCACGGCGGTCGCGGCGACGACATTATTACTGGCGATGCAGGCGACGATATCCTGAATGGGCATATCGGCGATGATCTGATCGCGGGCAATGACGGCGATGACGCGCTGAATGGTGGTGGCGGTAATGATCTGTTGATGGGCGGTGACGGTAACGATGCCTTGCTTGGATCGCTGGACGACGACACGCTTGTTGGGGGTGCCGGTCAAGATACGCTGCATGGCGGGTCTGGTGATGACGTCCTCTACGACAGGGGCGATACGGACAAAGATTACCTGAATGGTGGCGCTGGTGACGATATCCTGCTGGGCGGAGCCGGGGACAATCTGCATGGCGGCACCGGCGACGACACATTTAGTCTGATCGCCGCGAATGACACAATTGTCGAAGATTTCGACCCCAAGGAAGATGTCATCGAATTGGCAGTTGAGGGCGAGGCCCCGGAGTTGAGCACCTATCTGTCAGATGCTGGTCTGGTCCTGCTGGCTGATGGAGAGGTCGTGGCGACATTCACCAATCTCACGGATTTGGATGTAAACGCCGTGTCACTTGTCGCCGCACGATAAAACCCTTTCCTTTTCGATCAATTCCCCCTAAACGCACCCATCCGCACGTGGAATCGCCACGGACGGACCCTCCATGGGCCTTTCTGGACGACATCCCGGATCGCGCCATCACCCTTCAACCAAAGGAGACCCCGATGTCGATTACTGCTGAAGACAAAGCAAAGATCATGAAGGAATTCGCCACCAAAGACGGCGACACCGGATCCCCTGAAGTGCAGGTTGCAATCCTGTCCAGCCGCATCGCGACGCTGACAGAGCACTTCAAGACCCACAAGAAAGACAACCACGGCCGCCGCGGCCTGCTGAAAATGGTCGCCCAGCGCCGCAAGCTGCTTGACTATACACGCAGCAAAGACGAGGCCCGCTATCAGGACCTGATCAAGCGTCTGGGCTTGCGCCGGTAAGGCGAACTGACACTGCGAGATGAAAGGGCGCCCGCAATCTGTCGGGCGCTTTTTTTGTTACAACGTTTCCAGATATTTATTTGGATCTAAAAGTTCAATTCTTCCAAAATAGCTGTCGGGCCCGTCTTTGGCCAAGTCAATTTGTATGAATTCTTGCATGATCTGTTCGAAATTCTGGCTGAGAATATCGTTTTCTGGATCCAGAGTAGAGACACAGCAAAGGCCGGTCCGGCTGGCATTCAAAACGTCAATCTTCAAATCCGGGCGGTACTTCATCAATACCGGGACGACTTTCCACACATCACCGGTCCATGCAGTGCCGATGTTGAGGTAGTTGTCATCCCGCGTCGTCATCTCACCATTAAACGGCACGACATCGTGAAAGCAGATGATACCATCAGGTGACATTGCCTTTTCGCAGTTCATGAAGTCTTTGAGCGCATTCTCAAAAAGATGCATGCCGTCAATGAAGGCCAGATCTGGGACAAGATCATTTCGCTGCAGAAAGGCCGATGCGAAAAAGTCATCGGACGTTTTTCGGAAGAAATACATGTCCCCTTCTGTCCGAAAATCACTGGATTTCAGTTTGAACACTGGATCAATCGCAATAAAGCTGCATTTTCTGGGAAGGAGCGACGTGCCGCTTCGCGACCCTATTTCGAGATAGAGTTCGGGCTTCTTGCGGGCTTCAATTCCCGCTAAAACATCCAGGTAATGCATGCCATCGACAACCGGATAGTTGGGATCCTGTTCCGCCTGGACTTTTTTGGATCGTCTCTTAAAAATGGACATATTACCCAACTCCCACCATGCGTGCCGTATCTTTCAAAGCCTGCGCTAGGGCCGGTCCGGAAGTCAATTCTCTGATCCGTGCGACGGCATCTAACGCGTCGTTCCACATGGGTGTTCCGAACGAAGATCGCGCCTTTTCAAAGGCTGTCAGTATTTCTTCTTCGGAGTTATCGTCGACAAGGTACGGATAATCAGCACCCAACAAAGCCTCGGCGTCCCAAACTTTGCGGCTTGTGATAATGTTTGAACAACACATCGCGGCCGTGACCCCTTTTGTGAAGGGCTTGACGATGAAATCAGACTTTTCCCGGCTTCGCCTGAAACAGTAATGCAGCGAGAACTGTGACAGGCGTGTCAGGTTCTTTTCGAAATCCTGCGTGTTGCTGGCATCGATGATTTCAATTTCATCCTGCAGCGCGTTTGGTATTTCGGTCATCGACAATGTGCCGATATAGGCTGTGGCAAACGTCGGTGCTGGCGTTGATTTCATATTTGTCAGAGCAGCACTTGCGTTGTGCAAGACCACGCTTACAGGCCCAGGCGCGAATTCGCCCTTTTCCTGGAGACTTTTCAGGGCGGCCTCCTGTGCAAATGACGTGCAGACATGCACATCAGCCAAGTCTGATCGGATATCGCGAGGGTCACCGTCGACATAGTCGAAACACACGGCCCTCGCTCTGTTCTTCAAGATCGCCGCCGCCTCTGGGTCAATTTTTTGGACGGCCCTTTTGGTCATGAAATAGATCGCATCGCGTGGCACCATGCGCGCCCAAAGGCGCTGCGCAATCGGATATGTTTTTGCGGGCAGAACCATTTGCTGCGCGCGCAGGTCAGGGCCCATATGCGGCGCGACCAACTTAAAGAGGTCATGACCGCGCATCTGCGTGCTGCCGGTATGCCCATCGCCATAAAGCCGTACAAAGTAAATTGGTACTGTGGCCATCAGGCGCTTTCTGTTGAGAATGAGACGGTATCGGCTGATGTTTGAGCGGGTCGGGGTTTTTTCCGGCTTCGGTTGTCTAAGAGAAGGCCGCGATTGCGTCAATGATCGAACATTGCTGGCGCCGGCTTTCCGCGATCCTTGTTCTGTCGCTGCGGCGTATCAAAGCAGTTGGTCCTCTCCCCTTCCCAAACCCCGCAATCTGCGTTATGGCCCCAAAATCTTGAGAGACCGGCGCCCGCATCCCAGCGCCTGCATACGAAGATACCGGGATGAGGGGGAATACGCCCCCTACGCAAAAGGCCTTAACGAAGGCCAACTAGGAAACACATATGTTTAACGAAGTGAAAAAATCGATGCAGTGGGGCGAGGAAACGCTCACACTGGAAACGGGCAAGGTTGCCCGACAGGCTGACGGCACCGTCATCGCTACGCTGGGCGAGACATCCGTCATGGCCAACGTGACCTTTGCGAAGGCACAAAAACCGGGTCAGGATTTCTTCCCCCTGACAGTCCACTATCAGGAAAAATACTATGCCGCCGGGAAAGTCCCAGGCGGCTTTTTCAAGCGCGAAGCACGCCCCACCGAAAAGGAAACGCTGACCGCCCGCTTGATTGACCGTCCGATCCGCCCCTTGTTCGTCCCCGGCTTCAAAAACGAAGTTCTGGTGATGTGTACGGTGCTGTCCCACGATCTGGTCAACGACCCGGATATGGTGGCCATGATCGCGGCCTCTGCCGCGCTGACGATCTCTGGTGCGCCTTTCATGGGCCCGATTGCGGCGGCCCGCGTGGGTTTTGTGGATGGCGAATACATCCTGAACCCCGAAATCGACGACATGCACAATCTGCGCATGAACCCCGAGCAGCGCTTGGACCTCGTTGTCGCCGGCACCAAAGACGCCGTGATGATGGTCGAATCCGAGGCCTATGAGCTGACCGAGGATGAGATGCTGGGCGCGGTTACTTTTGCGCATGAGCAGATCCAGCCTGTGATCGACCTGATCATCGATCTGGCCGAAGAATGTGCGAAAGAACCGTTTGAATTCGAAGCTCCCGACTACAGCGAGCTTTATGCTGCGGTCGAAGCGGCTGGCAAAGACCAGATGGCTGCCGCTTATGCGATCCTGGACAAGCAAGAACGCACCGCTGCCGTTGCTGCAGCCAAGGCTGCCATCGTCGAAGGTCTGACCGAGGAACAGCAGGAAGATCCGAACCTTGGGTCAGCCCTGAAAAAGCTGGAATCCGGCATCCTGCGCGGCGCTGTTGTCAAAGACGGCAAGCGGATCGATGGCCGCGCGCTGGATGAAATCCGGCCCATCGTGTCTGAGACTGGCATCCTGCCCCGCACACACGGCTCCGCCCTGTTCACCCGCGGTGAAACCCAGGGTCTGGTCGTCACCACCCTCGGCACTGGCGACGACGAACAGATGATCGACGCGCTGACCGGCATGTATAAATCCAACTTCATGCTGCACTATAACTTCCCGCCTTATTCGGTCGGTGAAGTCGGCCGCGTGGGTTCCCCCGGTCGTCGGGAAATCGGTCACGGGAAACTGGCATGGCGTGCGCTGCAGGCTGTTTTGCCAGCGGCAACCGACTTCCCGTACACGATCCGCGTTGTGTCAGAGATCACGGAGTCCAACGGCTCTTCCTCAATGGCGTCGGTCTGTGGCGGTTCCCTGTCGATGATGGACGCAGGCGTACCATTGAAAGCCCCTGTAGCCGGTGTGGCGATGGGGCTTGTGATGGAAGAAGACGGATCCTACGCTGTGCTCTCTGACATTCTGGGTGACGAAGATCACCTGGGCGACATGGACTTCAAAGTGGCCGGTACCGAAAACGGCATCACCTCGCTGCAGATGGATATCAAGATCGCGGGCATCACGCCCGAAATCATGTCCAAGGCGCTGGCACAGGCCAAAGCCGGTCGTCTGCATATCCTGGGCGAGATGGGCAAAGCGATCACCGGCGCCGCTGAATTCAGCGTCCACGCACCCAAGATCGAAACGATGCAGATTTCCACCGACAAGATCCGCGAAGTCATCGGGTCCGGCGGCAAGGTCATCCGCGAGATCGTCGAAACCTCCGGTGCCAAGGTCGACATCAATGATGATGGCGTGATCAAGCTGGCATCGAACGATGCCGAGGCGATCAAGAAAGCCTATGACATGATCCATTCGATCGTGGCGGAGCCGGAAGAGGGCGTGATCTACAAAGGCACGGTTGTGAAGTTGGTCGACTTTGGCGCCTTCGTAAACTTCTTTGGTAAGCGCGACGGTCTGGTCCACGTGTCCCAGATCGAAAACCGCCGTTTGAACCACCCGTCCGACGTTCTGAAAGAAGGTCAGGAAGTCTGGGTCAAACTGTTGGGCTTCGATGATCGCGGCAAGGTCCGTCTGGCCATGAAGATGGTTGATCAGGAAACTGGCCAAGAGATCAAGAAAGAAGAAGCAGCGGAAGGCTAAATTTTTCGCTGGAAAATACAAAGGCCCGGCATATGTCCGGGCCTTTTTTGTGAAAGCTGTTAGTGGGTCCTGCAACCTTAATACTTTGGCAAGGATAGCCAGGCTACAATCGCGCATGCGTGTCTGCCATACTCCGTTATGAAACTGTTCATTGCCTTGGCCCTTGCCCTGCTGCTTGCGCCTCCAGTAGTGGCGCAGCAGGCGGCGGACGTTTCCGAGAACGCACCGGTCATTGCCGAAACGCCGCTGCCAGATGTGGTTGTGGGCATGGGCATCTCGACCCTTGGTGCGAATATCGAAGCGGCCTATCGTCTCAATCCGACCTACCGGGTGCGTGGTATCGTCATGGGGGGCGTCGATATCGCCTATGACGCAGAAGATGCCAGCGGCGACTTTGTCGGTGATGTGGTCCTTGGCGGTGTCGCCATTATGGGCGACTTTTTTCCGTTGCAGTCAGGATGGCGGCTATCTGGCGGCCTGTTTTTGTCCAATGCAGAGCTGCGCGCGACTGGCACGGCTGAGGTAGAGGGCGGCAGCACTGTCGATGCGGATATTGACGCGCGTTTTGCCAGTGAGATCGCGCCTATGTTCACCACCGGTTATGACATTGGCTTTGGGCGCGGTTGGTCGCTCAACACCGAGGCTGGCGTGATTTTCACGGGCGGGATAGATGTGACCTATACCGCAGAAGATCCGGCACTTCAGGATGCGTTAGACGGCGATGCGGATGTGCAGGATGTGGTTGAATCCGCGGCCGACTTACCAATTTATCCTTATGCCAGTCTGACGGTTTCGTTCCAGTTTTAGCCACTGGAACGGGATGCGTGCCTCACCCGCTGTTGCGACGCGCCGATAAGTTGTTGCATTTGGCGGACATGCCGTTTTGGCAAAGTTGATACACTCAAAACATAATTTCTGCAGATGCATTGGTTGCCCGTCTTTGGCTCGCTACCAAAGTGGTGCGCACAATGATCCGCGCATATCGATTAGAGAGGATTTATTAATGCTGAACAAAACGCTTATTGCAGCTTCGGTGGTTACTGTCGTTGCGACGACAGCCACATCGCAAACCGTCAACGATGTCTCCGTTGGCTTTGGAAGTACGAACTTTGGTATTGCTCTGGAAGGGGAATACACGATCAGCCCGCAGGTTGGTGTGCGTGGACTCTTGATGGGTGGCCTGACCCTGGAAGACGAATTTGAAGTCGAAGATGCGACCGTCGATGGTGAGGCGGAATTCGGCGGTCTTGCCGTGATCGGCGATTACTATCCCTTGGCCAATGCATGGCGGATTTCGGGTGGGATATTTATCTCGAATACCGAAATCACTGGCGATGTGAACGATGAAGGGCTTGAATACGAGGGCACGGTCGAATTCGCCAATCCTGTCGCACCCATGATTACAACCGGGTTCAGTACGGAAGTTGCACCGGGCTGGTCAGTATCGGGTGATATCGGCGTGATCTTTTCATCGCTTGAAGTGTCGTCGGACGAGGATGATCCGGTGGTTCAGGATGATATTGATGAGCTCAACAGCGATCTTGAAGACGTGCCCCTTTTCCCGTTTGTGGCCATTGGCGTCAGCTACGCATTCTAAACATTGCATACACAAGGGCCCCGCAAAACTGCGGGGCCCGTTACACTTGTATCAGTCTTTCAGCTGTGTCGTCCGCAGATAGGGCAGGACAGTTGTGAAATCTCCAAACTTTTCCTTTGCGTCATCGTCGCTCACCGTGGCAGGTATGATCACATCATCACCAACATTCCAGTTTGCGGGTGTTGCGACGCCTTTACCGGTTGAGGTCTGCAGCCCGTCAAGCGCGCGCAGCACCTCGGCAAAATTCCGGCCTACGGTCATCGGATAGGTCATCGACAGCTTCAGCTGCTTGTCCGGCCCGATGATAAAGACGGACCGCACCGTGGCACTGTCGGCGGGTGTACGCCCGTCAGGCAGATACGCCTCCGCCGGTAACATGTCGAAGGCCTTTGAGACTTCCAGGCCCGCATCCGCGATGATTGGAAAGCCGGCCGGCGCGCCGCCGACCTTTTCGATATCGCCTTTCCACTTTTTATGGTCCTCGACCCCATCAACACTGACGCCGATGACCTTTGTCCCGCGCTTGGCCCATTCATCGGCCAATTGCGCAACTGCGCCGAATTCGGTGGTGCAGACAGGCGTAAAATCCTTTGGATGCGAAAACAGAATTGCCCAGCTATCGCCGATCCAATCATGCAAAGAAAAAGTGCCCTGATCGGTTTCGACTGTCAGATCCGGGATCGTGTCGTTGATGCGCAAACTCATTGTCGTATTCCTTCCTCCTGATGCGTTGCCGGTACTATAGGTTGACCTTGCGGTAAGCGCCATGGGTGGCTTGCGTCGCCGTAGAACCGGTGACACAGTTTGCGCTGGATCAATGGGGAGAAAAGCGATGATCGAGAAGCGGAACTTCTACATCAACGGTCAGTGGACAGCGCCAGTTGCGGCGCGGGATTACAGCGTGATCGACCCTTCAACCGAGGAACCATGCGCGATTATTTCGCTGGGAGATCAGGCGGATACGGATGCCGCAGTCGCCGCTGCTTCTGCCGCTTTTCCAGCATGGGCCGTGACTGCGCCTGCAAAACGCGCCGAATACGTCAAAGCGATCCTTGCCCAATATGAGGCCCGCGTTGACGAGATGGCCGAAGCCATCAGCCTGGAAATGGGTGCGCCCATCGACATGGCCCGCAGCTCCCAGGCGCCCTGCCTGCCTTGGCATCTGGAAGGCTTCCTGGAGGCGTTCGATCAGGTTGAATGGATCCGCGAATTGGGGTCACACGCCCCGAACGACCGGATTGCCATGGAGCCAATCGGCGTTGTCGGTCTGATCACGCCGTGGAACTGGCCCATGAATCAGGTCACGTTAAAGGCGATCCCGGCGCTATTGGCGGGCTGCACGATGGTCCTGAAACCGTCGGAAGAGGCGCCGCTATCGTCGCTGCTTTTTGCGGAATTTGTGCATGATGCAGGCGTGCCCCCCGGTGTCTTCAACCTCGTCAACGGCGATGGGGCCGGTGTTGGCAGCCAGCTGTCACGCCATGAAGATGTGGCGATGATCAGCTTCACCGGCTCCACCCGTGCAGGCAAGGCGATCTCTGCCGCGGCAGCAGAGACGCTCAAGCGCGTGACGCTGGAACTGGGGGGTAAAGGCGCAAATGTGATCTTTGCCGATGCCGATGAAAAGGCTGTCAAACGCGGTGTAATCCATTGCATGAACAATTCCGGCCAATCCTGTAACGCGCCGACGCGTATGCTGGTGGAGCGCCCCATATATGATCAGGCGGTTGAGACGGCCGCAGAAGTCGCCAGCAAGATCGGTGTCGGTCCCGCGTCTGACCCCGGCCGCCATATCGGCCCGGTCGTGAACCGCACCCAATGGGAAAAGATCCAGGATATGATCCAGGTCGGTATTGATGAAGGCGCGCGCCTTGTCGCGGGTGGCCCTGGCCTGCCGGAAGGTGTGAACCGCGGCTATTTTGTCCGTCCCACAGTCTTTGCCGATGTGAATAACCAGATGCGGATCGCGCGCGAGGAGATCTTTGGCCCGGTCCTGTCGATCATCCCGTTCGAGACCGAGGAGGAGGCCGTGGAGATCGCCAATGACACGCCTTACGGCCTGACCAACTATGTCCAAAGCCAGGATGGCGCCAAACGCAACCGCATGGCGCGTGCCCTGCGGTCCGGCATGGTTGAAATGAACGGTCAGGCCCGCGCGCAGGGCTCTCCCTTTGGCGGGGTCAAGATGTCTGGCCGCGCCCGTGAAGGTGGCGTTTGGGGAATTGAGGAGTTTCTGGAAGCCAAGGCGATTTCTGGTTGGGCCGCCGAATAGCCTCATGTGCGGATGTGCACCAAATAGGTGCGCATTCGCGTCTTTAGTGCGAAGACGAAAATGATATCTCTCTATTCAAATGATGAGGAGAGATATCATGCTCAAACAAATCAAAGGACTTCACCACGTCACGTCGCTTGCCAGCAGTGCGCGTGAAAACAACGCATTCTTCACCAATGTGCTTGGCCTGCGTCGGGTAAAAAAGACTGTGAACTTTGACGCCCCCGATGTCTATCACCTGTATTATGGTGATGGCGCAGGCTCACCCGGGACGGTGATGACATATTTCCCCTTCCCAAATGCGGGTCGCGGGCGGTCCGGCGTGGGCGAGGTGGGGCGTACATCGTTCAGCATTCCCACCGGGTCATCGCAGGCCTGGTTGGATCGGTTTGCGACGTTTGATGTGAAAGGCGTGTCAACCGACGAACGCTTTGGGCAGAAACGCGTGCTGTTCGAAGGCCCTGATGGTGATCTGTTCGCGCTTGTTGAAAGTGACGATGCGCGCACGCCATGGACGCGCGGCGGTATCAGCGATGCGATGGCGATCCGTGGGTTCCATTCTGCAGACATGCGTCTGCAGGACGGTGCCGCCAGCGCAGAGTTGCTGCAGTTCATGGGGTACGAAAAGCTGGACACCGAAGGGGACGTGACGCGTTTTATCGTGCCAGGTGGTAATGACGCCAATGCGATTGACCTGCAGATCCTGCCTGATGCGCAATACGCAGCCCAAGGTGCCGGGTCGGTCCACCACATCGCGTTCGCGGTAGAAAACCGCGCCCGACAATTGGAGGTGCGCGAGGCGCTGCTCGATACCGGCTATCAGGTCACACCTGTCATTGATCGGGATTACTTTTACGCGATCTATTTCCGCACGCCCGGCGGTGTGCTGTTTGAGGTTGCAACGAATGAGCCCGGCTTTGACCGTGATGAAGATACAGCCCATCTGGGTGAAGCGCTGAAACTGCCCAGCCAGCACGAACATCTGCGTGCCCGGTTGGAAAGCGTGCTAGAGCCGCTGGGGTGATCCCATGACCTATCACGCAAGACGCACCCAAGGGACAGCGGGGCAACCGCTGTTCCTGACCTTTCACGGCACCGGTGGGACCGAGGATCAGTTCCATGGATTTGCCCAGCAACTGCGGCCGAGCGCCCATATCACGTCGCCACGCGGCGATGTGTCAGAACATGGCGCGCTGCGGTTTTTCAAACGCACGGGCGAAGGTGTGTATGACATGGATGATCTGGCCCGACGTACCGAAACATTGACGCAGTTTATCGCGGCAGAGCGGGCATCGGTCGGTGCATCGCAAGCCATTGGTATGGGATATTCGAACGGAGCAAATATCCTTGCCGCCGTCGCGCTGGCGCAACCGGACCTTGTTGATGATCTGGTTTTGCTGCACCCGCTGGTCCCATGGACACCTGCGCCGCAGCCGGGGCTAAAAGGCCGGCGTATACTGATCACTGCTGGCAGGCAGGACCCGATTTGCCCGGCACCCATGACGCAGGCGCTGACCGATTATTTGCAAGACCAAGATGCGGATGTGACGCTGCACTGGCACCCGGGCGGGCACGAGATTGCGCAGTCAGAGGTTGATGCGATCGCGGCGTTTCTGCAGACCTAGAATGGGCATTTCGCGGTAATCCGCAGGCCCTTGCCGCCATCGGGATGCCGGAATTGCAGGGTCTCCGAATGAAGCATCAGGCGAGGGTGATCGCGCGCCGCCCCCGTTGCGTAAAACGGATCACCCAGGATCGGATGCTCGATGGCTTGCATATGTACGCGCAACTGATGCGACCGTCCGGTGCGCGGCATCAGCCGCACACGCGTTTCTTCCGCTGATGATCGAACGACCCGCCAATCGGTCACCGCCGCCTTGCCGTTTTCATGGTCGACCATCTGTTTGGGTCGGTTCGGCCAGTCCACGATCAGCGGCAGATCAACAGTTCCGGTCTTCTCTGCAATATGCCCCCAGACCCGCGCGACATAGGTTTTCTTGGTCTGTCGTTTTTCGAATTGCAGGCCCAGATGTCGCTGGGCATGCGGCGTCAGCGCAAAGATCATCACACCAGATGTGTCGCGGTCCAATCGGTGCACCAAAAGGGCCGTGGGAAACACCTCCTGCACGCGGGTTAGCAAACAATCAGCAAGATCTGCGCCTTTACCTGGGACCGATAGCAGGCCGGTTGGCTTGTCGACCAGCAGCACCTCGTGGTCGTCATGCAGGATACGCAGCGGGTCTTGCGGCGGATTGTAGGCGCTGCTCACCCGTAGACACGCGCGCCAAAAATGGCAGAACCGACGCGTATATGCGTCGCACCCAGAGAGATGGCGCGTTCGAAATCCCCGCTCATGCCCATGGACAGACCGGTAAGGCCATTGCGTTCGGCAATCTTGGCCAATAGCGCAAAATGCAACGATGGTTCCTCATCCATCGGTGGGATGCACATGAGCCCTTGCAAGGGCAGGTCTAGTGCGCGCACTTCGGCAATAAACGCGTCAGCATCAGCTGGCAGGACACCAGACTTCTGCGGCTCTTCGCCGGTATTCACTTGCACGAAGAGGTCCGGGCATGACCCCATTTCTTGCGCCAAGCGCGCGATTGTTTTGGCGAGCTTTGGACGGTCCAGTGTATGGATCGCCTGCGCCAATTCCATCGCCTGCCGCGCCTTGTTGGTTTGTAAGGGCCCGATCAGGTGCAGCTTGATCCCGTCATATTCCGCGCGGAATGCTGGCCATTTGGCCGCCGCTTCTTGCACCTTGTTCTCACCGAAGATTCGGTGACCCTGATCCAGCAATGCCGCGACTCGGTCATTGGGCTGCACTTTAGAGACGGCGATCAGTTCCACATCCGCAGGCGCGCGACCCGCCGCGCTGCAGGCTGCATCTATACGGGCCTGAATATCGGCAAGTGACATGGATGCTCCTGAAAAACGGGGTAACGCTCGTGTTTCAGGCTGAAATAGTGCGAATTGGGGGCGATGTCATGGTTCAAAACACGGTGTGTCCTTGATGCATCATTTTTCCGCAACAGGGGGCGTTTTTGCCCAATTTGCTTGAGTGTGCAGGGCCGAAGGCGCAGGTAGTGCCCAATGCTAGGACAACTGGCATTCTTGGGAATGCAAAAAAACACGAGGGAAAATATCCATGAAAAGCATCCTTCTTACAACAACAGCGATCGTCGCTTTCGCCGGCGCTGCTGTTGCTGATGGCCACTCTGGCATCAGCTTTAGCGGTAACGCTTCGCTTGGCTTCAACGACGACGACGAGTTTGGTGAAGACGGCTTCTTCTGGGACTCCGACATTGACGTGTCCATGTCCGCAACGCTGGACAACGGCCTGACCGCAAACGCTTCTTTCGAGCTGGACATCGTTGATGACGAAAACAGCGAAGGCGTTTCAAGCGACGAATTCGTTATGTCTTTGGAATCCGAAACAGCTGGTCTGTTCTTCGGCGACACAAGCTTTGCTGCTGAAACCCGCTGGGTTGGCGCAGGCGACATGGAAGCCGACAACTTCTCCGAAGCAGACGGCGAAAACGTGATCCGTGGTGACTTCTCGGTTGCTGGCTTTGACGCGTCTGTATCTTACACCGTAACGCACGCGCTTGGTGACGCCGCTGATGACGACGGTTTCGTAAACGTTCCATTTGACGCTGACGGCGTTGATCCGGCGCTTGTCACAGCGACTGAAGACTTCCAGGACAATGATGAGTTCGTTGACCAGCTGTCGCTCGGTGTTGCTGGCGACTTCGGCATGTTCTCGATGGCTCTGGCCTATCAGGAAGAGTCGGTCTCTGCAGGTGTTGCTGCAGCAGCTGACGGTCTTGATGATGATCAAATCGACAGCCTTGTTCAGGCCGGCCTGTACGCACCAGGTGTTGCGAATGGCGACTTCACCGAAAACGAAATCTTCGGTATTTCCGGTGGCGTGAACTTTGGTGGCGCTGACATCACTTTGGCCTACGCACAGCGTAACGGCATCGACGGTGCAGACGACGTATCTTCAACAGGTATTCAGGTTGCGTACCCTCTGGGTCCAGTAACAACGACTGTATACTACGTGTCTGAAGACACAGGTTCTGACGACGAAGACACTGATGACGATAACTTCGGTGCAACGATCGCTTACTCTGACGGTCCTATCGCAGTCACACTCGACTACGACAACGACCAAGGTCTGGAAAAAGTGCTTCTGGAAGGTTCGTTCGAAGTTGGTAACGGCTTCACATTGTTCGCCGGTGCGCTGAACGAGAACGAAGGCGACGACACAGATTTCTTTGTCGCTGCAGAATATGATCTCGGCGGTGGCGCTGACATCCTCGTCTCCTTCGCAGAAGACGAAGATGGCGACCAGGAAGACGAAATCGGTTCAGACGAGTACCTGCCTGGTGCGACTGTTGAGCTGTCCTTCGCATTCTAAGCGAACCTGACATCTGAATACGTCAGAGCGGTCCTTCGGGGCCGCTCTTTCTTTTTGTGAAGATGGGCCTTGGCTTATCGGCTTGTGACCGGTCCACCCCTTCGCTACACATCCCGTCAAAACGCTGGTGCCTAAGGGGACGTGTCATATGCCAACGATACGCATGATGCTCATTGTGACGCTTGTAAGTGCACTTGCTGCATGTGGCAGTGGGCAGCCACCAACCCCGCGCGGTGCCGAAAATGTCGCCGTGAACCGTTATTTGTGGGCGGCATCCCTGGATGTTCTCAGCTTTTTGCCGGTGCAGTCCGCTGATCCCTTTACCGGTGTGATCACGACCGGTTTTGGCACACCGCCCGGTGGTGGCCGGGCCTATCGCGCGACAATCCAGGTCAGTGATCCGGCGATGGATGCAAGGTCGCTGAATCTCGCCCTGCAATCTCGAAGCGGTCCCGTGGCCATTGAAACGCAGCGTGCTGTCGAAGACGCAATTCTATCGCGTGCGCGCCAGCTACGGATTGCTGACGGCGCCCTATAGCCATACGCAACCAGCCCGATTATGAATAGCGCCGGGCCCGATGCCCGGCGTTTCCCGTTTGAAAGAGCGACACATGACCACCTACACCCCCGCCGAGATTGAGCCGAAGTGGCAAGCCGCCTGGGCCGATGCCGAAACGTTCAAGGCTGTGCGCACAGATGACAAGCCGAAATACTACGTGCTTGAGATGTTCCCCTACCCGTCGGGCCGCATCCATATCGGCCATGTGCGGAATTACACGATGGGGGATGTCATCGCCAGGTACAAGCTGGCGAAGGGTCACAATGTGCTACATCCAATGGGCTGGGACGCGTTCGGGATGCCTGCAGAAAACGCCGCTATGGCGACGGGTATTCACCCCAAGGATTACACGTACAACAACATCGCCGATATGAAGGCGCAGATGAAGCCGATTGGCCTGTCCATCGACTGGAGCCGCGAATTCGCGACCTGTGATCCCGAATATTATGGTCAACAACAGGCGCTGTTCATCGATTTTCTGGAAAAGGGTCTGATCTATCGCAAGAAAGCGGTCGTGAACTGGGACCCAGTCGACATGACAGTCCTTGCAAACGAGCAGGTAATCGACGGCAAGGGCTGGCGGTCGGGTGCCGAGGTCGAACGGCGCGAACTGGTCCAGTGGTTCTTCAAGATCAGCGATTATTCGGAGGAATTGCTGGACGCCATCGACGGGTTGGACAACTGGCCTGCCAAGGTCAAGCTGATGCAGGCCAACTGGATCGGCAAGTCGCGGGGGATCGAGATTCCGTTCCACCGCACCGATGGTGGCGATCCGATTGTCTGCTATTCCACGCGGCCTGACACGATGCGCGGCGCAAGCTTTGTTGCGATCTCGGCCGAGCATCCAGTGTCGCGCGCTCTTGCTGACGATAACTCCGCGCTTGCCGACTTCATCGCGGAAACCCGCAAGATGGACACGACCGAAGCAGCGATGGAAAAGGCCGAAAAGAAGGGGATCGATACCGGTATCCGGGTGA
Source organism: Pseudomonadota bacterium (assembly GCA_038529695.1). Classification (GTDB taxonomy): domain Bacteria; phylum Pseudomonadota; class Alphaproteobacteria; order Rhodobacterales; family Rhodobacteraceae; genus Yoonia. The sequence goes on along the minus strand of JBCBDL010000007.1, from coordinate 10,857 downwards.
AGCACCCCGTCTACCCTGATCAGGACCTGCCTGTCTGGGTCGGAAACTTTGTGCTGATGGATTATGGCACTGGTGCCGTCTTTGGCTGTCCTGCCCATGACCAGCGCGATCTGGATTTTGCGCGTAAGTATGATCTGCCGGTGCGGAACGCCTTCTACATGCCGGGTCAAGAGGTTGAGGTTGAAAACGAAGCTCTGGTTCCCAACAAAACAGAGAACGTTGTGTATATCGACCATTTCGCCGGAATAACCGAGGCAACCAGCCAGGAAGGTATCGACGTCACTATCGATCATTTCGAGGCGCAGGGGCTGGGCAAGGGACAGGTCAAATACCGCCTGCGCGACTGGGGGCTGAGCCGCCAGCGCTATTGGGGCTGTCCGATCCCGATTGTCCATTGCGACGATTGCGGGGCGGTGCCCGAAAAGAAAGAGAACCTGCCGATCGCGCTGCCTTACGATGTCAGCTTTGACATCCCCGGCAACCCGCTCGACCGGCATCCGACCTGGCGCGACTGCCCTTGCCCGTCCTGCGGCAAGCCCGCAAAGCGCGAAACCGATACGATGGACACGTTTGTCGATTCGTCTTGGTACTTTGCACGCTTCACGGCTCCCAATGCTGCCGCGCCAACCGATCTGGATGACGCCTCCTACTGGATGAATGTGGATCAGTATATTGGCGGGATTGAACACGCGATCCTGCATCTGCTTTATAGTCGGTTCTTTGCGCGTGCCATGAACATTACCGGGCATCTGCCACAGGGGACCGAAGAGCCGTTTGATGCGCTTTTCACGCAAGGGATGGTCACGCATGAGATCTATGTGACACGCGACGAAAAGGATCGGCCGGTTTACCATCTGCCCAAGGATATCGAATGGACAGAAAGCGGTGCGCGTCTGGGCGCCACGGGCGAAGACGTGGAAGTGATCCCATCGGCCAAGATGTCAAAGTCCAAGAAGAACGTGGTCGATCCGGATGACATTCTGGCGCGGTATGGTGCGGATACGGCCCGCTGGTTTGTTCTGTCCGACAGCCCGCCGGAACGGGATGTGGAATGGACCGCTTCGGGGGCCGATGCGACCTACAAGCATCTGGGCCGCGTCTTCCGTGTATGCACTGAAATTGCCGCGTTGGACGACGGGACAAGCGCTGGCGATGAGGACCTGCTGCGCGCGATGCACAGGGCGATCCACGATGTCACAATGGGGATAGAGACATTTGGATTTAACGCAGCGATTGCAAAGCTTTATGCCTATACCAACGTGCTGGCTAAATCCAAAGCAGGCGGTGCTGCGAAACGGCAGGCCGCCCGCGCGCTGGCGCAACTGATGTCGCCCATGACGCCGCATCTGTCCGAAGAAGTCTGGTCGATGCTGGGTGGTGAGGGTCTGGTCGCCAACGCACCATGGCCTGTCGCGGATGAGACGATGCTGGTCGAGGATACTGTGACAATGCCGATCCAGATTAACGGCAAACGCCGGGCCGAAATTAATGTGGCCGCTGATGCGCTGAAACAGGATGTAGAGGCCATGGCGTTGGCGCTGGATGTCGTGAAAAACGCGTTGAATGGGGCACCCCCAAAGAAGTTGATCGTGGTGCCGGGGCGGATTGTGAACATTGTCATCTGAACGCATCCCTCGCCGCATGGCCATCTTGGGCCTTTTGGCCCTGGGGGGCTGTGGTTTTGCGCCGATCTATGGCGAAGAACCGGCGTTACGCGATCAGGTCGCGTTCGAAACGCAGGACAGTGTGGCAGGTTTCGAATTGCGCGGCCGCCTGGAAGAGCGGTTGGGTATTGCTGCGGCACCGCGTTATCTGCTTGTCGTGACGCAGACCAGCCAGCGCCGGACCAGCGCAATCACAGAAGATGGCGATATCACACGGTTCAATCTGTTGGGCACTGCAAATTGGTCGTTGTCAGATATCACGACCGGGGACGAGGTTCAGGCCGGTGAGGTGCAAACCTTTACTGGCTATGCTGCGACCGGATCCACCAGCGCGACGCAGGCTGCAGAGGATGATGCGGCCCGGCGGCTTTCAGTTGCCTTGGCCGATCTGATCGTGACGCGGTTGCTGATCCTAACCGCAGAGCGACCCGCATGAAACTCACCGGTGCTGCTGCCAACGGGTATCTGCGCAAACCGGACCCCAGCCATGCTGGCATCCTGATTTTTGGCGCAGACCCAATGCGCGTTGCAACAAAACGCCAGGACGTTATCGCCGCACTTGTCGGCCCACAGGGCGAAGAAGAGATGCGTCTGACCAGACTGGGCGGCGTCGATCTGCGCAAGGATCCGGCGCTGCTGGATGATGCCATCAAGGCCCAGGGTTTTTTCCCAGGTCACCGCGTGGCATTTGTCGAAGAAGTCGGTGATGGGCTTTCCAAAGTTTTCGCCGCTGTGCTGTCTGAATGGCAGGCGGGTGATGCACAGATTGTCGCGACTGCGGGGCAGTTGACCGCGAAATCGGCGCTGCGAAAAGTGTTTGAAGGCCATCAAAACGCCGTCGCCATCGGGATCTACGATGACCCGCCGACCTTGGGTGACATCGAACAATTCTTGGTCGAAGCAGGCATTCAACGTCCTGATCGTGATGTCATGGATGCGTTGGTGGGCCTGGCCGGCAGCCTGGAGCCTGGCGATTTCAGACAGACAATCGAAAAAGTCAGCCTGTATAAGTGCGGCGATACGACCCCGCTGACGGTCGCTGACGTAATGGTCAATGCGCCGCAATCTGCCGAAGTTGATGTCGATGACGTGATTGATGTTGTGGTAAATGGCCAGTCACAAGACTTAGGACCGGTGCTGCGCAATCTCTATGCGCAGGGTGTAACGCCGGTTGCATTGTCGATTGGTGCCACGCGCCATTTTCGGCGCCTGCATGTAGTCGCCAGTGATCCTGGCGGGGCCTCTGCAGGTATCGCCAAGCTGCGCCCGCCTGTATTTGGTCCGCGCCGCAACAAGATGGAACGCCAGGCAAACCAATGGGGTCGCGACCGTTTAGAGCGCGCGTTGACCGCCCTTACGGATGTAGATTTGAAGTTGCGCTCGGCAGACAACGCACCGCAAGCAGCGCTCATGGAACGCACATTGATCCGGTTGGCCATGATCGGACGACGATAAGGTGCAAGGCATGTAAGATCATGCCTTGCCGAAGCTTCGCCGCTCTAAAGTCCAAGTTTAGGTAGGTGACGCCGTATCATCATCATCGTCGTCATCGTCGTCGTCACTCAATGCTGCGGCAATCAGCAATGCCGCCAGAACACCCAGAATAACGAAAGTCGGGCTAATTGATGTGCCGGCCGGTGCTGGTTCAGGTTCAACAGCAACGACAGGTGCTTCCATGATTTCGTCGGCCAGACCACCAGCCGTCACCAAAACCGGTGCGGCACAGAGAGCAGCCGTCGCGAAAAGTGTTGTAAGACGCATCTTAGGATTCCAATTCTTTAGTCATCGTACGAGAGTGAAATACCCCGCACCTGCGACCTTACGTTAACTTGGGGATATGCGCTAGAAATTCTTACAGTGCAAATCGTGGTATTTTGCGTCGTATTGCAAAGCGATAAAAGAACAGAAAACAAGGCAGGCCGAAGCCTGCCTTGTCCGTTTCACCATCATCAGATGATGAATTAGTTTTCGTTAACTGCAGCTGCAATCAGCAGAGCGGCAAGAACACCCAAGATAACAAAAGTTGGGCTGATCGATGTGCCGGCCGGTGCTGGCTCAGGCTCAACAGCAACAACAGGTGCTTCCATCACTTCTTCGGACAGACCGCCGGCGTTGGCAGCAAAACCAGAAACAACCAGTGCGGCTGAGGCTGCGAGTGTAGTTGTAAGGCGCATGTCGGTACTCCAATTAATGCACTTTCGGGCGGTTACCGAACGGTCCGCCACATTTTTTCCTTAAATCAGGGTCGTTTACAAAATCCAAGAGGGTCCGGATAAGTTCAAAAAACGTCGATTTGCAGATATCCGGCATCGGGCGAAATCGCTTGAAGGCTGCGTAAAAGCCGCCCATTGCGATTTACCCAATAAATATTGGTCAATTGAAGGCCTTCGCCCGCGCATTTTTCCTCAAATCGCGTGGAATTCAGCGTTTGACCCAGCCTTTCCACGATATCTGAACCTTGCTCTGCGATGCGACATTGCAACAGTTGTTGTGAAATTTGGTCTCTATCTGTCAGGAATTCATGGGTTCTTTGCGCATTTCCGCCACCTGCGCGGATTGCCGCCCAAACCTGCCCGACATCGGCCCCCATCAGGTCTCTGGGCAATCCGCGCGTCGCGGCAACCACCCCATTTTCAAGGGTTATTGTGTTGTTTTCGGTGTCAACCCACGTGACGCGGTCGCCATTCTCTGCAGCCTGAACCATGGTATCCCACCGATCTAGGTCACGAATATTGACCCGCATGTATTTTCCGGGATTCCCCACGATTTCATCGCGAGAGATTACCGCGGGCGCTGGCGCAGCGGCGCCGGTTCGCGCTGCAATAAGTTCTGTCGCCAATTCCGCAACCTGGCTACCGGTCCCTTCTTCGCGCAATGATCCACAGGCATGCAATGCAATTGCGGCCAGAGCCATGATCAAAATGCGGATGTGCTTCATCATCTCCAAAACCGTCCCCAAGTATCTGTCAGATCGCTTTCATGCGCATCCCGCACAATGCCGTATAGACGCCCATTCACATTCAGCCGGGCGCCGCCATCACCGACCTGCGTGCGAATTGTTGTGCCATAGTTGCTGCGATTTGGAGTACCGATAAAGAAATCCTGTGGGATCGAAATACGGACACCTTTGTTGTACGATCCGTCGCCAAATTCGTCATAGGAGATTTCGGTCTGTGTGACATAAGCGCCGACCCGAACGCCATTGTCGTATTCTCGATCAACGGAAAGCGTCGCGCCCCAGTCACCGGCCAGATACCGGCCCACATCCAATTGCGTGTGATAGCCATTACCCAGATCGTAATAGGCAGAGACATGCCCGGTGACGACGTCATAATCGAATTCGTCAAAGCCAAAGGCCATATCACTATCGCGTTTCGCGGCATAATTCAGTTCCGCCCCAAGACCAAAGCGGCTTTCGACTGGCTTCCAAAGCAACTCGGTCGAGAGGCCGCCATACATTCTCTCAAGATATCCGGCGGTGACCCGGCTATAAAGATTTGGCGCGGGCCTACCGAAATGCGCCAATGTCAGACGCTGCAGAACGGGCACCCCATCGTCACCATAGGCGCCGCCATCGGTGCGCACATTGGGGATGTCGTCCGTGTCTGCGGCTGGGTCATCCTTGTCCGCGGGCAGGACACTTTGCGTAATCGCGCCGCTTGCGACTAATTGCGGGGTGATTGCATAGCGCGCTGACAGGCTAAGCCCAGCATCAACCGCGATTGAGCCGTCGCTGCTAAAGGGATTGATACTCAGATAGGGGCCCAGACCCCAGCTGAACCGTTCATCAATCGGACGACGGTTCTGCAGTGGTGGGCGCAAGGCGGCGTCGCTCATCTCGGCCCGTTCTAACAATGTGGCGGCCGCGCCGGGGCGGTTTTCAAGCTCCTCCAAATCGCGTCGTGACACCGTGACGGATGACAACGGAATACCACGCGCTTCAGGTTCAAGAACAAAAGTCTCAACCGAAGGTGGCATCACTTGCGTCATCATCCGCGCAACCCGGCCCATGGCCTGCGCATGGGATCTGTACCGGCTGTTGGAATAGCGGATACGTGCCGTTGTGTCGGTGACGTCAAGCCCACGCAAAGTCAGCCCCTCGATATCTAGCAGCGCTTCCGTCGCCGCCTGCAGACCGGCTGGTGGCGCCGCTTCCTTGTCCCATACGGTTTCGCGCAATTGCGCGTCCGTCCGAGCATTGACCGGTGCCGGTGCTTTTTCGAATCCACTCATACTCGGACGTTCATTCGCGTTCAGCGTGAATGACCCTGACAAAGCGATTTCGCTGCCATAAAGCGATGCCAAAGACAGCTGCACGCCTGGACGCGGCGCGTAGGTAACCCCAAAATTATAAGGTGAATCTGCGTCCAAGGCGGGCCGACCCGGTGCCTCCGGATAGTCGATTGAGCTGTATTCAGCGACCAACCCCCAGCGGTCATTGATCTGATATGTCAGACCGCCAAAAACAGCGGCATCACCCCGAAACCAGAAATCCGACCCCAATTGTCCGTCGCTTTCTGCATCGTCGAAGACGGGGCGGTCACCGAGTTCAGAAAAGGGATTAGCAAAACCATCGCGCAATCCCATCGCGCCCCAGCCAATCCCGCCGGTGACAATTAGATCGTCGCCGATGCTTTTGGATGCAACGATGTATTCGGACGCAAACCGGCCTGGCGTGAAAAGGTCCCGTATCCCGATCGCTACAGCTGGCAGGTAAGCGGTTTCGTTGTTCAAGCGGTATTGCAGATCGAAGCTGCGCTCAAATTCACCATCTTCGATTTCGGTAGTCGGGTCATCGTAAAGATCGACGATGGAATACCGCGCCGTCGCCGACAGGCGCGATGTCAACTGAAATGTGGCCGCAGCCCGGAAAAGCCCATCCTGATAGGACAGGGTGCCTGCCAACTCGCCTTCTGGCGCGCTTTGTGCTGTTGGCATTTCCAGCAATCCGGGTGTGCCGAAAAGTGAATAGTTCACAGGCGCATCTTGGGCAAAGGCCGCATTGCCAATCATCAGCGCAATTACCGATGTCGTCGCCAAGATCGCGCGCTGCATACTTATGCCTCCACCTTCCACGTCAGCGATGTCTAACCCGCCGCCACGTCAATGAAAATGGGCGAATGCCTCTGTGCGAAATGGCACTGCAAAATACACGCTAGACGTGTCAACGAATTATTAACCTCATTAGGACAACTTTTGTTTATGTTAGTGTCTCATCGTTGCCGATTTATCCTGTTTCCTGATCCAATGGGCGCCTGCCCATGGATTGCCCGTGCGTTGGAACCGTGGTTGGACCAACCGGTTGTGGGGACGCGCAACGCGATGACCCAATCCTATTTCTTTCGCGACATGTCCCCCGCAGAGGCGGAACTGGCGTTTGACATGGCAGGATTTGCGTTTCGGAACTATACGCGTATCGCGATCGTCCGAAATCCGGTGAACAAGATGGTGCAACTTTATGACCGGATCGCGCGCACGGACAAAATCTGGCGCATGCGGCGCAGCGTTGGGGTAGGGGATCCCGGTTTCACACGTTGGCTGGCCAGCACGCGACCAAACGGGGCCGGGGCATCCCCGTTGGGCGGTCCGCGCTGGCGGCGCTTTGGTGCATGGTCCGGGCAGGATTGGTGCGCTGACCATGTCTCTCATGTCGTGCGGGCAGAAAATGCGCAGGATGAACTGGCTGAGGTGTTTCAGGATATCGGTATTTCACCCGCTTTTGGGGGACGGGCATTGGACGCCCTGACACTGATGCGGTCAGCCGAGTCCCGCTATGATGCCGAAGCCCGGCGGATCATGAAGGACCGCTATGCATGGGATTTGGCCCTTTATGCACGCAATGCGGATAACCTACGGCTTGTCGCGTAAATCGGCCTTATTCTTGACGACGCTGGCTTTAACGTATTCAGCCGCCGCCTGCCCGGCCCAATGTCCTGTCGCAAGACAAGCGGTGATCAGGTAGCCGCCGGTCGGTGCCTCCCAATCCAGCATTTCGCCCGCGCAAAAGACGCCCGGTCGCGCACGCAGCATCAGATCGTCGGTCAGCGCGTCGAAGCGCACGCCACCTGCCGTCGAAATCGCCTCATCCATTGGCCGCGGTCCTTGGTGTGTCACGGGCAGCGCCTTGATGACCGGGGCCAGATCAGGCGAGTAGGGGCGCCCGAATTCGCCGAGTAGCGCCAACCGCACCGGGTCAAGGCGTAGCACTTTACGCAGATGGTTCGACAGGCTCGCTTTGCCACGTGGTTTGGCCAGTGCTTTGCGCACACGCTCAAGCGGCCAGTCGGGCAACAGATCAATGTGCAGGGTTGCACCGTCGCGCATTGCGCGTGAAACCGTATAGATGCCGCCCCCTTCCAGGCCGCGCGCTGAGATCACGCATTCTCCGCGCGTGACAGAGTCACCTGCGCTCAAGGCAACAGATTTCACAGGCGCGCCAAAGTGCCGTTTCATGTGATCGCTCCAAGCGACCTCAAAACCCATATTTGCGGGGGCGAATGGCATAACTGCGTCTTTAAGATGCTGCGCCCATTGCCCGTCCGACCCCAGCCGCGCCCAGCTTGCGCCGCCCAGCGCAAGCACAGTTGCGCGTGGCTGCAATCTTTTTGTGCCGTCAGGTGTGTCGAAGATCAGGTCACCATTGTTCCAACCCGACCAGAGCCAACGCGTCTGCAGCGTCACACCCGATCCGTCCAGCCGCGCCATCCATGCGCGCAGCAGGGGCGATGCTTTCATCGCTTCTGGAAACACGCGACCGGTTGATCCAGTAAACAGCGGCTCGCCCAAATCGGTGGCCCAGTTCATGACCTCTGCCGGTCCAAATTCACACAATACGCGTTGCATGACCCGCGGCAGCGGGCCGTAGGCCGCCAGAAAGTCATCCAAGGGTTCATCCTTGGTCAAGTTCAGCCCAGACTTTCCCGCCATCAGAAACTTGCGCCCCACCGACGGCATCGCATCGACCAACATGACCGACAAACCGGCCTGCGCCATGACATCCGCTGCCATCAGGCCAGCCGGCCCCGCGCCAATGACGACCGCATCACTCACGCAGGCATCGGGCCCTTCATCTCGATCACGCGGTGCGGATAGGGGATTTCGATGTCGTTGTCTTTCAGCGCATTCCAGATCAGGAACAACACGTCCGAGGCATATTTGTTCTTGCCGTCATCGATCCCCTCCACCCAGAATTCCACACCGAAATCGATCCCGCTGTCGCCAAAACCCCGTAGCTCACAATCAGGGCCTTCGGGGTCGTCCAGCACACCGGGATGGGTGGCGACGGCGGCTTCGATGATTGCAGGAACCTTGTTGATGTCGGTGTCATAGCTGACGGAGAACGCGACCTCGATCCGGTTGGCAGAACCTGCGTCAGAGTAATTCACCACGCGCGTTGTGATGAAATCCTCATTCGGCACGACGATCCAGCGACCGTCAAATGTCTCAAGGATCGTTGCCCGCGCGGTCATTTTGATGATCGTCCCGGCCTCACCACCATCAAGTTCGACATAGTCGCCAACGGTTGCCTGCCCTTCGACAAGCAGGATCACGCCCGATATAAAGTTTGACGCGATCTTTTGCAGACCAAAACCAAGGCCCACCCCAACTGCACCGCCGATAATGGCAAGCGAGCTCAGGCTGATCCCCATGATGTTCATCAACAGCAGGAAGGCCACACCGAAGATGGCAAATTCCGTGGCCTTCACGCTCAACTGCCGGATCGCGGGCCGCATGGGCTGCTTTTCGATGTAAGCGGTCGATTGCGAATTGGACCATTGGCCGAGCCAGAATAACAAGCTGCCCGCAATCACCCCGCGGATGATGGCAAGGAGTGAGAAGTTGATATTGCCCAGACTGACACGTGTCGCATCAAGGGCGGCAATGACCTGGTCCAGAAAACCCACCGCGTAAAGGGCGGCCACTGGTATCAGGACAAACCGTGCGAGTAGTTTCAGGAACGGGTCGGTGATGATGTGTTTCGCCAGTGCGCGTGCCGCCAGGAACAAAAACACCCGTTTGCCAAAGGCAATGACCGCGCCAGAGCCAAAAAGCGACCGGGTCACCGCCTCGCCAATCGCAGTAAAGCCATAGGCCAGAAGCGGCAGTAGCAGGGGGACAAAGATCAAGACGAACCGGCGCGCTGAAGCGAAGATGGACAGATTATCCTCGCGCGGTGTCAGGAGCCGCGTCACCCGTGGTGCGATGATCCGGTTGGCGATGCGCGCCAGCAGATAGGCCCCAATCAGCAGGGCAAATTGCGACCAGGCCGCAGGCGAAAGCAGCCATTCCTGTGCAAGGATAAGTGCCTGTTCAAATGCCGCGCGGGCCTGATCCACCAAGGGTAAAGACTGTTCCATGACCGCTCCCACTCGCGCACATGAACCGTTGTGCCGCGTGCGCGCGGTTAGGGCAAGTCAGACCATGTGCTTGATTGCCGTGATATGCGCGTGGTCGGCCCGCAAGACATCTGCTGCCAGCCCGACCGCTGTATTCATCAGCGCCTCTGGTTCCACGATGCGATCAACCAGCCCCCACCCAAGCGCCTCTGCCGCCGCAACCTTTTGCCCGGCCATCAGGATCATCTTGGCGCGTGCGGGCCCAACCAAGGCATTCAACCGCACCGGGTCAGAGGGTTGCGGCAGAAAGCCCAGTTTCATGACAGGATAGAAGAACTTGGCCGTTGGCACTGCGATCCGCACATCGCATGCCAGCACCATCCCGAACGCGCCGCCTGCAACCGTGCCGTTGAGCGCGGCGATGGTCATACCCGGCAACGCCGCAATCGCGCCCGACAAACGCTCCCACACCGGATCGGTGGCAAGGCCGGCCTTGGCCGCATCCAGATCGGCGCCAGCACTGAACACGCTGCCCGTGCCGGTGAGGATCAACGCCTTCGCGTGTTGCGCTCTTTCCGCGATGTCGGCCAGATCTGACAGCATATCGCGGGTCAAAGCACCTGCCTTGTCCGGGCGGTCAATGGTCACGCGCCACAGATCACCATCCTGATCGCATCGGATCATGTCAGGCCGACCTTTGCACGGATATCTTCGTCACGCAGGCTGACATCCTCGCCCAGAAACCCATCCGCCTCTGGCGTGCACATCCACAGCAGGGCCTGCGCGGGCCAGTCGGGCGGGATATGCACTGACCAATCCAACTGGCTGACCGGGTTGATGCCTGACGCCTTGATATC
>JBCBDL010000006.1:0-57940 GCA_038529695.1 Pseudomonadota bacterium | reverse complement strand
CGGTCAAACGACAGCGTGCCGTCGGGCTTTGGATAGTCGATCACCTTGTGTTTGCTGGCGTCCTCGGTTGCGTCAGCATCGGACTTACCATGCGCCATCGTGCCCAGGATACCGTTGCTGAATGTGTTCATCCACATATCCATGCCACCGATGCCGAGCGAGGCCAAAAGGCCATATTTCGACCAGAGCGGTTTGACATTGCGGACTTTCTTGAGATCTTTGCCCACCTCGCCTTTACGCACGGCGTCATCATAACCGTCGAGTAGATCACCGCCGCGCCCGGCCTTGATCGCCTGGGCCGCGGCCTCGGCTGCGGCGATGCCGGATAGCATGGCGTTGTGGTTGCCCTTGATCCGGGGGACGTTGACCATGCCTGCGGCACAACCCAAGAGCGCACCGCCGGGGAATTCGAGTTTCGGCATGGACTGATAGCCGCCTTCGGAAATCGCGCGGGCACCGTAAGCGACACGTTTGCCGCCCTTCAGCAAGTCAGCAACCATCGGGTGATGCTTGAAGCGCTGGAATTCCATATAGGGGAACAGATGCGGGTTCTTGTAGTTCAGGTGAACCACGAAGCCCACATAAACCTGATTATTTTCAAGGTGATAGATGAATGATCCACCACCGGCATTGCCTTCCAAGGGCCAGCCCATCGTGTGGGTTACGGTGCCTTCTTTGTGCTTTTCCGGGTCGATTTCCCAGATTTCTTTCATACCAAGGCCGTATTTCTGCACATCGGATTTGGCATCAAGGTCATATTTCGCGATCACCTGTTTGGACAGCGACCCGCGCACCCCTTCGCCGAGGAAAACGTATTTGCCGTGCAACTCCATGCCGGGCTCATAGGACGGGCCGGGGGTGCCATCGGGGTTCTTGCCAAATTCACCGGCAACGACACCTTTGACCTCGCCATTTTCGCCATAGACGAGTTCGGAGCAGGACATACCGGGGAAAATCTCAACGCCCATTTCCTCGGCCTGTTCGGCCATCCAGCGGCAGACATTGCCCATCGAAACAATGTAGTTGCCGTGGTTGCTCATCAGAGGGGGCATGATCATGTTAGGGATACGCAGTTTCCCGGCCTCACCCAACATGTAAAAATTGTCTTCTTTGACCGGCACGTTCAAAGGCGCGCCTTTTTCTTTCCAATCCGGCATCAGCTTGTTCAGACCGACAGGGTCCAACACTGCACCCGACAGGATATGCGCGCCGACCTCGGACCCTTTTTCAAGCACCACAACATTCAGGTCAGCATCAAGTTGCTTCAAACGGATCGCGGCGGACAGGCCCGCAGGGCCGGCGCCCACGATCACCACGTCATATTCCATCGCTTCACGTTCAATCTCGGCCATCAGCACATCCTTTAGAACCGGGCAATTTCGCCCCTTTTAATTAGCGTCGGCAACGGTTACCTCAAGGGACGTTAAGGGGCAATCAAGACACCACGTCAAAATCTTGCGGCGCGACACCAAAGCGCGCCCCGTCTTGACTTTGGGCGCCGCCAATGGACTATGAACGATCGATTGACTGAATTTACCTCTTCAGGAGGAGACGCAAGATGGACAAAATACCACTGACCCGCGCCGGCTTTGACAAGTTGGATGCAGAACTCAAGCATCTGAAATCCGTGGAACGCCCGGCGATCATCCGCGCGATAGCGGAAGCACGTGAGCATGGCGATTTGTCCGAGAATGCAGAATACCATTCCGCCAAGGAAAAGCAGTCGTTCATCGAAGGCCGGGTGAAAGAACTTGAAGGTGTGATTTCGCTAGCGGATGTGATCGACCCGTCCAAATTGTCAGGATCGATCAAATTCGGTGCCACTGTCGCATTGGTCGATGAAGACACGGACGAGGAAAAAACCTATCAGATTGTGGGCGAATATGAGGCAGATATCGAAAACGGACGCCTGAATATGAAATCCCCCCTGTCGCGGGCTTTGATCGGCAAGGACGAAGGCGATAGTGTCGACGTACGTACACCTGGCGGCGTGCGCAGTTACGAGATTTTGTCTATCACCTATAAGTAGAAAGCGCGCGTGGTATGGCGCAGCAACCGATTAGTGACAGGGCGCGCGAGGCCCAAGGTCTAAGCCAGACCGAAGCGATCGCCATGGCATTGGCAGTCGGCTGGCTTGTGGCGGTCGGTCTTTTCTTCTGGATCCTGCCACCGCAGCAGCCCGAAAATGCGCCTTTCGACAGTTTGCGTTTCATTTTGATGCTGATCGCGATCTTCATGCCTGTGGGCCTGATCTGGGTGGCGGCCGCCGCCGCCCGATCTGCGCGGATCATGCGCGAGGAGAGTTTTCGCGTGCAGGCCGCCATTGACGGGATGCGCCAGACCTATCTCGCACAGCAGGCGATGAAACCAGCAGCAGAGCCCGCCGTGGAAAAGCACCTGCAAGCAATTGCGCAGTCGGCAAAAAACACTGAAACGGCAGTTTCGCGCTTTGCCTCGCGCCGCGAAGTGTCGCGCATCATTGTCCCGCGTGCGGCCCCGCAAGTGCCAAGCGATCAACCCGCCCTCGCGCTTGGCACCTCGTCCGAAGAGCTGACCCCGCCACTTGAAAGCGTTGACCTGATCCGCGCGCTGAATTTCCCCAATGACGAACACGATACCGAAGGCTTCGCGGCCTTGCGTCGGTCATTGCAAAACCGCGCCGCGCGCAAGCTGGTGCAGGCCGCGCAGGATGTTCTGACGCTGTTGTCCCAGGACGGCATCTACATGGATGATCTGCGTCCTGATCCGGTCGGTGCGGATTTGTGGCGCCGCTTTGCCAACGGCGAACGTGGTCGTGCGATGGATACGCTGGGCGCTGTCCGTGATCGCGCAGCTTTAGCCCTTGCCACCGGGCGGATGCGCGAAGATACGATTTTCCGCGATGCGGTGCATCATTTCCTGCGCCAATTTGATCAGATGTTGGTGACGTTCGAGGCGCACGCAACAGACACAGATCTTTTGGAACTGGCCGAAACGCGCACGGCGCGTGCATTCATGCTGTTGGGCCGGGCCACAGGAACGTTTGACTAGCGCATATGCTGGACATCTTCCTGCAAACACTGCCCTTTTTTATGCTGATCGCGCTGGGCTATCTTTCAGGCAGGACGAATTTCTTTTCAGAAGAGGCGACGGCCTACCTGACCAAATTCGTCTTTTACTTTGCCCTCTCGGCGATGCTGTTTCGGTTTTCGGCCAATCTGTCGTTGGATGCGATCCTGGATTGGCAGTTTGTGATGGCCTATCTTGCCGCGACAGCTGTGGTCTATGTTGTTGCGACGCTTGTTGCGATCCGGCGCAAGGCTCCGTTAACCGAAGCAGCGGTCGAAGCGCAATGCGCTGTGATCGGCAATGTGGGTTTTCTTGGCATTCCGATGCTGGTCTTGCTTTTGGGTGAGGCTGCCGTCGGCCCGGTCATGATGGTACTGGCTGTTGACCTGATCGTTTTTGGCAGTCTGATCGTGATCCTGATTACCGGATCACGCGACGGGCGCATGTCACCGCGTGTCCTTTGGACGGTTGCCGTCGGGCTGGTGAAAAATCCGATGATCGTGTCGATTTCGCTGGGGCTGTTGGTGTCGGCGAACAACGTCACAATCCCGGCACCAGTGAACGAATTCCTCAGCTTGCTGGGTGCGGCGGCAACCCCTGGCGCATTGTTCGCGATTGGCGCTTCGCTTGCCTACAAGTCCGCAGAACGGGTGGCAGTGGCGGGTTGGTTGTCATTTTGCAAACTCGTCTTGCACCCAATGGTCGTCGCTTTCGCAGCCCTGCTCATCTTCGATATTGCGCCTTATGCCGCCGGTGTGATGATCGCTGCAGCGGCGCTGCCGGTGGCGGGGAATGTCTATATTATCGCCCAGCATTACGGGGTGGCGCCGACGCGTGTCTCCGCTGCGATCCTGCTGTCGACGATGGCCAGTGTGGTGACTGTGTCGTTAGTGATTGCATGGGTGACAACCTTGACAGCCTGAGGTAGCCCTTGTCCAAACAACAGGGGGAGCGCGCGATGAAAACAGTCTCGGAAAACCGATGCTTTGGCGGTACGCAAGGTGTCTATTCCCACGCCTCCGAGGCGTGTTCCTGCGACATGACATTCGGGCTGTTTCTGCCGGAAGAGGCGGCAGACGGCCCCGTTCCGGTTCTGTGGTTTTTGTCGGGCCTGACCTGCACCCACGAAAACGCGATGACCAAGGCTGGGGCGCAGGGCTGGGCGGCAGAGCAGGGGATTGCACTGGTCTTTCCTGATACCTCGCCGCGCGGTGACGCCGTGCCAGATGATGAAGCCTATGATTTGGGGCAGGGGGCCGGGTTCTACATTGATGCCACGCAAGCCCCGTGGGACACACATTTCAAAATGTGGACCTATACGGCCGAGGAATTGCCAACAATTCTGGGCCAGCATTTCGCGTTGGATATGGAGCGGCAGGCGATCACGGGGCATTCGATGGGTGGACATGGCGCCTTGACCATGGCGATGGCTTTGCCCGGGCGGTTCCGGTCCGTCTCGGCCTTCGCCCCGATCTGTCACCCGACGCAAAGCGATTGGGGACGCAAGCAGTTCGCGGCCTATTGGGGTGATGAGGCGCATTGGGGTCCGCATGACGCAACATTGCTGATGCAGGGGTCGGGCTTTGACGGTCCGATCCTGATTGATACCGGCACGGATGACCAATTCGGTGATTTGCTTGGAACTGAGCATCTCGCCCAAGCCATGGCGGCGCGCCGTCAGAACGGACAGTTACGGCTGCAAAAGGGTTACGACCATTCCTATTTCTTCATCGCGAGCTTCATGGAAGATCACGTGGCCTTTCATGCTGAGGCGCTTTACGCGTGATATATGTCGATGCTGATGCCTGCCCCGTCAAAGCCGAGGTGGAGCGTGTCGGCACACGACATAAGCTGAAAATGTTCGTCGTCTCAAACGGTGGCATCCGTCCGTCACCCAACCCTTTTGTGGAAACTGTTGTCGTACCCGATGGCCCGGATGTGGCAGATATGTGGATCGCCGATCGGGCGACCAAGGGTGACGTGGTCATTACCGGGGATATCCCGCTGGCTGCGCGCTGTATCGAAAACGGCGCGCTTGTCCTGAAACACAATGGTGAGGCTTTGACCCAGGCCAATATCGGCAATGTGCTCGCCACGCGGGACCTGATGGCTGATATGCGTGCGGCGGATCCGTTCCGCCAAGGCGGTGGAAAACCTTTCAGCAAGGCAGATCGGGCGCGATTTCTGGATGCGTTGGAGCGTATGGTGCGGCAGGCCGCCCGTTAACCGCGAGATGGTTTACAGCGCCCGCCGCGCCGCTAGGGTGGCAGCACCGGCAAAAAGGGGGCAGGTATGGCAGATGTGCAAGCGGTCATCTTCGATATCGGGAATGTGCTGATCGAATGGCAGCCAGAACGGTTTTACGACAGCGTCATCGGGGAAGAACGGCGGCGCGCAATGTTCGCCACGATTGATTTGCACGGCATGAACGATGTGGTGGATCGCGGTGGGAATTTTCGCGAAACCGTATATGCCACGGCCGAAGCCCACCCCGATTGGCGGGCGGAGATTCAGATGTGGCACGACCGCTGGATCGAAATGGCCGCACCCGCAATTGATCATTCCGTCCAGCTGATGCATGCCTTGCGGGCAGTGCTTATGCCCGTATTCGCACTGACGAATTTCGGCATTCAGACCTTTGAGGTGGCCGAGCCTGTCTATCCGTTTCTGGGGGAATTCGACCGCCGCTATATCTCGGGGCATATGGGTGTGATCAAGCCCGAGGCAAAGATTTATCAGATGGTGGAGGATGATTGCGGGCTTGACCCGACAACGCTGCTTTTCACCGATGACCGGCAAGACAATATCGATGCAGCGGCGGCGCGCGGGTGGCAAACCCATCTGTTCGAAGGTTCACAAGGCTGGGCCGACCGGCTGGTGGATGCGGGGGTTTTGTCGAAAGAGGCTGCACAATGACCATAATGATTTCCTTCGACGAAGGAGAGCGGCACTTGGATTGGCTTGCGCTCACCGATGCGCTGGCCGCTGGGCATGACGGACCACGTGCAGAGGTGGCGGATGTGTTTTTGTATGAGGGAGAAAACACGCTGCTCAACCGCTCAGCCTGGATTGCAGGGATGGGGCTGGCAGTGAAATGCGCCACGATTTTTCCTCGCAACCGTGCGGCCGGTAAGCCCGCGATTGGTGGCGCGGTCAACCTCTTTTCCGGACATGATGGGGCGCTTGAAGCTATCCTTGATTTCCATCTTGTGACCAAGTGGAAGACAGCCGGCGATAGCTTGCTTGCGGCCTGTAGACTGGCGCGTGCCGACAGCCAAAATATCCTCATTGTCGGGGCAGGGACGGTAGGGCAGTCACTGTTTGAAGCCTATGGCGCTGCCTTTCCTGACGCGCAATTTACGGTATGGAATCGCTCTGCGGAGGCAGCACGCGCATTTCAGAGCCGTTTCCCGACCGTTCAAATTGCAGATGATCTGGCCGACGCTGTGTCGGCCGCCGATATTGTGGCTTGCGCCACGATGGCAACGGACCCGGTGATCAAGGGGGAATGGCTGCGGCCGGGGCAACATGTTGATCTGATTGGCGCATACCGGCCTGATATGCGCGAAGTTGATGATGCAGCCCTGCTACGTTCCCGCGTTTTCGTTGATAGCCGCGCGACGACGATTGATCATATTGGAGAGCTGAAAATCCCCATTTCTCAAGGTGTTATTGACGAAGACCACATTGTCGCAGACTATTACGAAATAGATAAGTTTATGCGGCGCGATCCGTCCGACATCACGTTGTTCAAAAATGGTGGCGGTGCGCATTTGGATTTGATGACGAGCCGATACATTTTGTCCGCTTGGCAAAGCGCCAATGGCGGCAGCAAGGGGTTGGGCTGAAAGGGTAGCAAACGTCATGTGGTATGGCTTGGGTGTTGTTTTTGTGCTGGCATTGGCATTTTTGCCAAGTCTGCTGGAACGCACCCGCACGGCGATTGGCCCAAATCAACGGAGGGGTGCAGAAGGCGGATTCGCGGCGCTCTCGCTGGGTGTCACGCATTATCGCTGGGTGGGACCGGTGCGTGGGCCAGTTGCCGTTTTGATCCATGGTTTGGCATCGCCGCAAATCGCGATGGAAGGTTTGGCCGAAGGTTTGGGCAGCATGGGCTATCGCGTTTTGACATATGACCTTTACGGCCGCGGCCTTTCGGATGATCCGCCTGGTCGTCAAACGCGCGCGTTCTTTTTGCAGCAATTATCCGAGCTGTTGGCCGAACAGAATGTGAAAGAGGAGATCACATTCGTCGGGTATTCGATGGGTGGTGCAATCGCCACCGCCTATGCTGCCGAAAACCCACATCGCATCAATCGGGTCATTCTGGTGTCGTCGTCGGGCGTCGTGACACATGAAAGCAATTTTTCAAAGTTTTGCCGGAAGGTGCCTGTCCTGGGCGATTGGTGGCATGGCATGTTTGTGCGGCGGCGCATTTTGGGTGCAATCCCGATGGAGTCGGCGAGCCCCTATGTTGAACGGGTTCTTGTCGCGCAGCGCCAAGAACTGTCACGTCGTGGATATCTGCCTGCAATCTTGTCGAGCCGGCGCGGTATGCTGGCGCAATCGTCACGCAAAGATCATCGCAAGCTCGCGCGCGAAGATGTTCCGGTGATCGCGATCTGGGCGGAGAACGACCAGATCATCCCAATTTCCGCCTTGGGTGTTCTGGCGCAATGGAACCGCGCGGCACGTCAGGAAGTTGTGGCCGAGGCCGATCATGCGCTGCCCTACACGCATACGGATCAATTGCTCAAAGCGCTGCGCGCGGCGATGCGCAACTGATCAGACCGTGCGCAAAGAAGATGCCGCGTATTGCCCGTTCTGCGCCGTGGCCCCTACGTTCTCGGCACCCGCGCGGCACGTAGCGCTTTACGCAACAGCCACCTTTGCGAATTCATCGGACATATCGTGTATATCAAACGCAACCCGGTCACGACCATTCGACTTAGCGCGATAAAGTGCCTGGTCCGCTCGTTCACGCAAATTGTCGAAAGACATGGCCAATTGGGTCCAGAACGCACCAATACTGATCGAAGACGTCAGGCTACCCTCGTCAAATTGGATTGGCTTTCTGCTGATGGCATTGCGGCATCTTTCGGCTATCGCCTGTGCCTCAGCAGGTGTCACGTTGCTTAGTACGATTACAAACTCGTCGCCGCTGATCCTTGAAATGATGTCTTCCGGCCGCAGACAGGATGACAACCGATCAGCGATTTCCACCAGGACTTTGTCACCCTGAATGTGGCCATGGGTATCATTGATATGCTTAAAGCTATCAACATCGATACACAGCATCGTGCGACCGTGCGATGGGTCCCCCAATTCAGGCAAATCGCGAAATGCGGCAGTTGCAGTTTTGCGATTGATCAATTTGGTCAGCGGATCGGTTGTCGCCTCATTCTCAAGCCGAGAGGTTTCCGCAATCAGGGCACGTTCACGTGCGATAAGCTTACCAAGCAGCAAGGCACCGATCAGGTTTGCCATCAAAAGCGTTGGTCCCAGTCCGATGAAAAAACTATCCCGCAGGGCCGGTGGTAGAAAAAGTGCGACGACCATATGCTGCGAAATCATAAATGCCAGTAACAGCAAGCCGGCCGTCTCATTTTTGATACGTTCGCGCAAGAAATAGCCCCATATGCACGCCATCGTGCCGGCAACCATCATCCCAAAGATGCCAAGCACGACGCCGTCCCCACCAAGCGACACGCGCATCGCGGCCCCCATCAGCAGGGCGATTGCCCCCCCTAGAATGCCAAAGAATGCGGCGGCAATTCCGACAAACAGATTGCGAATGTCGACAATGACACCATCGGCAATCGGGATTGGCGCGGACATGGCCGCAACTGCCGCAAACCCGAACATCCCGCCCATAACGGCATTCAGGACATGGCGATTTTCGATGGACCTGCAAAAAAGCCCATAAAGGTAGATCAGCAGGACAGCCAAGGCGATAGGCTGGACAACAAGCATCACTTTTTCAAATGCTGGTAGCATGGTGGGTACGTCCTCTCTGGACGACCACCTTATTTCAGAGATGGTAACGGCAATCTTAACAGGATCGAAAATCTATCCAAACAACCTGTCCGTGTTTCGGGGATTTAGCTCAAATTGTCGCGGTTTGCTTATTTCTTTGTTTGCAATTCTGGTGCCTACAAGCGTCGCCAGCCGTAGACATGTTCGGTGATTGCCGCTCGGCCAATCATCTCTGACCGCGTGACCAGCCGCTTCGCGCCGGTCTTTTTGTAGAAGACACAGGCGCGCGCATTTTCCGCGAGCACGCAGGTTGTGAAAGGTTGCCCGCACGGACCATGCGCCGCCTCTAACAGCTTGCGCCCATGCCCAAATCCTGATCGCAGCACGTAAATCGCATAAAGCTCTTCAGTATAACCCTGGTTGCGCCACTGATCTTCGCGCTGCGGGCCGAATTGCGCAAAGCCAACTTCGTCTAACAACCAGACCCGGCTATGACCCATCGCCAGGATCTTTTGCCAAAGCGCCCTGCGCTTCTCGATCGTCTGCGCAGCGATTACATCAGCAGGCAAAAGCCCCGCATAGGTTTCTCGCCAACTTTGGACGTGGATAAGTGCGAGCGTTTCAACGTCCTTGCTGGTTGCGGGTCTGAGATCTGTCACGGCGCTTTCCAATGGCACAACAGCAAGTTATCCAGACGCGATGACAGTGCAAGACGTATATCAGGCAGCGGTTGCAGCGGGTGATCTGCGCGAGGATGCAGCACAGCGCGAGGTGCTGCCAGAGTTGGAGCGTGTGCGCATGGCCCTTGCTGAACCCGCCCCAAAAAAGGGGCTGTTTCGTAAGGCGCCGCCGCCTGTGCCGGGCCTTTACATGTGGGGTGGTGTCGGGCGTGGCAAATCGATGTTGATGGATCTGCTTTACGATCTGGTCGGCGCCCCCAAACAGCGTCGCCATTTTCATCCATTCATGCAATGGGTCCATGCAGAGATGACCGCCGCCCGCGCCAAGGGTGTCGATGATGCGATTGCGCCGGTCGCCGCAAAACTGGCTGATCAGGTGCGGTTTCTGGCTTTTGATGAAATGCAGATCACCGACATCACCGACGCGATGATTGTGGGGCGTTTGTTCGAGGCATTGTTTGCCGCCGGTGTCGTCGTTGTTACAACGTCCAACCGTCCGCCGGATGATCTTTACAAAGACGGGCTCAATCGCCAACTCTTTCTGCCGTTCATCGCCTTGCTGAAAGAACGGATGGTGGTGCATGAATTGGCCAGCGCCACGGATTACCGGCAAGATCGTCTTGCTGGTACACCCAGCTACTTTACCCCCATCAACGCAGAGGCCCGCCAAGCGATTTCTGACATCTGGGCGCGGCTTAGCAACGGGCAATCCGAAACACTGGTCCTGCATGTGAAAGGGCGGCAGGTGGAACTGCCGCGCTTTCACAACGGGGTTGCGCGGGCCAAGTTTTTCGATCTCTGTGGCAGACCTTTGGGGGCTGCGGATTATCTGGCGCTGGCCGCTGCCGTGCGGGTTCTGATCCTTGAGGATATCCCAGCCCTGTCGCGTGATAACTTCAATGAAGCAAGGCGTTTCGTGACGCTGATCGA
The DNA here is from genome assembly GCA_038529695.1 of Pseudomonadota bacterium. GTDB lineage: Bacteria > Pseudomonadota > Alphaproteobacteria > Rhodobacterales > Rhodobacteraceae > Yoonia. The sequence goes on along the minus strand of JBCBDL010000006.1, from coordinate 47,306 downwards.
CGCGCTTTACGAAGGGAAGGTACAATTGATCGCCTCTGCCGCGGCACAGCCAGAGATGCTTTATATCGAGGGTGAGGGCACGTTTGAGTTCGAACGCACCGCCAGCCGTTTGCGCGAAATGCAGTCCGTGGATTGGATCGGCGCATAGTTTGCATCATCTTGTCAGGTGTTTAAGATGAATGGCAGGGCCGTCGTTCCGGCCCCCACCCTCCGCTTTGGGAAGTTGTCAGCCTTCAGAACGATCATCTTCCAATCCAATCGCGCAGGTCACGCACAAAAGGAGGGGCTGTGAAGACAAGACCAGCGTCCGAGAGGTTTGACCATGAAAACGACCACACCCATTCCCGTTCTGAAACGCCGCGCCAGAGGATTGGCGCAAGCGGACGGCATCCCGCTTCATCAAGCGCTTGATCAGGTGGCGCGTAGCCAAGGCTACGTGTCATGGAGCCTTCTTGCCTCGCAACAAAAAGAGCCCGCCGATGATACATTGTTGAGCAAACTGGTACCAGGTGATTTGGTCCTTCTTGGGGCCCGGCCTGGCCAGGGGAAGACACTGGTGGGGCTGCGTTTATTGGCCGAACATGCTCAGCAAGATGCCGTCGGATATTTCTTTACGCTTGAATACACGGTCGCTGATGTCGCTGCACGGCTCAAGCAAATGGGGTTCGCGCCGCACAACTTGGGTGGGCGGTTTGTGCTCGATACGGCTGACGCGATAAATGCCGATTATATCATCGACCGGGTCCAAGGGGCCGCGCCCGGAACGATCATCGTCGTCGATTACCTGCAGCTACTGGATCAACGGCGGGTCAACCCCGATTTGACCACACAGGTGGCCGCGTTGCGTGACTGTGCGGCAAACCACGGGTTCGTGATCGTGCTGCTCACCCAGATTGACAGGTCTTATGATCGCGCGACAAAGCCGATCCCGGATCTCCAAGATGTGCGTTTGCCCAATCCCCTGGATCTGAACCTGTTTACCAAGGGATGTTTTATTGGTGATGGCGGTGTTGCGGTGATCCAGATGGCATCCTGATCCAGCGGTATGGACGGCCAATGGGTGGGCCGTTGGCTAGAATCTTTCGGCCCGCAGCACTTGGGCGTCGGTAATGCTGACGACGCCAATATGCTTTTCCACGACTTCAAAGGCCGCGTCCAGCAACCCATCCAGCCGTTCGGGTCTGATAAGACACACGACAGACACCATGCCTGCACGGCCAACTTGGCCTTCGCGGGTCCATTTGCCGGATCGGCCCGAACCGCCGCGTACTGGCAGGATTGTGTAGCCGGTAACCCCTGCACCAGTCAGCGCATCAGTCAAACGTCGTTCCAGCGGGGCTTCGATCACGATTTCAACGCGTTTTGCGGTATGGGTTTCCATGTCAGCCTCCGGCGACGGTTTGTGCGACTGCCAGGTAAAGCGGGATGCCCAGCGTCAGATTGAACGGGAACGTCACGCCCAGTGACAAGGTCAGATAGACGGATGGGTTCGCTTCTGGCAGGGCCACGCGCATTGCGGCTGGCACGGCGATGTAGCTGGCCGAGGCTGACAGCACCATCAACAGCACAATGCCGCCAAGTGACAGGCCGATCAGCATGCCCACACCCAGCCCGATCGTGGCCGAGATCATGGGCATCAATATTGCAAACCCCACAGCACCCATCCCCAGCACGCCGCGCGATTGGCGCAGGCCGCGCCCTGCAATTAGCCCCATATCCAGCAGGAACAGGCAAAGTACACCCTGGAATGGCGAAACGATGAAAGCACTGATATCTTCGAGGCCCTCTTCACCTGTGATCGCGCCGATAAAGAACGATCCAACCAGCAAGACGATGGATCCATTCAGCAAAAGCTCCCGGATCAATCCGGGCTCCATCTTGGCCCCGCCGCCGCTTCGCGCGACCAGCCAAAGCGCTGACAGGATCGCCGGCGCCTCCATCACGGCGGCTACGGCGACCATATACCCTTCGGCATCAATTAACCGGCCTTGCAAAACTGATGTACCCGCGACGAAGGTGACGATGCTGATAGATCCGTAATGGGCCGACACTGCCGCTGCATCCACATGCGACAGGCCAGTCATTAACCGCAGCAACGCGAAAGCAATCAGAGGCAAGGCAAAGGACAATACAAGCCCGGCGATCAACGAAAGGACCAGCGTCTGGTCGAGCCCATTGGCGCTGACAGCCACACCCCCTTTGAACCCGATGGCGAACAAAAGGTAGATCGACATCCCCTTGGCCACGGCCTCCGGGATCGTCAAGTCTGACCGGGCGAGGGCCGCAGCCAGTCCAAGTGCAAAGCTCAGGATGATCGGCGAGATCAGGTTTTCACCCGCCAAGCTAAGGATTTCAGACATATCTGCCCCTTGAACCTTTTTGAGGCGGTGTACTGGAAACCTTGCGAAATGCAACTGCTGCTGACACTCCTATCAACGGCGTCATTCGTTGACCTGTGCGGTAATCCATTGTGTGATGTGATCCAGCGCGCCCGGTGCAAACGCATCTCTTCCCTGAACAAGGAACAGTGTCCGAATATGGGTCGGCCATTCGCTGTTCAGTTGATAATTGAACCGGGATGCACGCAATAATGCATGTGTTGCCTTGGGAATGATCAGGATGCTTTGCATATTCGGGGCAGGCAGATTGGCCTGATAGATCATCGCATCTTTTTTGGCGTCGACATTCAGATCGTCCGCGCCCCAGACCGCCAGGACAGGGCCGGTCATGCCAGCAATGCTTTCGGTCGCGTCTGCGCGATGATTGCGAACGACAAATGCAAACCGTGCCGGGTCCATTCCACGCAAATCGTCCTGCGTCGGCCGATATCCCGGCGCCAGTATCAGGGCATCACGTTGTGCCTGCACATCGATTTCGGCGGCAATCTCGGCGGTGCTCATGCCTTGCGCTTCAAGTCGTCTATGCATGAAGTATGCGCCCTGCTGTTGCCAGTTTACTGCTGCGCCGATGAGCACCGAAAATGCAGGTCCTGTGTCATGGGTCGCCTGCGGAATGACCCATCCGGCCTGTGAAAACCCCAAAAAACCTACCTTTTCGGCAGCTATGCCTGGTTGCGCGCGGATCAACTGCAGCGCGGCAATTGCCTCTTGCGTGCGGTCAGCCATTGACTGTTCAAGCCAATCGCCGCTGCTTTGCCCGATGCCCGGCTTATCCCAAGTGAAAACGGCGATACCCGCATCCAATAACGCATGTAGAAAAGGCAAATACCCATCATTGGAAAAACGGTCCTGCGGACCATCACCATGGACGATGACTGCCACGGGCGGGTCCTTTTCTTGCACTGGCAGCACAAGTGTGCCGGACAGGATTTGACCGTTGCTTTGGAATTTCAGGTCGGTTTGTGCAAACTCTGTCAGGTCAAAATCGTCAAGAGCTGCGACCAACCAGATCAAGCCGAAGGCCATTGCAACCGCCGCGATCAGCCAGTGTCGCCGCCACATTGGTTAGATCACCGCAAAGTCGTGGGATTCGCAGCGGTACGCCGCAACGACTCCCTGATCGATATCATTGTGGAGCCTCTGCGACAGATGCCGGGCATGTAGCATGATGGGTCCCCTTGTCGGACATGGAATGGATATGTCGCATTTTTCCGAATTTCGAGTGATTTTCGACACGCCGCTAAACCTTCTGGGAACTTTGTTGAACTAGCAACACGGGCATGGACCTTATCACACCCTTCCTGGCCTCTGTGCCCAATGACGAACCCGATGTCATCGTGTTGCGCTGTGCGGACCCGTTGCATTTTGATCCAACGGCCCTGAATGCGCTGTGCGCCAAAAAAGGTATTGAGGAGGCTGAGGAGGTTGTTTGCCGTGTGTTGGAAGATATCGCTATGCGGCTGGATATTCTGCAGCAGGGCCGCGATGACAGCCGGTTTGATCTGATGTTCAAACCTGCCCGCAGGATCGGGTTGGTCGCCGGTCAAATCGGCCTGACAGAGGTATCGGCAGCGGCAGGTCATGTCGTGATATGCCTTCAACAGATGGACGGGATCGCGCTTGAGGCGACGATGGCCCGATTGGAACGGGCGTTTGACGTGGCCATCTCTGAAATCTGGAACCACCGGATGCTGTAGGGTCCTGTGCGGCTTTCTTGTCTGCCGTCGCTTGGATCGACACTGGTTGTGGTGGAAATCTTCCCTCTGGGCCTAGACCCTTGCGGTGACATTGGTGGTGGTTAGTTTAGCTTGTAATAGCTACCAGTCAGGATGACCTATGCCGCTTGCCTTTGCCGACAAAACCGATGCTGCAATCCCTGTCCATGTCGTTGATGCCGATGATCTGGACATCGCACTGGGCAAGCTAAGCGATGTTGGCCGTGCTTGGGCGGCCGCGCAAGGATTTGCAGCAGGTTTGGGTGAAACGCTGCTGGTGCCTGCTAATGATGGGACGGTCGCGCAGGTCCTTGTCGGGTATGGCACGGCGACAAAGCGGGGCCGCGGGCGGTTTCACCTCGGCGCTGTCGCCAAGAGCTTGCCACGTGGCATTTACCAGCTTGCCAGCGGGCTGGAAGGTCCGCAACTGGAAGAGGCGGCACTCGCCTGGCTTCTGGCCGGCTACACGTTTGATCGATACCGCAAACCGGCAACGCCGATCGCCGAATTGGTGGCACCAGACGAACTTGATGCTGCACGCGTGGCTATCATTGCACAGGGCGAGGCGCTGACCCGTGATCTCATCAATACGCCGGCCGCCGATATGGGCCCAGATGAACTAGAGCAGGCGACGCGCCGCGTTGCCGCGGATTTCGGTGCCTCGATCAACGTAATCACTGGCGATGATCTGTTGCCGTCCAATTTTCCGATGATCCACGCCGTCGGGCGCGCATCCACCCGCGCGCCACGTCTGCTCGACATGCGCTGGGGCACGGCTGGCCCGCAACTGACTTTGGTCGGCAAGGGTGTCTGTTTTGACACTGGCGGTCTGAACCTGAAACCTGGCGCGTCGATGGGGCTGATGAAAAAGGATATGGGTGGGGCTGCGACAGTGCTGGGTCTCGCGCAGATGATCATGGCGCTGAACATGCCATTGCGCCTGCGTGTCCTGATCCCGGCGGTGGAAAACAGCGTTGACGGCAATGCGTTCCGGCCACAAGACATTCTGACATCGCGCAAAGGGCTGACGGTTGAGATCAACAACACCGATGCAGAGGGTCGTTTGGTCTTGGCTGATGCCCTGACGCTGTCGGATGAGGACGACCCGGATCTGGTGATTTCCATGGCCACGCTCACTGGTGCCGCGCGTGTGGCTGTTGGGCCCGACCTGTCTCCCTTTTACACTGACAATGACGATTATGCAGCAATGCTGATGGCTTCGGCGCAAGCCGTCGCAGATCCCGTCTGGAGGATGCCCTTTCATGACCCCTACGAGGCCTTGATCGAACCCGGCATTGCGGATCTGGATAACGCGCCCAAAGGCGGCTTTGCCGGGAGTATCACGGCAGCGCTGTTCCTGCGCCGCTTTGTTGATAGCCCCTATATCCACTTTGACATTTATGGCTGGCAACCCAGTGCCGCGCCGTCGCGCCCGAAAGGCGGGGTGGGCATGGGCGCGCGGGCTGTTCTGGATGCTTTGCCCAAGATGCTGGATCTATGACCGACCGCCGTCTAACGCCGGCCAATGGCCGCGTTGCTGCCATGCATCTGGCTGGGCAGGTCACGGCAGAGCGGTATGTCACCGGGCAACCACTGACATTGCAAAGCCCGGTGACCGATCTTTGTGCAGCGCCTGGCGGTGCGCGGGACAGGCAAGTCTTGTTAGGCACGGTCGTGTCGGTGTTTGAAGACAAGGATGGGTGGTCATTCGTCCAAGTGCCGGACGGTTACGTTGGTTATGTGCCGTCTGATAAGCTTGGCACCTCACCTGTTGCGACGCATCGGATCGCGACATCGGCCACGCATGCCTATGCCGACGAAGACTTTCGATCACCTGACCTTTTGGGTCTGCCTTTCGGTGTCGAGGTGACCGTGTTGGATGAGCGGCAGAAATTCTTTGAAACCAATGTGGGTTTTGTGCCCAAAAAACACTTGCGCCCGCTTGATCGCCCCTTTGCGGACCCCGCGACAGTGGCGCAAATGTTTTTCGGTGTCCCGTATTTATGGGGCGGCAACACCACATATGGGATTGATTGTTCGGGCCTGATTGCGGCAAGCCTCCGAGCCTGCAATATCCAGTGTCCTGCAGATAGCGACATGCAACGCGACGATTTGGGTCATGAAATCACGCAGCCGTTGCGGCGTGGTGATCTGGTGTTCTGGAAGGGCCATGTTGGCATGATGGTAGATGCCGATACGCTGCTCCACGCCAATGCACATCACATGGCGACGGTGTACGAACCGGTCAAGGATGCCATTACCCGGATCGGGGCGCAGGGCGATGGGCCAGTATTAGCGCGCAAGCGGCTATAGCAGACAACGGTCTTCACCTTACGCTTTGCCACGGGCCTTCAGTTTTCTATTTTGTCCATCATGGGAAATGTTACGTCACTTTTCGCACGCAAAATGGTAGCAGCAGCAGGTGATGCCGTTGATGGCGTTGCAGCTCTTCGTTTTGCCGGACTTGACCCCGACGCACATTGGGATCCCAAGCATATGATCCCCGCAGACACATATTACAGCATGTTGGAATTGTTAGCGGCACAGACCGATGTGACGACGCTGCCGTTGCGCTGTGGAGAGTCGATGCGCTGTGACGACTATGGTGCGCTGGGCCTGGCATGGAAAGCAGCGCCTGATTTGATGGGGTCATTTTCACGCGTCGCACGCTATGCCCGGCTATGGACCAGCGTTGTAGAGTATGAATTGCGTGACGATCCACGCGGAATGCTTTTTGTCGTCCAGCGGCGCGGCCAGCGCAGGTTGGGCTTGCGATTGTCGAATGAGGCGACGTTGGCAAGCGCCGTTTCATTGGCCCGTCAGGTGTCACCAAAACCATTTTCGCCGCATGCAGTTCTGATAAGGCATTCCGCCCCGTCTACCACAGAGGGTCACACGGCCTATTTCGGTTGTCCTGTATGGTTCGATGCGCCGCTTGATGGATTGCTCTTGTCACGAGATGCGTTGGCGCAGCCGAATATTCTGGGTGATCGTGGGATCACACAATTTCTGATGTCACATCTTGATACAGAACTGTCCCAGATTGCCCCTGACGACACACTTGAAACCAAAACCAAAGACGCGATCGCGCGTGCGCTGAGCGAAGGATCACCAAAGATGGCTGATATCGCCCAGGGTCTTGGCCTCAGCGCAAGGTCGTTTCACCGCCGATTGGCTGAACATGGCCTGAGCTTTCAGACTCTGACCGAAGAGACCCGACGCGACCTGGCCATGGGGTTGTTGGGTGATACGCGTTACTCGCTCGCCGAAATTGCCTTTCTTACAGGTTTTTCGGAACAAAGCGCCTTTACCCGTGCGTTCAAACGCTGGGTCGGCAGCACGCCCGCGCATTATCGCAAGGGACAGATTGGCGCCTGATCGCGCTTGGCAGCGGCAGTCAAAATGCTGGCAATGAATGTCAATACCCGGACAGCGGTTTTGCCTATCCCTCTGGCTATCAACAAAAGCCAAAGGAGTATCACAATGCAAAACGATCTATTTCTCGTCATCGGCGCGACCGGCAAGACAGGTTCGCGTGTTGCGACACGCCTTGAAGCGCGGGGTTTGCCTGTACGACGCGGTACCCGGAATGCGCCTATTCCGTTTGATTGGGAAAAGCCCGAAACTTGGGCGCCAGTACTGGAAGGCGTGACAAAGGCCTATGTCACATATTTCCCCGATCTTGCATTTCCGGGCGCGGTCGAAAAGGTTGCCGCGTTTTGCGGCGTCGCCAAGACCGCCGGTCTGAAACATCTGGTTTTGCTGTCGGGTCGGGGTGAACATCACGCCCGTCTGGGCGAAGAGGCCGTGCGCAATTCCGGGGTCAACTATACGCTGGTGCGCGCATCCTGGTTCGCGCAGAACTTTAGCGAAGGCTACTTGCGTGACCCAATTCTTGCCGGTGTGTTGCCAATGCCAGGTGGCATGATCCAAGAGCCGATCATTGATATCGACGATATCGCGGATGTTGCTGTCGCTGCTTTGACCGAAGACGGGCATATAGGCGCGCTCTATGAAGTGACGGGTCCGCGGTTGATGAGTTTCGCGGACATGGCCGATACATTGTCGCAAGCGATCGGTCGCCCGATCCAGCATCTGCCGATCACCTTCGATGACTTCCACGCCAATGTGGCCCAATCGGGTGGTGATTTTGTTGCTGATGTCTTTACGGCCATCGCCCGTGAAACGTTGGATGGGCGCAACGCGCAAGTTTGCGACGGTGTCATGCGGGCCTTGGGCCGCCCCCCACGCGATTTTGCAGATTTTGCAGCGAATGCAGCCAAGTCCGGCACATGGACAAATGCCGCCTGACCCCTTTGCGGAGGGCGCTTGTGCCCTCCGCCATCCAAAATCCTTTAGGAGAGACTGACATGTCCATATTCTTCTTTGTAATGCTCCAAGCCGCCATACTCGCTTACGCCTTTGTTGGTGGTGTATTCCTTGCCTTTTCCGACTTCATCATGCGCTCACTTGCTCATACGGGTGGTGTCGGCGGCGTTGATGCGATGCAGGTCATCAACCGCGAAGTGTTTCGTTGGGTGTTTATGGCACTGTTCATCGGTATGGCACCACTTTCGCTACTTATTGCGGGCTATGGGGGGATCGTTGTGGGCAACGGACCCGGCATGCTGATGGTGTTGGCGGGATTGGTATATTTCGTCGGTTGTTTTGGCGTCACCGTCTTTTTCAACGTGCCAATGAACGAGACGCTGGCCGCGATGGAAGTTTCAGCCCCGGCAACGCAGGACTACTGGACCGGCACATACCTGCCAAGGTGGACGTTCTGGAACAGTGTGCGCACGCTGGCCTGCGGCCTTTCGGCAGCGCTTTTGTTGTTTGGGCTGTTGTGGATGGCTCAGGCCGAGGCAAGGGTCATTTGACCATCTGACTGGTCCGTGTGCGATTCAATCGACAGCGCGGATCAGTTTACGCTCCAGCACACGCAAAACCTGACGCAGATCGTTGCCGCGTTTCAATATTTGCCCGTCCATCCCAATCACTGCATATTGGCCCTGCCGCAACCGCAGCTTGGGCCGTTTCTCGATCCGGTAAAGCGGATGTTCGGCCGTCCGCCGAAAGACTGAAAACACGGCGACATCGCGCAGATGCGACAGGCCGTAGTCGCGCCATTCGCCAGCTGCGACCATGCGGCCATAAAGACCGAGAATCACATTCAGCTCTGTCCGATGAAACGCAACCTGTTGGGGGGCCTGCAAAGGCGGGGGTGTGTGTAACGTCATTTTGTCAGATTTGCGGTGAATCCTTTAAAAATCAAGCATTCTCCGTTAACCGCCTTTTTTCTGCCATGAAAACACCATTGGCCCGCCGCGACACTTACCAACTGGGAACACATCTGATGCGGATAAAAGGGCATAGCGAAATGCTACCCCGATGTTGCGGTCAATAGCCCCCACCCAGTTCGTGACATCGGGGACCTTTCGGTCCCTTCCCAAATTCACTGATCAGCCGCACGATACCTCGATCACCTTTTCATCGCGGTCGATGCCGAAATTGATCCGGTCTGGCAGAAAGTCCATCGTCACCATGTCACCTGGTCGGATTACGCGGACAGGTCCGAGGATCAGCACTTTTTCAAGTGAAGTTACATCCTGACCGATCAGATTTGCATAGTCGCGCGCACCGCATGTGTCTTCCAACGTAGGCGGCAAGGGGGTCGGTGCGGGGCTGCAGGCCGCGAGCAAAAGCAGAAATGACAAGCGTTTCATGCAGGCACTTTGTGGGGAATTGCCGGAAATTGGCAAGCCTGTGCAAACTCGATGGTTGAAATCCGCCCGTCTTTGTCTGATCGTCGCGCTAATTGTTGGGAGGAAGGTATATGCGGACACGTGCAGCCGTGGCACTTGAAGCGGGCAAACCGCTCGAAGTGATGGAAGTCAACCTGGATGGACCCAAAGCGGGTGAAGTTCTGGTCGAGATCAAGGCAACCGGTATTTGCCATACGGATGAGTTCACACGCTCCGGCGCTGATCCCGAAGGTGCGTTTCCCGCCATTTTAGGGCATGAAGGCGCCGGTGTTGTGGTCGAGGTTGGCGATGGCGTCACCAGCCTGAAGCCCGGTGATCATGTGATCCCGCTTTACACGCCGGAATGCCGCGAATGCGAATATTGTCTGAACCCCAAGACAAACCTGTGCCAGAAAATCCGCAGCACCCAGGGCGCGGGCGTGATGCCAGATGGGACCAGCCGGTTTTCGATGCTCGATGGCACGCCAATCCTGCATTACATGGGCTGTTCGACTTTCGCGAACCACACGGTTTTGCCCGAAATCGCGCTGGCCAAGGTGCGCGAGGACGCGCCGTTCGACAAGATCTGCTACATCGGCTGCGGCGTAACAACAGGTATCGGTGCGGTGATCAATACCGCCAAGGTCGAAATTGGTAGCCGCGCGATCGTCTTTGGTTTGGGCGGAATCGGCCTGAACGTGATCCAGGGCCTGCGGCTGGCAGGCGCGGATCAGATTGTGGGCGTTGACCTGAACCCTGGAAAGGTCGACATGGCCAAGCATTTCGGCATGACCGATTTTGTGAACCCCAAGGATGTGGATGGCGATATGGTCGCGCATCTGGTCGACCTGACCGGCGGCGGGGCAGATTATACTTTCGATGCCACCGGCAATGTGCAGGTTATGCGCACAGCGCTTGAGGCCGCGCACAAAGGATGGGGTGAAAGCATCATCATCGGCGTGGCCCCGGCAGGTGCCGAGATTTCAACGCGTCCGTTCCAGCTCGTCACCGGGCGCAGCTGGCGCGGTACAGCCTTTGGCGGTGCATCCGGTCGCACGGATGTTCCAAAAATCGTGGATTGGTACATGCAGGGTAAGATCGAGATTGACCCGATGATCACCCACAAGCTCAGCCTTGATGACATCAACAAAGGCTTTGATCTTATGCATGCAGGCGAGAGCATTCGGGCCGTCGTAGAGTTTTGAAGACAGCGACACTTGACGCATTGACCCGGTCATTGGCCGGGTCTTTTGCGTTTTGCGGGATCGCTGCGGCGCGCGGTGAAACACGTCATTTCGCAATCGGCTGCGCGCCTGGCATCGCTGCGACAAATGACACGATGTTTCGCGTTGCATCCGTGTCGAAACTGGTCGTGGGGCAGGCCGTAGCGGACCTGGTCCGGGACAATATCACGGCATGGGATGCGGATGTGTCGGACATGCTGGGCTGGCCACTTCGCCATCCCGGCCATTCCCAGATACCGGTCACGCTAGGCATGGTGGCAGCCCATCATGCCGGTCTGGCGGATGATGCCGGCTATGCTATACCGGCCGATGTCAGTTTGCAGGAATGGTGCCAGAAACGGGCGGTTTTCAAGCATCAGCCGGGTATTTTCTTTGAATACGCAAATCTTGGCTACATCATTCTGGCCGAGATATTGGCACGTTTGTCTGGCCGATCCTTTGTTGATGCGGTGGCGCGGCACCTGCCTGATCCGGCCGGGTTCAACTGGCACGGGGTGACAGCTGCGCGAATAGCGCGCCGCCTGCCCACATACCGATCCGATCACGGGGTGTTCGCGCCTCAGATCGATGCCGACATTGCACCCGTTTTGCCATCTCGGAATCCAAGCGTGTTTTCACCCCAGGGCGGGTTGCGCACATCTCTTGACGGTATGCTGCAATTGGCCGAAGGATTGCGGCAGTCCGACCGAACAGCGTTATGGACCCCGCAGATGGGCGACGGTCAGTATCTCGATGGCGTATTCGAATGCTATGGCCCCGGCGTGCAGATATTCCGGCAGCCGCAATTCTACCCGCGACCCTTGGTGGGTCACTTCGGCAATGCCTATGGGTTCAACGGCGGTGTATGGTACGACGAAACCAAGGATCTGAGCTTCGCCTACGCGCTCAACGGTCTTACCCTGGGCGATGAGAGTGACGATTTTTCTGAAGAAGAGTTGCAGATTTTCGCGACGGTCGCGGATCTTTAGGCGCCGTAGCGGGCCATGAACATATCAACAGCACCATTCACGACACGCTCTTTTTCGTCGCGGCTGAAGTCATCAACGATGTTGAACACCATCTTGGGGAACAGATCGGCCTTGCTGAGTTCATGGAATTGTTCGGCAGCCAGTTCAAAATCATCGATCTTCAGATCACCGCGCGCGACACCTTTTTCAAAGAAATCGATCAGCTTGCCGCGGATCAGCATCGGACCGCTTTCATAGAATTCACGCCCCAGTTCCGGGAAACGGTCGCTTTCGCCAACACAGATCCGAAAGATCTGCTTGCCGAATTGTGATGTCATGAAATCGACCATCTCGGTCGCAATATCATGGAGCACCTGTCGAATAGGCGCATCCATATCAATGGTCTCAATCGCAAGGTCCGCCTGCCGCTGACACTCGGTTTTGGCGACTTGCATGAACAGGAACCGCTTATCCGGGAAGTAACTGTAAAGCGTGGCTTTTGAGACATTGGCAGCCCGCGCAATATCGTCCACGGATGCCCCTTCGAACCCGTCTGAAAGGAACACAGTTCGGGCGCCTTCCAGTACCTGATCGAACTTCCGACCTTTCTTGGGTTCAATAGTGCCGTCTGGCATCGCGTCCTCCCGCTTTAGATCAATTATAAACTGGCCAGTTCATTTTGAGCAAGAAGATTGCAGGGAAGGGACCCCAGGTCAGGCTGCGGCCCCTTCACAGACCAGCATCACTCGGACGTTGCAACGCATACATCGCCCTTGATCGTCGTCAGATCAGCGCAACCTTGGGTCGCGTCAGGTGCAGGCTGGGTGGGGAAGCTCAACCGCGGAAGGTCGAATTGCAGCGACAGGGCAGAGGCGGGTGCAGCGGCCCCAACGATTGCGGCTGCACAAAGGGCAAAGAACGTGCGTTTCATGGTGGTTTTCCTTTCTTCAAAGCATCTCTAAAAATATAAACTAAACAGTTCTGTATATTTTGCAAGCAAAAAATGAACTGACCAGTTTAGTTTTTGTAAGTCCAGGAAACTCCTCTTGTTTTGTGCAACCATTGCCCGCCGTTCCCACCGCAAAAATGCCGTGCGACGGTCCCAAATGAACCACAAGCGCTCTGAATAAAGTCGGTAGGGACCTTCACGGGACGATTATGCACGTCGTCTTCCGGCTGGCTCACGCCCACAATACTTTGGCCGGCTGCCGCTTTACAGCCGGGTGGAGTCTGGGCATTCATAAACGGGCTATGGGCGGTGAAAACCAAGAGGCCGACAACCAAAGATGAGGCGAGATTTGGTCACGCAACTTCAAGGCCTTGACGCGGTTTTTTCCGCGCAACGTGCACTGCGGGCCATGCAGATACTATTGATAGCAAAATGCGCGAGATAGACTGGTCTACTGCCCCCTCGCTCCGATTTTATAGGGGTGTCATGGCGTGCGCTATGGCGATTGTTGTGTTGAAGGCCGCTGTTGCATCGGTCGATCTGCAGGCGGTTTTGCTGTCCACGGGCAATGACGATATGATGCGATTGCTGGCCGTACGTGACTGGCTGGGTGGTCAAGGCTGGTATGATACAACGCAGTATCGCGTGACGCCGCCCGAAGGTGTGGTGATGCATTGGTCGCGGTATCTTGACCTTGCAATCGCCGCAATCTTGGTACCGTTGTCAGCAGTTTTCGCAATGCCACTGGCTGAGATGCTGACGGTGGTTATCTGGCCTACACTTTTGATGCTGGTGCTGATTGTCACAATTGGTTTCGGTACGCGGCATGTGTTCGGTACCGGTCCCGCATGCCTTGCGATGCTAACGGCTGTCGTATGGCCCTTTACCTCGGACTTCTACTTTGGCGCCGGTCACATTGATCATCACAACGTTCAGGTATTGATGTTGGTTGCAATGACGCTAGCGACGATTTGGCCCGACCGCGCAATAGCCGCTGGTGTCACATCTGGTATCGCGGCTGCGTTTTCGCTTGCGATTGGGCTGGAAAACCTTCTTTACATCCTTGCGCTGGGTCTTCTGCTGCTCTTGCGTACAATTTTCCGGGTTGGTGATGATCAAAACCAGCGCCTTTGGGCTTTCTGTCTATCGCTGTTGATTGCTGCGGTGCTGCTGTGGGTCGGACAGGTGGCGCCCTCACGATTGCTTTTGCCAGTATGTGATCAATTGGGCACGCCAATCCTCAGCCTGATCGGCATCGCCGTAGTGGCGAGCGTGCTAGCAACATTCCGAACGGCATCAAAACCATTGGTAAGTGTGATGATCAGCGCCGGGTTGACGGCAACTGGATGTGCGTTGGCTTGGCCAATTTTGGGCCCATGCATTGCCAACCCCTACGCAACGCTGCCGATTGAGGTGCAAACGATCATCAGCGGCTCCATCACCGAGGCGCTGCCAGCAGTCGATTTTGCGACCAGATTCCCATTTCTGTTCAATCAGATGATGACGCCGGTTCTGAGCGCGGTTGCTGTTGGCACAGGTGTGTGGTGGCTGAATCGGAAATCTGAGACATTACGCCTTCAGCAACACGATGCCGTTGCTCAGTTGATCGTTCTGAGCCTTGTTGGTCTGCTCGCGTCGTTTTCGCAAGTCAGATTATTGGCAATGACCTCGGCGGTCGTTCCGTTATTGGCGGGCTATGGTCTATGGGGTCTGTTTCGGCGATGGCGCCAAACAAGATCGCCCGGCGGCGCGGTCGTATTGATAATAGCAGGTGTCTTGATTCTGGCGCCGCGCATCATGCAAACACCGTTCGAACCCTTCCTGCCGCGCGGACAAGCCAGCGCATCCGACACAACACGCAGCTGCGCAACCTCCGGCGCGATGTCAGGGTTGAACAATCTACCCCAGTCGTCGGTGCTAAGCCCGATGAACCTTGGTCCGTTATTGCTCATAACGACCCATCATAATGCTTTGTCCAGCCCATATCATCGTAGCGCAATCGCGGTTGCCAACGGTCTTTTGCCGTTTCAGATGGCCGAAGCCGAGATGAAGCAATACGTGACGACCAGCGGTGCGGATTACCTGATCCTTTGCGCCGGGGCCAACCACGGTGACAGCTTTGCGACAATGCTTGCCAATGGCAGTACGGCAGATTGGCTGGAACCTGTGACAGTTGATGCCAGCGGTATCCTCGTCTTCGCGGTCCGATCAACGGCAACTGACTAGTTGTCAGGCTGAAAGATGCGCAGGTTACCCGCGAGGGGGAAATGGGTCTGCGACCGGCACAAATGTCGCGATATCTTTTGCAGCGATGTTCTGCAGCACCTCAATCGTGTGGGACACATAGCCTTCGGCGGTCAGTCGGCCCTTTTCCGCAGTCGCCAGATGCGCCTCACCTGCAACGCCAGCTTCATGCACGTCGGACGCAATCCATCCATGCGCCACCGGGCCAACAGGCGGAATGTCCCCTTGGCCATGTGTCCAGCGGAAATCCTGTGCCTTGGTCATATCCACCGTCTCCGGGCGCAAATGGAGCATCAGCGATGTTTCGTTGTCGCCGCCATGAATGCCCTGCGCCATCTCCTGCGCACTATAAAGCCCACCGGGCACGCCACCTGCGCCCCAGCCCATGCGCACGCAATACATCCCCGCCCGCACTCGCAATTCGC
Source organism: Pseudomonadota bacterium (assembly GCA_038529695.1). Taxonomy (GTDB): domain Bacteria; phylum Pseudomonadota; class Alphaproteobacteria; order Rhodobacterales; family Rhodobacteraceae; genus Yoonia. The sequence goes on along the minus strand of JBCBDL010000006.1, from coordinate 31,639 downwards.
GTGCAACAATGGAAATCAGATCGGTATTGCCGCCGTGTGAATTGACGATCAGCATCTTGCGTATGCCAGCGCGTGCCACCGACAGCCCAATTTCTGTCCACGCGCGCAGTGCAGTTTCCGCCGTTAGCGTCAGCGTACCGGGTGCCCACAGATGTTCGTTGGACTTTCCCACTGCCATGACGGGGAGTAAGCGGATGTCGAGGTCTTGCGGGCACCGCGCCGCCAACAGATCGCATAGCCCTTCGTTGATGAATGTATCGACACCAACGGGCAAATGCGGCCCGTGTTGTTCAACGGCCGCCGTAGGCAGGATCGCGATGGTGCGATCGGGGTCAATCTGCAGATCGGTCGCCGGATAATCGATCCAATAGCGGCTCATTGTGGGGCGGCCTTTACCAGTTGTGGCGCGCGTGATGTCCCGATCAGCTTGTCGGTTTTCCGCGCTACCTTGTCTAAATGCGCGCTCAGGGCTGGTGCTTTCGCGTTATCCATCAGGTAATGGGCCGCGAAAACCTTCCGCGCACGTGGTGCAAGCAACAGACCGACCCCACGCAAAAGAGTGCGTTTGCCCGGCGCGCCGATGTAAAAGGTCAGCCACCGGCTGGCCCCGCAGGTCGTGAAGACCCCCAAACGTGTAATATGCTGCAGGCCGGGCTTGATCGTCTCGCCCTCTGATTTCGGCATCTGGAATGCGACATCCGGCAGCAAGACCCGGTCCAGCCATCCTTTCAGGATTGCGGGCAGGCCGTACCACCATGTCGGGTAAATGAAGATCAACGTGTCGCACCAAGCAACATCGCGAACCTGATCGGCCACGGGTTCCTGGTTCGCGGGGCAGTCAAGGTAACCGGTCCATTCGGGGGTTGTCAGGATCGGCTGAAAACCATCCCCGTAGAGATCATGCAGCCGCACCTCTGCCCCCGCTGCCCCTAACCGGTCCAGAACCGTGTCCCTGACTGCCGATGTAAACGATCCTTCGCGTGGGTGGCAGTAGATGACAAGCGCCCGCATGTCAGAAAACCTCCATCTCACGGCGCACGCGGGACAGGAATTGAGTGCATCCGTCCTCAGTGATGTTGTTCATATCATATTGCGCGATATATCGCATTTTCTTCGGTCGCACGGTGCCCCAGACCGCGCGTTTGAACAGTTTTTTCGGGGGATCACCGGCAAGGAAAGCGCGCATTGGCGTGGCCCCATAGGTCGTAACGGCCGCGATCTTGCGAATGTTGTTGAGGCAGGCTGAAATGTTGCCGTCTTTGAGATCAAAAGCAACGCCCGGCAGCATGACCCGGTCAAAGAAGCCTTTCAGGATCGCCGGATAGCCAAAATTCCAAACCGGAAAGCAGAGCACGAATGCATCCGCCGCGCGCAGACGGTCGACGTAAGTCTGCACAGGGGCGCAGTTGATCGCCGTATCATGATAGTTGCGCCGTTCTTCCGTCGTCAGAACGGGATCGAACCCTTCGGCATACAAATCACAATCATCCACCTCCCAACCTTTGTCCGCCAGCGTGTTCACGACCACCTGATGGGCTGCCGCGCTCAGGCTTTCGGGCACCGGGTGGGCAAAGATCACAAAGGCCTTTGGCATTTACTCCGCCGCCGTTTTGGGTTGCAGGCCGGGCCAGGCATACATCTGGTCATAGCTCCAGTTCGGATCGTCCCAGGCTATCATCTTGCCGGGGTTCAGCAGGCCCTTGGGGTCCGCCTCACGTTTGAAATCCAACTGACGTTCATCCACCGATTGCCGCCCCCCTTCTTCCAGCGTGTAACGGTGGGGGTTGAAGTTCGCAGCACCCATCTCTTCATGAATGGCAATGATCTCATCCAGCCGTTCTTCGGTTGTGAACTTCACCAGCGTCAGCCCGCCCATCGCGACTTTGCCGTTCATGCGGGTGACTTCGATATGCTGCAGCACTTCGGGGCTCAGCCTGTCTTTAACCGCCTTAACCAGCGCGATGGGGTCGTCGGTGCCATAGGCGATTTGCAAGTAGGTAATCGACGGGTCGACCTTCAGCGCCCGCAGCGTCGTGTGGTTCCAACCGTATTCGAACACCAGACCGGGATCGCGCGGCCAGTCGGTTTCACCCTGCACATAGATCGTGCGCGCACCGGGGTAATCACCCGTAAAAGTCTCCCACCCTGGCATGGCGTGGGGCGCGACCATCAGGGCGACCAACGCGTCGTTATCCTCGACATGGGGCGCGACGCGTTGGAAGTAATCCTTGGCAATCGGAGCCTCGAATACGGTGGCGAGCTTAATCAATAGCCCGTCGCATGAGGCAAGATCGTAGCTGTATTGCAGTGCCTCGTCGAAGTCTTTGAAGGCCAGGAAAATGCCCTTCCACTTATAGGCGGGGGCAAGAGGGATTTCGATTTCCGTGATAATCCCGTTTGTGCCATAGGCATGGCTGACCCGGTGCAGGTCGTGGCCTGTGATGTCGAGCGTGCGCGGCTCCGCCTCCATCGTGACCACGCGCAGGCGGATGATGTTGCCCGGATCGCGCAAGGACCCCCAGCGCACCGAACCGACCCCTCCGGAGCCGCCAGCGATAAAACCCCCAATCGTTGCCGTCGCCCAAGTCGAGGAATACATACGAATTTCCTGGCCCGTTTCATTGCAGGCTGCATCAAGGTCTTTCAACAACACACCGGGTTCGCAGATCACGCGGCCCGGCTGGATGTCCTTGACCGCATTCATCTGGTTGAGGTGCAGCACGCAACCACCGGCCAGCGGCATGGCCTGTCCGTAATTGCCGGTGCCGGTGCCGCGGGTCGTTACCGGGACGTCTTCGGCATAGCAGGTTTTGAGGATCTCGATGACCTCCGCCTCAGACTTTGGCGTCACCACGAAATCGGCGACAACGTGGTCCAGGCGGTCTTTCAACACGGGCGAGTACCAAAAGAAATCGCGGCTTTTGGCCCTCACGCTGGCGGGGTTCGTGTCGATCTCTATGCCCTTGGCCTGCAAGGCGGCGATTGCGGCGTCGATGCTCATGGCGTCTCCATCAAATGGTCGAGGTCTGCGTAGTCGGGCAGGGTGCGGTCAATCTGCGCGCCGCCTCGGATGACGATCCGGTCGGATTGGGGGCGGGCGAAAAGTTCTGTCCATGTCCGCGCGTTGCAAATGACCAGATCAGCGGGCGCGCCGGGTTTCAGGCGAGGCGTGTCAAAGCTGCAGGCGGTGGCGGGGTTTTGCAGAAAGCTCGGCGTCCAGTCGATCACGGAATGATCCAGATGCCCGATCCGCGTCGCCTCGCGCATCACTTCCAGCATGTCCATATCGCCATAGGCATAGAATGGATCGCGGGTGTTGTCAGAGGCAAAGCTGACAGGAATGCCGCGCGCGGCCATTTCATGGACCAGCGTGATGCCCCGGTTGCGCGGGGTCCGCGCCGCATGCCGGTCTTGCAGATACATATTGCACATGGGCAGGCTGACGACATGCAGGCCCGCCCGGGCGACGACGTCGAGCGTATGCATCGCCTCGGTCTCGTCCATCGTCGACAGAGAGCAGAGGTGGCCGACCGTCACCGGCTTGTCATAGCCGCGGTCAATGACCGTTTGCGCAATGTCGCGTAGGGTGTTTACCGTTGGGTCCATGGTCTCATCCACATGGAAATCCGCGTCCAGATCGCGCGCCTCGGCCGCCGCAAAGAACGTATCAAGCTGCGCTTGCAAGTCGGCACCCGGATAGGTGACCATGCCAAGCACGCCACCGGCGGCAGCCACCTGGTCGGCGGTGGTCTGAAATTCATCCGTCAGCGCATAATCGCAGGCCACTAGGCAGGCCGCCTGCAGGCTGATCTTGCCTGTCCATTCCGCGCGGATTTCGGGGAAGAGGCCCCAAGAGATCGCATCCTGCGGCGCGTGGCTGTCCAGATGGGTGCGGATAGCACTGGTCCCATGGGCATAAGCGCAGCGTAGGGAAAAGGTCATGCGCGCACGCACATCCTCAGCGGACCAATTCGCCTGGCTGTCCGCCCTGACGGCGCCCAGCGCACCTTCAAAACTGCCATCAGGATTGGGAGAACGCGGCCAGATATGCCCCTTGTCCAGATGTGTATGCATATCGACAAAGGTCGGAAAGGCGATGGCACCTCGCATATCGATAGTGGGTGCGTCTGCCGCATCCGCAACGATTTGCCCATGCATGATGCAAATCGTGGTGTTCACCAAACCCGTCCCATCGCCCAAAGTTGCGGCGGGGACTTGCAAGTTTTGTAATTTCAATGGGCCTTCCGGCAATTGGGGTAATGCCATACCTATTCCCGTTTCAGCGCGGATTCGTGCCATTTACGTAAGGCAAGATGCGTAATCAAAGACGTCGTGGCATAGATGATTACGCCAGTGAAGGCGATGAGAAACAGGGCGGCAAACATGCGTGGGATTTGCAGGCGGTATCCTGCCTCAAGAATGCGAAAGGCAAGCCCTGATCCAATGCCCCCGGTCCCGGCCACATATTCTGCGACCACCGCACCGATCAGTGCGAGACCCCCGGCAATCTTCAAGCCGCCCAGGAAATAGGGGAGGGCCGAGGGCAGTTGCAAATGGATCAGACGCTGCCACCGATTGGCTTTGTAGATGGAGAAGAGATCGCGCAGATTATGATCCGCTGATTTCAGCCCCATCGTTGTATTCGCAAGAATGGGAAAGAATGCCACGATCCATGCACAAAGCAGCAGGCCCACAAGACGACTTTCCACATAGATAAAGATCAGCGGTGCGATGGACACAATGGGTGTCACCTGCAGGATCACCGCAAAGGGCGAAAACGACATCTCGGCAAAGCGCGAAAGTGAAAACAGCACAGCAAGGCCCACGCCGCCCAAAACAGCCACCAGCAGGGCAAGGCCCGTGATCTGCAACGTCACCAGCAAAGATGCAGAGAGCGTCCCCCAATCCTCGATCAAGGTGGACAGAACCAGACCCGGCCGCGGCAGGATATAAGGCTCAATCTCGTTCCACACGACGAGCCTGTCCCAAAACCAGATGGCCAAGGTCATGACGGTGATCGGGATCACGTATTTCGCGATTTCTTCATTGCGTTTGCGTCGCGCGCGGCGTTCCTCGTCGGCGTCATACATTGGCCCGCGGTCTTGGCGTGCAGTCACGGGTGTCTCTGCGGGAAGTGTCATGCAACCAGCCCTCCGGGTGGGTGAAGCGCGCCGTTCAGCGCATCAGATGTCGCACGCGCGGTCTCACCATAACGCTGCGACGTGCGCCAATCGAGGCCGCGCGGATAGGGTTCGTTCACCTCAATCTCGGTGATGATCCGGCCCGGACGGGCCGCCATGACCAGGATCCGGTCGCTCAGGAACACGCTTTCAAAAACCGAATGGGTGACGAAAATGACGGTGGCGCCCGTCTTCGCCTTCAAGGATAACAGGTCATCATTCAACTTCTGCCGGGTGATCTCGTCCAAGGCAGCAAATGGTTCATCCATCAGGATCAGCCGCGGATTGGTGGCGAGCGCACGGGCAATCGAGACCCGCATCTTCATCCCGCCCGACAATTCGCGCGGATAGCTCGCTGCGAATTTCTCCAGCCCGACCAGTGCCAAAACCTCGTGAATGCGGTCGCGGACTGATTTCAGACGTTCACCACGCAAACGAAACGGCAGGAAGACGTTCTTTTCCACCGTCGCCCAGGGCATCAAGGTGGGTTCCTGAAACACGACGCCGATATCATCGACCCCGGTGCCACCCTCCCATTCAATCCGGCCCAGTGTCGGCGGCATCAGCCCCGCGATCAGCCGCAAAGCGGTTGATTTGCCGCAGCCGGAGGGACCCAGCAGAGAAATGAAATCTCCTTCATTCACCTGCAACGACATCCGGCGCAGTGCGACGACACCACCGGTAAAGGTCTTGTCGATCTCGCGCATATGCAGGATCGGCGCGCGGTCTGCTAAGGGGGCAACGTTCATGCGTTGCGCCTAGTCGGCAGGGCGCAGATCCAGCCCCAGACCCTGATTGATATAGGTCAGATCGTAGGCTTTCGCGTAATCCAGCCCCTCTGGCAGTACTCCGGCTGCGACCATGTCGTTGTAAAAGCTCTCTGACCGTTCTTCGGTCATCGCGCCAATACCCAGTTCCAGCGTATCGCCGCTATCGACAATGCCGTTTTCGATCATCGCTTCGATTGCAAAGTCAATCTTGTCCTGCGTCATGTCAGGGTTGTCGGTCAGGATCAGTTCATTCGCAGCGGCATTGTCGCCATAGATGTAATTGTACCAGCCCAGGATGGAGCTTTCGACAAAGCACTTCACGACATCCGGGTTTTCATCCAGCATATCTTGCCGGGTCTGGATCGTGGTGGAATAGGCGGTGTAGCCTGCATCGGCGATCAGCCAGATATCCACCTCTATCCCTGTTTCCTGCAGGATCGCGTAAGGTTCAGACGACAGATACCCTTGTTGCGCACTGTCTTCATTCGCAAGGAAGGGTGCAGAGTTGAAGGTATAAGGTTGTCGCACTTCATCAGTAAAGCCATAAGCCGCCTTCATCCATTCATAATAGGTTGCAGCGTCCTGGACGATCATCGTCAGATCGGTTTCTTGCATGCCGGCAAAGCTGTCGACCTTTCCCGGATGGGTCATCAGAACCTGCGGGTCCTTCTGGAACGACGCCATCACATTGACGATCGGTAGCCCCTCCTGCACCGCGAAATAGGCATCCAGATGCCCGCCCATGTAAAAATCAATGCGACCTGCAAGCATCAGTGCTTGGTTGTTGACCTGTGGCCCGCCGGGCAGGATTGTCACGTCCAGCCCGCATGCAGCATAGGTGCCGTCAGCGACAGATTGGTAAAATCCACCATGCTCTGCCTGCGCGACCCAGTTTGTCCCGAACGTGATTGGCGTCAGGTCTTGTGCGGCAAGTGGCGTTACGGCACCAAGAATTGCTGCAGATGCTGCAAAAAATGTGATACGTGGCTGTGTCATCATGACCCCCAAAACAGTGATCCGTTGATGACAAAACAGTGTCGTGCTTGACGCAAGGGCAGATGCAAACACAGGTTGTAACAGGCCCCGGTCGCACAAAACCTGTGCGCCCAACCTTTGTGAGCGCCGCCTTTTCAAGCAACCGTTAACCATTCTGGTATGCGCTTGGGTAGAGGTGGACAATTCACGACCGTCCGCACCATATATCGATGCGACGGGGGCAGAGATGCATGAAAACGCTTGCACCAAAGACAATCGCACCACCTTTCGGACGGTATGCGCATGGTATCGCGATACCGGCGGATTGGCAGGTTGTGATGACATCGGGGCAGTTGCCGCTTGCACGTGATGGGTCGATCCCCGACGGGGCAGAGGCGCAGGCCGCCCTTTGCTTCGCCAATTGTGCTGCGATCATTGCAGAGGCAGGGATGGGGCCTGCTGACGTGATCCGCATCGCGGCCTTTGTGACCGACCGGGCGCATATGCCAGCCTACATGGCCGCGCGCGATGCGTGGCTGGGTGACCGGGATATCCTGCCTGTCTCGACATTGGTCATCGTCACGGGCTTTACGCGACCTGAGTTTCTGGTCGAGGTTGAGGTCACCGCCGCCGCCAGACCATGACCGCTAGACGTCCCGCACCATTGTTGTCGATGCGCTGAAGCCGAACGCGTGGCGCAACAGCCCCAACTTGTGCGTTGCAACCTCTTCAAACCCTTCGTGCAGATACAGCGCCCGCGCCCGGGGGTTTGTGTCAATCACATCAAGCCTAACCTGCCGATAGCCACGCGTCTTCGCCTCTTCGCAGATTGCGTCGATCAGGGCCGTGCCAACACCCTGTCCGCGTGCCTCTGGTGCAACGAAAATGCCGTCCATCAGAAACCGCTCATTCTCGGTGTCGCGTTCCAAGGCGGCAAGCAGCAGAATGCGGATGGATGCCCCGACCCAGCCATAGACCCGGCGCAGGTCGGTAAAATCACCGCCCACCAGCGCCCCATGCGTCGTCTTAAACCCGGCAACGCCCAGCAATCGCCCACGATCATCATGCGCGCAAATGCCGTGATCGCTGCGCAAGACGCTGGTGATAAAGATGAGTGCCCGATATTTTGGCCCCAACACAAAACCCAGCTTTTCGCCAAAAGCCTCCCAATAAAGGGCGGCGGCTTCGGCGCGGTTGGCCTCGGGTATGCCGATGGTGATTTTCATGCGTCAAAGCTGCCAAAGGGGATAAAGGTCACCGGGTCTCCGGGGGTGATCGTTTGCGCACCGTCGCCAAGTTCCACCAACCCTGTGGCCCAGCTCAGCCCGGATATACGGCCGGATCCCTCTGACGGGAAGATTTCAACCTGGCCTTCCGTGATCCTGGCGCGCAGATATTCACGCCGACCTGCTTTTTTCGATTTTGAGAATGCAGCGGGCAGCTGAAAGCCCTGTGGCCGGTGCCAAGTGCCCCCGGCCAGTACCTGCAAAGCGGGCCGTGCAAAGATCATTGCACAGACCATTGCGGCAACAGGATTGCCCGGCAGGCCAAAGACAGGTTTTTCGTTCCAAAGGCCAAGCGCAAGCGGGCGGCCCGGCTTCACAGCAATGCGCCATAGCGCAAAAGACCCCGTTCCTTCCAACAGCGCGGATATGTGATCTTCATCCCCGGCAGAGGCCCCGCCGGACGAAATAATCACATCGCATTCTGCGGCGCCTTGATCCAGGATCGCCCGCAATCTGGGCCGGTCGTCGGGCGCGCGGCCAAGGTCGACCACCTGATACCCCCAGCGTGTGATCACCGCTGAAAGCATCGGACGGTTCGCATCAAAGATGTGTCCGATATCGGCATCTGTGCCCGGTTCACGCAATTCGTCGCCCGTCGACAATATACCGACACGCAAGCGGCGCCGCACCGTGACCTGACCGATCCCGACGGCTGCCATCGTCCCCAGGTCAGCGGGCGTCAAACGATGCTTGGCCTTTATGATAACCTGTCCCGCGATCATGTCCTCGCCCGCTTTGCGGGCATTGGCGCCTTTTTTCAGAGGGCCGTGAAACGCGATCTGCGATGGGGTTGCTGTCACGTCCTCTTGCAGGATGACGGTATCAACACCGTCAGGCAGATTGGCCCCGGTCAGGATGCGAATGGCATGGCCCGGCGGCACCACATCTTTGTACGGTTGCCCCGCAGCGGCCCGCCCGCTGATCAACGGCATGCGCTGCACGCCCTCTGGTGCCGGTCCGGCAAAGCCATAGCCATCAACCGCTGCATTGGGTGCGGGGGGGTGCGCGCGGGCGGCTGCCACATCTGCCGCCACAAACCGGCCTGCTGCCTGTGACAGCGGCACCGTCTCGGTCCCGGTCACGTTGGTCAACTGCGCGCGCAGATGGCCCAACGCTGTGTCGACCGGGGTCCAATACGCGCCCTGTGGCATCGCGAAGCAATCGTTTTTCAGTGGCGGCGGGGCGGCAGGCGCGCGGGCGATTTCTTCCAGCATTTGCACATGATGGATGCCAAGAATTGATCCTTCTGCCGTGACCGGCACGTCCAAAATGTTCTGTAGTTGATCATCCGACAGCCGCGACAATGTCTGCGCCAGCAACGTCACCTGGTGGGCGTCCTTGATCTGGCCTTCAGGCATCGTGGCGGTGACGGCCTTGGCGACCAGTGACGGCCAGATTTCCACGATGGCAATGGGTGCCTCCAGTGCCTCGAATGGCCAAACACGCAGTGCTGCCCCGAAATGCGCACGTAATCGTGCCAGCACCGGCAGCCCCATGATCACCTGCGATCCGACTGCCCCAGCACCCGAAAGCTGCCACACCGGAAACGCACCCTTCGCCTGTTGTTCGGCCACACGCCGTTCAGGCATCCCATGTCCGGTCCGATCGCGCCCCTTGCGTGGCAGATGCGGGATGTCGCGTTTGCGCCCATTGCCCCAGAACGGGCCGATTCCAGGAAACATCGCGTTAATCTCGCCGGCCAGATCAAAGCGGTTATTGGTGCCCGGCGCATCCTGCACGCGGCCTGCAAACCAGTCCCACACCGCAAAGGGATTATCGCTGCCGGTCAGTGTTTCGCCAAAGCCAGCGGGATAGCCAAAGGCGAAATCGAACCCTGCCAGCACCCGGCGACCTGCGCTGCGTTCATCTGTGACAAACGTCTTGATCCACGCTTCTGCAATCTGGCGATTGCGCAGATATACGGGTTCGCGCGCCACGCCATCGCGTGCGGCGCAGACCCAGATCGCATCCTTTTTGGGCGTTGGTCCGCGGTCATTCCCACCCGACCAATCGACCATCAGGAAGGTGTCGAACCTCACAAGCCGACCTCTTTCAGGATGAAATCTGCGATAGACTTTGTATCGTTCAGATCAAAGACCGGGCGGTCCAGGTCGATGGCGCTATCGCTCGCCATGGCGCGCACGGTTGGGTCGGTATGGGCCAGGATGGGGTTTTTTGTCTCGGCGCGATACGCCTCAACCTTGGGGTGCATGTCGCGCTTGTAGCCTTCGACCAGCACCAGATCCACCGGGTCCAGCCGTGCCAGCAGATCGGCCAAAGGTGGTTCGTCATTCTCGCGCAATTCGGTCATCAGCGCCCAGCGCACGCGCGAGGCCAGAAGGACCTGATGCGCCCCGGCGGTGCGGTGGCGATGGCTGTCCTTGCCGGGTTGGTCCACGTCGAAGACATGGTGCGCATGTTTGAGCGTCGAAACGGTAAAGCCCCGCCCGGTGATCTCGGTCACCAACCGCTCCATCAGCCCGGTCTTGCCCGCATTCTTGTAACCGACGATGCCATAAATCCTCATAACATCGCCTTTGCTGTGGCCAGGTCATCTGGCGTATTCACGTTGAAAAACGCAGCATCGTCGGGGAACGCGGCCATCGCGCAACCATGTTTATCCGTCCACAGGATGACCTTTCGCAGCCCGTCATTCAGCGCCGCGCGCAGGTCATCGCGCAAGGCAACTGGCCACAGCCCAAAGGTCGGATGCCGCCCGCCGGGGGTCGCGGCAAGGGCGATAGGCGCGCCTTGGGTTTCTGCCGCTAGCATCAATTGCGGGACCAGATCACAGGGGAAAAACGGCGTGTCGGCGGCGGCGGAGACAATATGACTAACCCCCTGATCGGCGGCCCAATCCAGCCCCGCCAGCACCCCCGACAGCGGCCCAGCAAAGCCCGAAATGCTGTCCGCGATCACCGGCAAGCCAAGCCCAGCAAAGCGCGCCGGATCACCATTGGCATTCAGCGCCAGTCCAGCAACCTGCGGGTCGAGCCGATCTATAACACGGCCAAGGATCGTCTGATCTCCCAGCGGCAAAAGCCCTTTGTCCCCCCCGCCCATCCGGGTCGCTTGCCCACCAGCAAGGATCACGCCAAGCGGTTGGGTCATTTGGCGGTCCGCCATTCGCGGATATTGGCCAACACGTTCTCGCTCGTCACTTCGTTCGGTAAGTCTACGGCCCTGATGGGTACGGTGCGTTCGGGTTCGATGCGGATCAGCAGCCCGGTCTTGCGCAGCTCCGGTAGGGGCAATGCCGCCCAGGCGGTCTGGGACCGCGATGAAGGTGTTTTGATGTTCAGGCCCGTTTCATCGAGATGGATCTGCATCGGCCAGACCTGTGCGGCTGACATAAAATCCGCGCCAAATCTCCGGTAGATCAACGGCTTTAGGCGTTTCTCAAATATCCGGGTCAGCAAATAGCCGACAATGAATGCGAGCAAAACCGCCTCGCTGATAAGGCCGGCAATGACCATGAAGACAGGAATGAGAATGAATAGAAATCGGGCGGCCTCGGCGATCCATGCATAGCGTGGCATATAATATCGGCTACCGCGCACGTCGCTCAGCGCTTGGCGAATGTCTGGAAGCGAAGCATATGTGACCTGCACAGGATTCATCTTGCCGCCTTCCGACCCAACCTGTGCGGTTCCTCAGCCACCTTTGCAGGATCAGCGTCGCGCAACAGCCGGTCTTCGCCTGCCAGACAGACAAAGCGCTGTCCTTTCATCCGCCCGATCAGGGTCAGGCCAACCTGCTGTGCGATCTCAACCCCCCAAGCGGTGAACCCAGAGCGGGAGGCGAGCACCGGGATCCCCATCAGCGCCGTCTTGATCACCATTTCCGAGGTCAGCCGCCCTGTGGTGTAGAGCGTCTTGTCAGCCGCGCTCACACCTTCGGACAGCATCCAGCCTGCGATTTTGTCGACGGCGTTGTGACGGCCCACATCCTCCATATAAACCATCGGGCGGTCGCCCTGACACAGCACCGTGCCGTGGATCGCGCCAGCTTCCAGATAAAGTGACGGGGTGCGGTTGATCTTGGCCGCGAGCGCGTAGAGGTCCGATGTCTTCACCTGCACATCGGGAAGTGCGACGCCTTCGAGGCCTTCCATCATATCCCCGAACACAGTGCCCACGGCACACCCACTCGTCCGGGTCTTTTTCTTCAGCTTGTCTTCGTAGGTGGTTTGGCCATCGGTGCGCACCACAACCGTCTCAAGCTCTTCATCGTAATCGACGCCTTTGATCACCTCGCCCTCACGCAGCATCCCCTGATTGCGCAGAAAACCAAGGGCGAGGTATTCTGGATAATCCCCGATGGTCATGGCGGTGACGATTTCTTGGGAATTCAGATAGATCGTCAGTGGGCGTTCCTCTACCACATTCAGATCCATTGGTGCGCCATCCTGATCGGTGCCAACCACCGCACGGGTCAGGCGGTCCGCCTTCGGGGCGGGCGCAATCAGGTAGTCGGACGTGTCGTCAATACGCACCAATTGTCATTCCTTCATCGCAGGTTTAAGCCTGTCATAACGGCCTCAAGCTAGGGCAAAGCCATGACAACTTCCACTGTCAATACACCCGCGAAATCGCCCTATTGGGCGGGGTTTCGTGATGGGTTGCCCTTTATCCTGATGGCGGCCCCTTTTGCCACCGTGTTCGGCGTGATCGCTACCGATGCCGGGCTGACGCTTGCGCAGGCGATGGGGTTTAGCGTGTTGGTGATCGCGGGCGCGTCGCAATTCGCCGCCATTCAAATGATGATCGAAAATGCGAGCATTGCTTTCGTGCTGCTTGCGGCCTTGGCAGTCAATTTGCGCATGGCGATGTATTCGGCCTCGCTGGTGCCCTATCTGGGGGCAGCACCGTTGTGGCAACGGGTATTGGTCGCCTATCTGAACTTTGACCAGACTTACATTGTGTCGGTCGCACGCTACGAAAGCCGGCCCGAAATGAGCGTGGCGGACCGCGTGGCCTACTTTCTGGGCGTCGCGACTCCCATTGTGCCGTTCTGGGTTGGAATGACCTTTGTAGGGATCATCGCCGGGGCCGCGATCCCGGAGGCCTGGGCGCTCGACTTCATCATGCCGATCATGTTTCTGGCGATGGTGGCACCGATGGTCAAATCGCTGGCCCATGTCGCCGCCACCTGTGTGTCGGTCAGCGTCGCGCTGGCGCTGGTCAGTCTGCCGTCGGGTACTGGTCTCTTGATCGCTGCGGGGGCCGCGATGCTGACCGGTGCGCTGGTTGAGATCTGGCTGGAAGGGCGCAAGGCATGACCTATTCTGCGGCTGAAATCTGGCTGATCATTGCGATCATGGGGGTGGGGACGTTCCTGATACGATTCTCGTTTCTCGGCCTGATCGGGAACAGACCCATGCCAAGCTTCGTGTTGCGGCTTCTGCGGTTCACGCCTGTTGCGGTGCTGCCGGGTATGGTGGCCCCACTGGTCCTCTGGCCACCCGCAACCGGGGGAGAGCCGGATATAATCCGGCTTTTGGCCGCGCTGGCGACAGTTGTTGTAGGTGTGTGGACGCGCCACGTGCTTTGGGCCATCGTCGGCGGCGCCGTGACGCTTTACGGTGCTATGGCGATGACTGCTCTGATCTGAGCTCTTCGGCAATCTCGCGCGCGGCGATGCGTTTGTCATCGTCGTCATCTTCGCGATATTCGGTTGTCTCAACGCCGGGCAATTTCCCGAAATCCTCGTCCAGCTTGTTTGGGAACCAAGTCTGGCGCACGCTTTCAAAGCCGGGCAGTTGGCGGACCAGGCGTGACGTAAAGCGCGTGCAATTCGCTTGCGAAACCGGGCCTGCTACCAGGGCGAGGTTCAAGGCCTTCTCAGCCACTTCGGGTGCCACCGGCACTTTCCGTCCGACCACGTAATAGGTCACACGGGCATGGAAACTGACGTAATACTCTTCCAGCCTTGGGCTGGCTCCGAACAGCACATCATTGCGTTCGGGCATCTGGTCCTGCTCCCACGCGCCGGCAGGGTCAAACATCACTCGTTGGCTCGCATTAATCAGCAAAGCGGAATGCGCCCCATTGTCAGAGCCGATGTTTTTCATCGTATAGAGCGTCAGATGCTTAGGTCCGGGGTCGCGATATATCGCGCGGGCCACAACATCATCGGGTGCCCACACCTCTTGCGCAGCACATCCCGACAGGGCCAGCGGCAAGCCGATCAAAAAACCACGACGGTCCATGCCTGCAGGCTTAGGCAGCGATCAGGGCGAGAAAAATCAGAAACACCAGAATGCCGATTGTGGCCTTGGTGCTCATGCTCATGAAACCGGCAAAGGTTTTTTCCTGTACCGATACGTCCATCTCACCATGTTTATGCTCAGCCATGCTGCTCATCCTTCGTCAAACTGTTTGCCATTCCTCTAGACGATTCATGCGGGCCTGTCACGCGGTCAGGTGGTCACATCTTCGTCGCGTTCAAGCCCCTTCGCGAGCCGAAAACCGATGCGTGTCGGTTCCGGCTGATCGATATGTTTCGGGCTGGCAACCAAAGTGACATTCAATTGGCTGACATGCTGGATCAACTGCGTTTTTGCACCTGCCCCATTGATCCCGTAATAGGTCACGATATCGGGGTCATAATAGCCCAAGCCTTCGATCCGGATCACCCCCGCTTCGCCACCGGCAAGGCCCATTCCGACCTCGTGGTCGTTATCGAGCTGCTTCTCGAAATTCTGGATATACATGATGATGCGTTCATAGGCCCATTGCGCCGGACTTTTCTGCGCGACCGGTTCGGTCAGCGCCTTGGGCATTTTCGTATCTTCGGGGCAGGGCACGTTCGGGTCAGTGTGCACTTCGCGCGTGCGGGGCAGGACCGCGTTTTCCATCAGTTCCGCCGAGGTATCAATGCTCATTGTGGGTTGGGTCATAGGGGTACCGCCGTTGTCTCTTTGATTTCTTCCATAACGAAACTTGCCGAGATGTCCGAGACAGAAATCTGTGATGTCAGTCTTTTGTAGAACGCGTCATAGGCAGGCACGTCAGCGACCCGAACGCGCAGTACATAATCAAGATCGCCGGTCATGCGATAGGCTCCGACAACCTCTGGAAAGGCTTGCAAGCTCGTCTGGAACTTCTTCATCCAGGCCGCGTCATGCGCATTAGTGCGGATCAACACCATCGCAGTTAATGGTACGCCTGCGCTGGTCGGGTCGATCAGTGCAACACGGCCCTTGATCACGCCCGCCTGTTCCATCGCCTTGATCCGCCGCCAGCAAGCATTGCGTGACAGGTGAACTTGCGCGCTGATGTCATCAACCGACAGCGCGGCATTCTTTTGCAAGATACGCAGGATATCACGATCTATTTTATCTATATTTGTCCCCATACTTAGGATTTTATCTCAATATATGATGCCGACGCAATTCAATTTGGGATGTCTGTCGGGATGTTCCCGCATATCCTCTTCAAAACCGCAAATCATGAGGGATCAGATGTCAGAAGCCAGCACACCATCGAAATCACGTAATCTGATGACGATGCTATTCCTCGATCATCCCGCAACCGTGAATGAAAGCTATTTCGGCCACATGCGCTTTGCCTTGGGCTTTGCGTTCTGGCTGGCTGTTGCAGCCTTTGCTGCACTTGCGCATGCGCTCATCCCGGCCATTTGCGAAACCACGGCGAGCCGGATCCTCAAACGCCTGCACGCGCGCATTGAAAGCCGGCACTGATGTGTCGCATCGCCGCCTATACTGGCCCGGCCATCCCGCTTGAAAACATCGTCATCCGCCCGACACATTCGCTGCTGCAACAAAGCCAGCACGCGACCGAGGCAAAGCTGGCCGTGAACGGCGACGGGTTCGGGATCGCGTGGTATGGCACTGATCGCAAACCCGGCCTTTACCGCGATGTGCTGCCCGCCTGGGCCGATGACAACCTGACCAATCTTTGCCGAATGGTGCGGTCGCACCATTTTATCGCCCATATCCGCGCCTCGACCGTAGGCGAAACCAGCCGCTCGAACTGCCACCCCTTCACCCACGACAATTGGTCATTCTGCCATAACGGTCAGATCCCGCATTTCGCGCAGATCCGACGGCGGATGGAGGCCCTACTGCCCGATGACCTTTACCAGGCAAGGCGCGGTACAACCGATAGTGAGATGATTTTTCTCCTGATGTTGTCGCATTGGCTGGACGCTGACCCGCTGGGTGCCGTCAATGCGGCGCTGGCAGATATCGGGCCTGCGACCGATGCAGGTCCCGTGAAGCTGTCTTGCGTCTTCTCAGATGGCGAGACGCTTTATGCGTTCCGCCATGCCGCAACCGGGCCGGCACCAACGCTTTATGTTTCGGGAGTACTCGATAACGGCGGGCGGGCGGTCGCGTCTGAACCGCTTTGCGGAATGGCAGAAAAGTGGACCGCGTTGCCAAGTGATGCACTTTGCGCCGTCACTGCTGCGGGCTGGCAGGCCAAACCGCTGGCAAAGCTCGCCGCCTAGACTGCCTGAAAAACCCAGGCATCATCATCGCGTAGTGTTCGGCTGGCTTTGCCGGTCTGGTGCAAATGATTGAGATGCGCAACAGCCTCAACCAAAGCCAGACCATATTCGCCGGGGCCAATATTGCGTTTGAATAACGGCAGAAAGCATTCGCCTGCGGCTTTGGGTTCCGTGATGTGTTCCAGCAACCGCCCCAGCGCCCCATGGTGGTTCTCGATCAACTGCAAAAGGCGGAAAGGCAATCCTGTAAAGGGCAGCTTATGCCCGCCCAGCACCAACTGATCATCTCGCGCGAAAGGCTGGAAGGCTGTGCAGGACGCGATCCATTCCGCGACCGGGTCGGCCTCGGGCTCGGTCGGGTAGACGCCCAGATTGGGGCTGATCGACGGAAGCAACTGATCGCCGCCGATGACCAGATTGTCATCCTGGCTCCAGAAGGTCGCGTGTTCGGCGGCATGGCCGTTGCCCATGCGGATGTCCCATGTCCGACCACCCATTCTAATGGTGTCACCGTCCCTGAGCCGATTGAAGCCTTGCGGCAAAGGCACAACACAATCGGCAAAGTTAAACGGACGCTCAGCCTTGCGTTTGGTGTAAACCGCTGCATCCATCCCGGCGCGTTTGTAGAATGTCAGCGCCTCTGGCGTCGGCACCTCTTGCTCGTCAAGCACGAGCATCCGCGCCATCAGCCAGCCTGTCCGCGGCATCCACAGATCAGCACCTTGGGTGATAAACCAACCCGCCAGTCCAACGTGGTCGGGATGGTGATGGGTCACGATCACGCGGGCAACAGGCTTGCCGGCCAAAGGACCATCGCACAGCTTTTGCCAGATTGCGCGGCTACGTTTGGACGCAAAACCGGTATCAATGATTGTCCAGCCATCACCGTCATCGAGGGCATACACATTCACATGATCCAGCGCCATGGGCAGCGGCAGCCTGATCCAATGGACGCCTTCGGCGATTTCTATGCTGGCGCCTTCGGCGGGCGGCGTGTCCCATGGATATCTGATCATGGACTTGGCTTACGTGGGCTGCGGGGCGGGGGCAAGCCCGGCCTCGTCTCGGAACCGCGCGACCCAGTCGGTATTTCGCTGATCGGCCAATTTGGCGGTGCCGGGCGTGATATTTGCGGCCTTGTCTGGGTCAAGCCCGATGTGACCCAGAATGCCCCGCAATTGCGTCGCGGGATCATCAACCAGATCCTCGTAGGTAACCCGCATTGGGGCAATCGCCTGATCCTGGAACCAGTTCTGCCAATGGGTATGACCGTCGTTGACCTCTTGATACAATGAATGAATTTGGTCGTAGTCGTAAATAGGCTCCGCTGGCGGTGCTATTCGTTCCATTTCGGATCCATCCGCGTTGCGGTGCCAGAGACCAGATTGCTCGGCGATGGCGTAAGACACCGCCTCGGCCACTTTATCGCGCCGCAAAAGGTGGATGAACCGCAATTTACCAAAGGCTGCGGTGAAACGTTCAAGGTCGGTGGACGCGGCAGGAAACAAGTCACCCAAACGTTTGAGGAGGCCGGGCATATTGTTCTGCCACATGATCCGCATGCCGAAACAGCCGGTGCCTGCGGTACCTTGGGCGATGGCTGTGTCGACGTAGCTTTGATCAAAGCTGCCAAGTGTTTGTGTCGGTACGCCCCAATCGGCAGCAAAATTAGCCATCGATTGCGGCCGAAAGAAAGAATTGGGGCGACCTGCCACGCCCGTCTGGGTCAACAGATCGCAAAGCATCGTACTGCCGCTGCGCGGCATGGTGCAAAGCAAGTAGCCGCGTTCAGGCCGCGGCGAGGTCATCGGCCGTGATCGCCATCAGATCGTCGGCCCCTTCACGTGCATGGGCCAACAGGCCGACATGTTCGGGAAGCAACCGTTTGATGTAGAACGTGGCCAGCTTCTGGCGTGCCTCATCGCCAGCCATGGCCGCGGCGAGATGGACGTGACCACCCAGAACACGCGCGAATGCACGCAGGTATGGAACGGCCCCGGCAAAGCGGTCATTCAGGTTGTCCTGGGCAACCAGCCACTCGGTCGCTTCACGCAAGGTTTCTGCGGCTTGCCACACGGCTTCGGCCAATTCGGGATGTGTGGCCTTGGCGGCCTCGGCCCCTTGTTCAATCTCTTCCAGCAGACGGAACGCGGCCTCGCCCCCGTCCATCAACTTACGTGCGACAAGATCCATCGCCTGAATACCATTGGTGCCTTCATAGATCGCGGCCACGCGCACATCGCGCGCGTATTGGGCAGCACCCGTTTCTTCGATAAAGCCCATCCCGCCATGAACCTGAATGCCGGTGCTGGCAGATTCCATCCCGACATCAGTCCCAAATGCCTTGCCGATAGGCGTCAGGAATGCCGCACGGGCCTGCCAGCCTGCATCGCCAGTTGCCATCGCCATGTCGATGGCAACAGCATTCATTAACGCGATCGCGCGTGCGGCAAAGACGTCGGCCTTCATCGTGGTCAGCATGCGGCGCACGTCAGCATGTTCGATGATCGTACCGGTGCCAGGTGCCTTGCCCTGTTTGCGGTCCTGCGCATATGCCAGCGCGTGTTGCATCGCGGCTTCTGCCACGCCGATACCCTGCACGCCCACGCCGAGCCGGGCATTGTTCATCATCGTGAACATCGCAGCCATTCCACCATGTTCGGGGCCAACCAGCCAGCCGGTCGCACCCGAATACTCCATCACCGCCGTGGGCGAGCCGTGCAGACCCATCTTGTGTTCCAGACTCACCACCCGCAGATCATTCTTCTTGCCAGGATTGCCGTCGGCATCGGGGATGAACTTCGGCACCATAAACAGGCTGATCCCCTTGGTCCCCGGCACGCCATCGGGCAAGCGCGCCAGCACAAGGTGGCAGACATTTTCTGTAAAGTCGTTATCGGCCCAGCTGATATAAATCTTTTGCCCCGTGATTGCGTATGACCCGTCACCATTCGGTTCAGCCTTGGATCGCAACGCGCCCACATCAGACCCGGCTTGCGGTTCGGTCAGGTTCATCGTCCCGGACCAGTCTCCGGCGATCAGCTTGGGGATGTAGGTCGCTTTGATGTCCTCGCACGCGTGATGTTCCAATGCCTCAATCTGACCTTGTGTCATCAGCGGATTTAACTGCAATGACAGGCACGCGCTTGCGATCATTTCATTGACGGTCGTCGTTAGGGTCATGGGCAGCCCCATGCCGCCATTGTCAGGATGCGCCGACATGCCAATCCAACCACCCTCAGCGATGGCGCGATATCCATCTGCAAAACCGGGCGAGGTGCGCACCACACCATTTTCAAGATGTGCGGGATGCAAATCGCCGGCGCGGTTCAGAGGGGCAATCACCTCTTCACACATCTTGCCTGCTTCGGACAGGATCGCCTCGACCATATCTGGTGTCGCCTCTGCGAAACGCGATGTTGCCGCAACGTCGGAAAACCCGACGACATTGTCCATCAAAAAGCGAAAATCGCTCACCGGTGCGCGATAAGGCATTGTCATTTCTCCGAACTTTGCAGCAGCTTGGCAAAGGCTGCGCCTGAGTCTATGCATCTCAAACTTACCGCTACAGTAAACCAGCTCTGCCACCCATCAACCGAAACGCCACGTCATGACCAACGGGACATTACGCATCCTTTCGCCCGACAGCGCCGGGTTGACCGAGGCGGCCGCGATCTTGCGCGATGGTGGTTTGGTGTCATTCCCGACCGAGACTGTCTATGGCCTGGGTGCTGATGCACGCGACGACCACGCTGTGGCAGGTATTTATGCCGCGAAGGGCCGGCCCGGCTTTAATCCCCTGATTGTACATCTGCCAAGCCTGCAAGTTGCTAAGAAATATGTGGATTTTGGCGAAGATGCGCAGCGTTTGGCAACGGCGTTTTGGCCAGGTGCATTGACATTGGTTTTGCCCTTGCGGCGCGATGCCGGCATCTCAAAACTTGTGACGGCAGGACTGAATACGCTTGCGGTGCGTGTCCCGGACCATCCGGTAGCGCATCAATTGCTTGAGGTTTTTGCCGGACCAGTTGCGGCCCCATCCGCGAACCCGTCGGGGCGGGTGAGTTCGACCATGGCGCAACATGTGGTTGATGGATTGGGGGATAGGATCGACGCCGTGTTGGACGCCGGCCGGTGTCCCGTCGGGCTTGAGTCAACGATAGTGTCTTGCGTGGGTCGCCCGACATTGCTGCGTGCAGGTGGCCTGCCAGCAGAGACGTTGGAGGCGTGCCTCGCTGCGCCACTTGCGCATGCTGCCGACCCAGAGACGCCGACTGCGCCGGGGCAATTGGCGTCGCACTATGCGCCGGTTGGGACAGTGCGGCTGAATGCCGAAAAGGCCCGCAAAGGTGAGGTTCTGTTGGGCTTTGGTCCAGTAGAGGCCACGTTGAATCTGTCCCGCTCTGGTGATTTGACCGAAGCGGCGGCGCGGCTGTTTGACTGTCTGCATCAACTTGATGCGATGGGCGCCTTGGCGATCGCCGTATCACCGATCCCCGATCATGGGTTGGGCCGTGCCATCAACGACCGATTGCGACGGGCAGCTGCACCGCGCAGCTAAGACACATGACACGTCTGCGCGTCGTCGACTGGTCGCGATCAATCTGAACGCTACGTCACCATCATAATGGCTGACAAATTCAGCTTCATCGCACAAGCGGAGACTGTCATGCGCATGCGCTCTTTCACCCTGGTCGCAATTTTGGCGACCATGTTGCCCATGCTGGCATCTGCCCAGGGCCGACCGGCAGGGGTTCAGACCGATTTGGTCGAAATGGCGCAGATGACCGAGACGGTTACCGTATTCGGGCAGATCGTGGCCGTTCGCGAAAGCGATGTGGCCACCCGTGTGGCGGGGATTGTGAATGACGTGCCGGTGCAGGTCGGCTCGGTCATTGCGGCGGGTGACGTGCTGGCGCGGATGGATACAGCCCGACTTGAAATTGAGGTTGCGAGCGCAGAGGCGGAACTGGCCATCGCAACCGCCGGATTGGAGGTCGCCCAGGCCCAAGCGGGTCGCGCGCAGACAGCTTTCCAACGCGCCGAAGACCTGGTGGCAAACGCATCAATCTCGGCTGCGCAATTCGATGATCGCGCCAGCGACCTCGCAGCCGCAGTCGGTGGGCTGGCCGAGGCCCGTGCCCGTATCCGTGCGGCAGAGAACGCCATTGATCTGGCACGTTACAATTTCGACAATGCGACGGTGCGCGCACCCTTTGATGGCATCGTCCTGGACATTTCAACGCAGGTGGGCCAATTCGCGTCATCCGGCAGCCAGGTCGCCACTTTGCTGGATATCGGCACGATGGAGGTCGAAGCGAATGTACCCTCTCGCTATGTGACGGCGCTGACCCCAGGCCGGGATGTGATGGGAAAAAATGATGCAGGCACGGCGTTGACCATGACCTTGCGGGCAGTGTTGCCGACCGAATTTTCGGAAACCCGTACGCGGCCTGTGCGTTTTACCCTGACCGAGATTGACCCGTCCTTTGCGATTGGCCAGCCGGTTACATTGGACGTTCCTATCGGCGCCGCGCGCGAGGTTGTAGTCGTGCCCAAAGACGCGTTGGTTCAGGCCCGCGGTGGCTGGACGGCGTTTGTGAACGAAGATGGCAAAGCCGCGCCGCGCACGGTGACGATTGGTGCGGCGCTTGGTGATACGTTTGAGGTGCTGACCGGTCTTGCACCCGGTGATGAGGTTGTGGTGCGCGGCAATGAACGCCTGCGCCCCGGCCAGGATATCATGCCCATGGGCGGCGGCGGCCCGCCAACGGCCGCCCAAGCCGGTGACGCCGCGGCAGAGGAGGGATAGGCGATGAACCCGATCCGTGTCGCCATTGATCGCCCGATTGCCGTGATGGCGGTGGTCATCATGGCCGTTCTTTTTGGTGCGTTGGCCCTGTCACGTATTCCGGTGCAGCTCGCCCCGGATGTGCGAAAGCCAATTGTCGTGGTTGAAACATCCTGGCCTGGTGCCGCCCCCGCAGAAGTCGAACGCGAAATCGTGAACCCGCAAGAGGATGCGTTTCGCGGGCTTGAGGGTCTCGAACGCATGACCAGCCGGTCGCGGACCGGTCAGGCCGAGGTCACGCTGGAATTCGCGGTGGGCTCGGATATGGGCGATGTTTTGTTGCTCGTTTCCAACAGGTTGGATCGGGTAGGCGGCTACCCCGAAGAGGCGGGCGAACCGACGCTGAACACCTCCGGATCGGATGATAGCCCGATCGCCTGGGTCATGGTCGGCGCCGGCGAAGGAAACACGACGCCCTTGCCGCAATATGGCGATTTTCTCGAAGACGAGATCAAAGAGCGCCTGGAACGGATCGACGGTATCTCGACCGTGAACGTCTTTGGCGGCGTGTCCCGCGAGTTGCAGATCGTCATCAACCCCGAAGAACTCGCACGTTACAACATGACCATTCCTGCCGTCGTGCAGAGTTTGCGATCTGAGAATATCAGCGTCTCTGCTGGTGAGGTGGATGAAGGCAAACGCCGCTACGTTGTGCGGGCCGAAGGGCGCTTGGATACTATCCAGGCCATCCAGGATGTCGTGCTGCGCAGCGAAGGCCAGGGGGCAACGGGCATTTTGGGCCGCGTCCGTGTGTCGGACGTCGCCGATGTGGGCTTTGCTTATAAAGAGAACTCTGCGCAGTTGCGGTTTCGCGGTGAACCCGCGCTGGCGTTCAATCTGATCCGTGAACAGGGTGCGAACGTCATCTCGACCATGCAAGAGGTAAAGACCGTTCTGGCAGAGCTTGAGGCGGGCCCGATAACGCGCGAAAACCTTATACTCGAACAGGTCTATGACGAGACAATCTATATCGAGGGCGCGATTGATCTGGTTGTTCAGAATATCTGGATCGGTGGGCTGCTGGCGGCGTTTGTCTTGCTGATCTTCCTGCGCAGCCCGCGCGCGACGCTGGTGATCAGCCTTGCAATACCGGTCTCAATCGTCGCGACATTTGTGGCAATGGCGGCGACCGGGCGAACACTGAACGTGATATCACTGGCCGGGATCGCTTTTGCCATTGGCATGATCGTGGATGCGGCGATTGTGGTGCTCGAAAACATCTATCGGTTGCGCGAACGCGGGATGAACCGGCGCGAGGCGGCCTATCACGGGGCGCGGCAGGTTTGGGGCGCGATTTTGGTGTCGGCCCTGACGACCGTGATGGTGTTCATCCCCATCCTCGTGATGGAATTGGAGGCCGGCCAACTCTTCCGCGACATCGCGGTGGCGATTTCGGTATCGGTGCTGCTGTCGCTGCTCGTTGCGGTTACGGTGATCCCGGCGCTGTCGAGCCGGATTCTGGCATCTGGGGACGCAACGATGATCCGCGTGCCCATCGTCGATCACTTTGCCCGCGCGTTCAGCTGGCTGGTCATGAAATATGTGCAATTGACCGTGCGCTTCCGGGCACTGGGCCTTTTTTTCGTGTCGGCCATTGCCACCGGTGCTGCCGTTGCCGCCATCACCTTCCTGCCGAAATTAGAGTATCTACCAGAAGGCAATCGAAACCTTGTGTTTGGCCTGTTGATCCCGCCGCCGGGTTACAACCTGCAAACGACCGAAACGATTGCTCAGCGGATCGAAGGCGTCGCCCGCCCGCTTTGGGAGGCGGCCCCGGCCACCCAAACCGACGATGGCACGCCTGCCCTGGAAAGCTTCTTTTTTGTGGCGACGCCTGGTAACAGCTTCGTGGGCGCCGCGACCGTCGATGGTGACCGCGTGGCCGAGGTGATCCCGATCCTGTCACGGCCCATCTTCGCCGAACCCGGCACGTTTGGTTTCATGACCCAACCGTCCCTCTTCGGGCGCGGCGTTGGCGGTGGCCGTACGATTGAGCTGAACATCACCGGCAATGAGCTGGAAGAGATTTTGGGCGTGGCAGGCCAGGCGGCAGGGACCGTGGCGCGCCTCTTGCCCCGGTCCGATGGGCACCAGTTCAGACCCATTCCGGGGCTTGAGCTTGGTGCACCAGAGGTGCGGTTGATCCCTGACAGGCTGCGACTTGCAGATGCCGGTCTGACCACGCAGGCGCTTGCCTCCACGATAGATGCCTATAATGACGGTATCAGGGTGGCAGAGATCAATGTGGGCAATCGCCGGATCGATCTGACATTAAAAGGCGATGAAACGGTGCAATCTGCACTGCGCACGCAAGACATCGGGTCTTTCCCTGTTGTGACGCCGTCGGGTCAGATCATCCCGGCCTCAGAACTGGCCGAGGTGCGGGTGACCGCTGGCCCGACAGAAATCCGGCATTTGGAACGGTTGCGAACGGTGACGCTGGAGGTGCGCCCATCAGATGCGCTCCCTTTGGAAGCGGCGGTCGAGCTTTTGGAGACGCAAGTCATCGCACCTTTGGAAGAACAGGGCTTGCCGCCCGGTGTGCGGTTATCGGTATCGGGCACCGCGGATCAGTTGTCGCAGACCTGGAACGCAATCCAGATCAACCTGATCGTTGCGATGCTGATCGTGTTCCTCGTGATGGCAATTTTGTTTGAGAGTTTTGTTTTGCCGCTTGTCGTGATGATCTCGGTTCCCGTTGCTGCGGCCGGTGGCGTTGGTGGGCTGGCGGTGCTCAATATCATCGGTACACAACCTCTGGATATGCTGACCTTACTGGGTTTCGTAATCCTTGTCGGGATCGTGGTGAACAACGCGATCCTGATCGTGCACCAATCGCTCTATCTCCTCCGCCATGAAGGGATGACACCAGTCGACGCGATTGAAGAAGCGACGCGGAACCGGATCAGACCCATTTTCATGTCAACGCTGACATCGGTCTGTGGGATGCTGCCGCTGGTGATCTTCCCCGGTGCCGGGTCAGAACTCTATCGCGGTCTGGGCGCGGTTGTGGTCGGGGGCCTGTCGATGTC
The DNA here is from genome assembly GCA_038529695.1 of Pseudomonadota bacterium. Taxonomy (GTDB): domain Bacteria; phylum Pseudomonadota; class Alphaproteobacteria; order Rhodobacterales; family Rhodobacteraceae; genus Yoonia. The sequence goes on along the minus strand of JBCBDL010000006.1, from coordinate 6,070 downwards.
GGCCTTTTTGACGCTGCTGACGGTGCCGCCCCTTTTGCGGCTAGTGCTAACGGCGAAGCCACGCGAGGCGCGCGATAGTGTTGAGGCTTTGCCAGCGGAATAGTTTGGCACTGCGCGGCTTAGCGGACCAATCTGTCAGTCGGATCGCAGCCTCTAAAGTCTGCTTTTGTAAATCCGATAGGAGCAATTTGCATACAAGAGTGGCACTACATATTTGCAGATCATGACGTCGCTTTCAAAACAGAGGGAAGCCTGCTCCATGGACACATCTGGTCGCATAGCTGCTGTGCTAGGCCCCACTCTGGTAGTCGTGACGACATCTGAGTTTCTAAATTTGAGGATCTGGGCCGATGTCCATCCCACGGTTGTTTATCTAAACGGGCTGCTTTTCCTAATCGGCGGTTTGATTGTTATTACCAGCCACAACCATTGGCGACTGGATTTCAGTCTCTTGGTCACTTTGTCCGGGTGGCTTCTCGCTTTCGCGGGAACGTTCCGTATGTTTTTTCCAACTGCCCAGCAGTTGGCCGCCGGCCCAGGTACGTACCTGTTGATTGCATCGCTCTTCTTTCTCGGCTTGGCGCTTACAGCTTACGCCTTCCTCAAATCATCGAACTGAGTTGCGGTCGACAAATTGCAACCGTTGGTGCTTTGTGCAGCATCGGTCTCTTTGGACTCTTATCTGACGTTGAGCGTTCGAGACGCAGACATCTACCCGGTAAAACGATCTCTCCGCGACTTTGTAACGGCTTTTGACATACGCAAGGGAACCATCGGGTTTCCGCTAAAAGGGATGAATTGCCCCGGAAGGATTGGGTTGCCGCGGTTCGGATGTTCACCCCATTCGACACTTTCACGCATCCTCGTCAAAAAACGGCGTCATTTGCGCGACGATGACGCTGTTTTCCTCCAGCGCGCGCTGCATCAGCGCCTTTTCTTCGTCCGCGATATCATGCCCCTCGGCCAGCCGTTCCTCGAGCGTGCCATAGCCCGACACATCCAACGGGGCCAGGTCGGCCTGTTTCAGGATCGCCACGGTTTCACGCACGGCTTCGGCCTCATCCACGCCGCCGGCATAGCACATCAATGCGCCGCCCGTGGCCTCTTCGGGCAGGCCATCGCCAGCGTTGCGACCCACCTCGACCAGCAGGGTAAAAACCTTTTGTCGGTTCTGTTTGTTGCTCATTTCTGTTCTTTCTCTTCCCAGCGGGATCGCACCGCCCAGATGGTTGAGACGATGATCACAATCTGAAGCGGCGCGTAGATCACAACCATCAAGAGCAGGATTCGCCAGAACAGCGTCAGTTCCATGACGATGGTCAGTGACACCGTCGGCAGAAACATCAGCGCCAAGGTCAGCCCGATCACCACCACATCAAACGCGACCGGTGCCCAGGCCGCCTTGAACGAAGGACGGATCCCCGCCGCAATCCGCTTGCGCGCCAGGATGCGGCTAAGGATCATGTCAGTCGCGCAAGAGTTCGTTGATACCGGTCTTCGACCGCGTGCGTTCGTCCACCCGTTTGACGATCACGGCACAATACAGGTTGATCCCGTTCTTTGACGGCATCGACCCGGCCACAACAACGGAATATGGTGGCACTTCGCCATACATGACCTCACCGGTTTCGCGATCTACGATCTTGGTCGACTGGCCGATGAACACACCCATGCCAAGGACAGAACCTTCGCGGACAATACAGCCCTCAACGACCTCGGATCGGGCGCCGATAAAGCAGTTGTCCTCGATAATCGTCGGCCCCGCCTGCATCGGCTCTAGCACGCCACCGATGCCGACACCGCCCGACAGATGCACGTTCTTGCCGATCTGCGCGCAGGACCCGACCGTGGCCCAGGTATCAACCATCGTGCCCTCATCCACGTAGGCGCCCAGGTTCACGAAAGACGGCATCAGCACGACGCCGGGCGCGATGAACGCCGACTTGCGCACCACGCAATTGGGCACCGCGCGGAAGCCGGCAGCCTTCCACTGGTTATCGCCCCAGCCTTTGAACTTGCTGTCGACCTTGTCCCACCAGCCGCCACCCTGCGGGCCGCCATCGTGCTGTTCCATATCCTTGATCCGGAACCCCAGCAGCACCGCCTTCTTGGCCCACTGGTTTACATGCCACGACCCATCACCCTGCTTTTCCGCCACGCGCAGGCTGCCACTGTCAAGTGCGTTCAGCGTATCCTCAATCGCCTCACGCGTCTCACCCGTGGTTGCGGGGGTGATCGTATCGCGGGCCTCCCACGCGGCTTCGATAGCGGTCTCAAGGGCAGCGTTTGACATGACGTCCTCCGGTCGTGTGAATTCTGCTTGGCTATAATGCCCAGCCATGGCTTCCGCAATCGCGAACCATTGCCATTGCATCTGCGGCCGCATCACGAAATGTTAGCGATAAACCATGACAGGATCCGATTGATGAAAGACGACCGCAAGCACCCGTTCAGGTACAGCCACGAAGACCGGGAGGCTGCAAGCCACATCCCCGACACGCCCCAGACCCGCGCCCCATCTTATGCGCTGGCTTTCGCGGATGAGGATTTTCTGTGTCGTGAAGAATTGCGCCCCGTCAGGTTGCAGCTTGAATTGATGAAACCCGAAATGCTGATGAACGAAGCCGGGGTGAACTCGACCATCGTCCTGTTCGGTGGCGCGCGTATTCCAGAGCCCGCCAAAAAGGAGAACGCCCGCACCCGAACGCTTGCTGATCTCAGCAAATACTATGAAGAGGCGCGCCGTTTCGCGCAAATGATGACGGCGCAATCGCTGGCCACGGGTGGCACCGAAAACATCATCGTTACGGGCGGCGGCCCTGGTGTGATGGAGGCGGGCAATCGCGGCGCGCAAGAGGCAGGCGGGCGTTCCATCGGTCTGAACATTGTCCTCCCGCACGAACAGGCGCCGAACCCCTATGTGACGCCTGATTTATGCTTCAACTTCCACTATTTCGCGATCCGCAAGATGCATTTTCTAATGCGCGCCTCGGCCGTTTGCATCTTTCCGGGTGGATTTGGCACCCTGGATGAGATGTTCGAGGCGCTGACCCTGATCCAGACCGGGCGCATGGCGCAGGTGCCGTTTTTGCTGTTCGGGAAGGAGTTCTGGGACAAGATCATCAATTGGGATGCGCTGGCCGATGCGGGCACAATTTCGGACGATGATCTGAAACTCTTCCGCTTTGTCGAAACCGCGGAAGAGGCGATTGCGGCCCTGAATGACTGGGAAGGCAAAGGCGTCAAACGCGGTGCGATCCCCGGACGCTAGGATGCAGCCTGCAATCATGGTGATGGGCGTGTCGGGTTGTGGCAAATCGACAATTGGTGCGGGCCTCGCCGATGCGTTAGGCGGCACGTTTCTGGATGGCGATGATTATCACCCGCAAGGCAATGTGGATCATATGGCAGCGGGGCGGCCACTGACGGACGCGATGCGGTGGCCTTGGCTGGACAGCCTCGCCCTGGCCGTCAATGCGGCACGACAGGACCGGATCGTGGTGTTTGCCTGCTCTGCGCTAAAGCAAAGTTATCGGCAGCATCTGCAGGGCGCCATTGCCGATCTAAAGATCGCCTATCTTGATGCGCCACGTGACGTTGTGGGGCGACGGATTGCCCAGCGGCATGGCCATTACATGCCGGCAAGTTTGCTCGCCAGCCAATATGCAACCTTGGAAGTGCCACAAAACCCCGCAGTGGCCGTCAGCGTTGATCAACCTGTCGCGGATATCATCGCAGCGCTACGGCACCTCGTCTGACGGCACTTCCAGCTCTTGCATCGGTGGTTCGTCGGGCTTGCGCACGGCTTGAATAGCCGCCTTGGCCAGGAATGTCCCTGCCGTATTCACCTGCTCCGAAATGGTCAGAATATCGGCCCGGAACAGTTTCAGAAACGGCATTGCCTCTTTTGCAAAGACATCGATTTGCTGGCCCACCTGCGCGCCAAACTGCTCGATCGCAGCGACAGCCGCCATCGCCGAAGAGGTTGACGCCGTGACGACAGCATCAATCTGCGGCTGCTCTCCGAGCGTTTGAAAAAGTGACGCAACGATGTCGGCGCTGGGTGTATCGCTCGTGATTCCATCTGCAATGGTCACCGTTACACCGTGGGCCGCACCGCTCTCGGTGACGCCTGCAATCATATGCTGCGCATAGCTTTGCGCCTTTGGTGGGGCGATCACAAAGACATTCCGACGTTTGCGTGCGGCCAGTTGTTTGAGCGCCAATTTGCCAAATGCGTTGTTGTCGAAGTCATAGTAGGGATGACGGTCCGCCCAATTGGTCCGCCCATGTGTCGCGAAGGGAAAATTCTGCTCCATCAAATAGGCGACCCGCGGATCCTCCGGTTGAATTTGATTCATGATCACCGCGTCCGCAGATCCTGTTTCCACGATATAACGTACCGGCTCCATCGGATCCTGGTCGGGAAAAAAGGGGGTGACGATCAAATGAAAGGGCGTATGCCGCAGCCCACCAGCAACCGATGCGATCAGACGGGCGGTGTGGCTCATCAAATCATGCTCAGTCGACATCACCAGAGAGATCACATTTGTCCGGCCAGTGCGCAGGCGCACACCAGCACGGTTCGGGACATAACCGATGTCGTTTGCAATCTTGCGGATCAGTTTCTTTGTCTCTGTTCCGATATCTGGCGCATCGTTCAAGGCACGTGACACGGTTGGCACCGCAAGGCCACTGATCCGCGCGATTGTCTTGAGTGTCGGTTTGCCGTCCGCCGATAGCGTCTTGGCCGCAAGATCGGTTTTCACTTTGTTGTGCGGCATTCGGTCTCTTTCTGGCTGCAGCGCCGCTTGTGCAGAGTCAATCCAATATCTTCAAGACCCGCCCACGCGAAAAACGGTATAGCTGTAACACGTTGGTACGGAAAGGTGGGGTGCTACTCAATACTGACTCATTTTATCTTGCGAGGTCAATCTAAATCGTTATAGGTTCGTCTATAACGATTTAGAACCAGGGAGGAGAGAATCGTGAAACGCATAACAAAGCTGCTCGCAGCGACAGCAATGGTCAGTGCATCGGCTGCGCCCGCAGTTGAGCTGGAAGTGACGCATTGGTGGACATCCGGCGGTGAAGCGGTTGCCGTCGGCAAATTCGCCGAAGCGTGGGAGGCGACAGGCAATACATGGGTTGATGGCGCAATCGCCGGTTCCGGCGGCACGGCACGCCCGATCATTATCAGCCGCATTCTCGGCGGTGATCCGATGGGGGCAACGCAGCTCAATCATGGACGTCAGGCGGAAGAGCTGATCGAAGCTGGCTTGATGCTTGATCTGACCGATGTCGCCGAAGCGCAAGGCTGGAAAGACATCGTCAATCCATCATCTCTTCTCGATGCCTGCACCTTGGATGGCCGCATCTATTGTGCGCCGGTGAACATCCACTCCTGGCAATGGATCTGGCTCAGCCACGAAGCCTATGCAAAGGCTGGTGTTGATGTGCCCGCCAATTGGAACGAATTCGCCGCCGCCGCACCCAAGCTGGAAGAGGCCGGTCTGGTACCGCTCGCCATGGGTCAGCAAGGTTGGCAGCAAAACGGCGCGTTTGGCGTGATGACAATTGCCATTGCCGGTCTCGATGCCTGGCGCAAGGTCGTTGTCGACAAAGATGCCGATGCAGCACGTGGCCCGGAATATGCCGCCGTGTTTGAAGCGGCAGTGGACGCGCGCGAGTTTGCAGCGAATTCGAATGTCCAAGACTGGAACCAGGCCACCAACATGGTCATCACCGGTCAGGCTGGCGGCCAGATCATGGGTGACTGGGCACAAGGTGAATTCCAGGTGGCCGGTCAGGTTGCTGGCGAAGACTATACCTGCCTGCCGGGTCTTGGCGTGAACGAAATCCTCGATACGGGCGGTGACGCGTTCTACTTTCCTGTTCAGGATGATCCAGAGGTCGAAGCCGCCCAGAAAGAGCTTGCTGCGATGCTGCTCAGCCCAGAGGTGCAGGTGGCATTCAACCTGGCCAAAGGGTCCTTGCCCGTGCGCGGTGTTGTTGACCTGTCGGCGGCCAATGACTGGATGCATAAAGGCCTCGAAATCCTCGCTGCCGG
>JBCBDL010000005.1:0-67908 GCA_038529695.1 Pseudomonadota bacterium | reverse complement strand
CGCATCGCATTCTATGGCTAGAGTTTGCGTCATGCGGCAGCGCATACCAAGGGAGAACAATCAGTGGCAAGCCAGCGTGATCCACGCAAGCAATTGATTTTATGCGATTGTTTGGGCACCCAGACGATTGACGCAGACGCCGTCGAAACGGCAACTGGCCTGACATGCAGTCGTGTACATACTGCGCTCTGCACGCGCGAAATCGACAAGGCTGCTGATTTGATGGCACAGGGCAATGTCATGATCGCGTGCCAACAGGAACGGCAGCGATTTGAAGAACTTGCCGTTGAAATACAGGCGGATACACCCGCATTCGTTGATCTGCGGGATCGGGCGGGCTGGTCGGATGACCCTGCGTCAAAAAGCCCCAAGATGGCTGCACTTGCAGCAGAGGCGGCACTGACGCTCGCTGCGCCCAAAGTACGCGATGTCGTATCCGAAGGGACATGCTTGTTGATCGGTCATGACGACGTGTGTCTGTCAGCGGCTTCCCAGCTTGCCGAAACACTGAGCGTGACCGTGCTTTTGCTGGATGGCGTACCCGAGACACCCCCTTCGGCATTCGATGTGATCAAGGGCAAGCTGACGCGCGCAGCCGGCAGCTTGGGTCAATTCAATCTACGTTTCGATCAACTTCAGGAGGTTGACCCCGGCGGGCGCGGGACAGTCGCATTCACACCCCCGCAAGATGGTGCGCAGTCGACCTGTGATATCATTCTAGACCTGTCTGGCGATCAACCGCTGTTCAGCGCCCACGAAAAGCGGGATGGCTACCTGCGCGCTGACCCGAAACATGCGCCATCCGTCGCCCGCGCGATCTTTGACGCAGCGCAGATGGTCGGCACTTTTGAAAAACCGCTTTATGTGCGGCTGGAACCCGCACTTTGCGCCCATTCGCGGGCCGAGAAACCAGCCTGTTCGAATTGTCTGAATGCCTGCCCGACAGGTGCGATCACATCTGCGGGTGATCATGTGGCGATTGACCCAATGATTTGTGCGGGCTGTGGGGCCTGCTCGTCGCTCTGCCCATCGGGCGCGATCAGCTATGACGCGCCGCCAGTCGAAGATGTTTTCCGGCGCATCCAGACGCTGGCAAGCACATACCGCAAGGCCGGTGGCAGCAATCCACGCCTGCTGGTCCACGATGACACCCACGGGGCAGAGATGATCCGCCTGGCCGCCCGTTTTGGGCGCGGCATGCCCGCTGATGTGATCCCGTTTGAAACAGCAGCACTTGCCAGCTTTGGCCATGCCGAAATGCTGGCCGCGCTCGGCGCAGGCTTTAGATCGGTCAGCCTGATCCTGTCGCCAAAATCGGACCATGAGACGATTTCGCAGGAATCCGCCCTTGCCACCGCAATCAGCGGACGTGAAATCAACCTGCTTGAACCCGGCGACCCCGATACGCTTTGTGACGCCCTTTGCGGTGCGGCTGAAATGACCGCCATCGATGCGCCGATGCTGCCCATCGGCACCCGGCGTCAAGTGACAAGAACGGCAGCTAAGGCATTGCGGCAAGATGATATCATCGCACTACCCGATACCGCACCTTACGGCGCCGTTCTGTTGGATACCGATGCGTGCACGCTATGCCTTGCCTGCGTCTCGCTCTGCCCATCCGGTGCCTTGGCCGATAATGAAGACCTGCCACAATTGCGGTTTCAAGAGGATGCCTGTCTGCAATGTGGCCTCTGCACCAATGTCTGCCCCGAAAGTGCGATCACGGTGGAACCCCGTCTGAACCTGACGGACGCGGCGCTGACGCAAGTGGTGCTGAACGAAGAAGAACCATTTGCCTGCGTCGAATGCGGCAGCCTGTTTGGCGTGAAATCCACGATCGAAAAGATCACGGAAAAGTTGGCGGGCAAGCATGCTATGTTCGGCAACCCGGACGCCGCGCGGATGATCCAGATGTGTGACAATTGCCGCATTCAGGCGCAGTACCACTCCGAAAACAATCCCTTTGCCGGGGGTGAGCGCCCGCGCGTGCGCACAACCGACGACTACTTTTCAGACCGAAAGGACCACTAGGATGAGCGACGATTTCAACATGTCCATGCGCAAGTTCCTCAAGCAGGTCGGCGTGACCTCGCAACAGGCCATTGAAGAGGCGATGCGGAAGAACGGCAATGCTGGAAAATCGTTTCAAGCCAAGGTGGTGCTGACCATTCCTGATCTTGATCTGGAACATACGGTGACAGGTGCAATTACGGGCCAGGACGACTGAATTGACGATCACCCGCGATGCGGTCATTGCGACCTTGAAAACGATCACTGACCCGGTTTCGGGCGACGATATTATGTCCGCGGGATTGGTCCGCGCGTTGTCGGTTGAAGATGGCAATGTACGCTTTGTGTTTGAGGTGGCCCCTTCAGCGGCAGAAAAGCTGGAACCAGTGCGCGCAAAGGCGGAGACCGCGCTCAAAGCGATGCCAGGTATGGGCAGTGTCTCAGCCATCATGACAGCGCATAGCACACCCGCCGCCCCGCCAGATTTGAAGCCGCAGCGTGCCGCTGAACCAAAGGGCCCGCAAAAGGTGCCGGGCGTTGATCGGATCATTGCGATTGCATCCGGTAAGGGCGGCGTGGGCAAATCCACTGTGTCAGCCAACCTTGCATGTGCGCTGGCGGCAGAGGGGCGGCGCGTGGGTCTTCTGGATGCGGATGTCTATGGCCCCTCTCAGCCGCGGATGCTGGGCGTGTCGGGGCGCCCCGCCTCGCCCGATGGCAAGACGATCCTGCCCATGCGCAATCACGGTGTCACGATGATGTCCATCGGTTTGATGCAAAACGACGATCAGGCGGTCGTCTGGCGCGGCCCGATGCTGATGGGCGCACTGCAGCAGATGATGAACCAGGTGCAATGGGGTGCCTTGGATGTACTGATCGTGGACCTGCCCCCCGGCACGGGCGATGTACAGATGACGCTGACCCAGAAATTTGAGGTTTCCGGTGCAATCGTCGTTTCCACCCCGCAAGACGTGGCGCTGATCGATGCCCGCAAGGGGATCGATATGTTCAACCAGCTCGGCACGCCGATCATCGGGCTGATCGAGAATATGAGCACGCATATCTGTTCCAACTGCGGACACGAGGAACACACGTTTGGCCATGGCGGTGTCGCGTCCGAGGCCGAAAAGATAGGGGCGCCCCTGCTGGCCGAACTGCCTTTGCACCTCGATATCCGGCTTGCCGCAGATGGTGGCGCTCCCATCGTGGTCTCAAAGCCCGAAAGCCCGCAGGCAGAGGCGTTTCGCGCCGTCGCACGTCAATTGATCACTAGCGGGAAAGCATGACCGCACCGACTTTTCCACCATTGATGTCTGGGCAAGCCACTGTTGATGATCCGTTGGATGTGGCGACCCAAATGGCTATGGCGGGCTGTGACGCCGGCACGGTTGTCTATCAGACCGGCACCGATGATCTGCGGGCTGCGATAATATTTGCGCCCGACATCCCGCTGGGCGACGCAATGATCATGCTTCCTATCTGCGGCATTGGGTTTCAGAATGCGCTTGGCGCTATCGCTCCACCAGAAATCGCTGTATTGTTGGAATGGAACGGCACGTTGCGCGTGAACGACGCTACTTGCGGTGTTCTGAGCGCGCATGCGTCAGGTAATGATCCTGCCGGAGTACCCGACTGGCTAATCATCGGCCTGCATATACCGATCCGCAACAGCGCCGAAAACCCAGGCGCGACACCAGACGTCACGACGCTTTATGACGAAGGCTGCGGCGATATCTCGGCCACCCAACTCCTGGAAGGCTGGTCGCGCCATACACTCGTCTGGATGAACCGCTGGTCGGATGACGGGACCGCGCCGATTCATGCTGAATATACCGGTCTTTTACACAGACATGAGGGCGAGATTGGCGTGGACGAACGCTTTGGCCTGTTGCGCAAAACCGGCGATACGACCACACTCACCCCGCTTACCGATCTCTTGAGGCAGACATGACTGACAGCTATCTCGCCCGCGCGATCCATTTCGATGAAAGCGACATGAATATATTCCACACACCCGCCCGGACGGGTGAATGGTGCATCTCTGGCGGGTTTGAGTTTTCAAACTGGTCCGAGGGCGACCTGACCGGCAAGGCCAAACAGGCCTTTACCAATGGCTGGTTGGGTCTGGAGACATTCGGGCGGGTGTCTGTAGTCGCCATTACAAAGATTGAAGATCACGAAGTCGCAGTGCTGACCAATGCGTTGGCCGCCCACTTCGTCAGCCATTATGGCGCGCCCGATGTCGCCGCGGCAAGTGGCGTTGCCGCCGAAGAAATCGCGCAAATGTCCGAGCTTTGTAAAGATCAGGACCCCAACACATTGCTGATGGTTGCGCGCGAATTGACCGAAGCCGGGGTGAAAGAGAGCTACCGGATTATCGAACCTCAGTCAGCAGGGCTGGACCAGTTTGCCATCCATGGCTCGTTGGATGACTAGGACGGGTTTGTCGCGTTGAAGGTAAAAAGGGTCTCACCATTGATCGTGTAGCCGTCGATTAGGTCTTTGGCGCGATCCGATGTCAGCCATTCTTCAACTGCCAAAGCAAGGTCCGCCTTCACATGCGGGTGGAGATCAGGACTAACGGGGATGTAAGCGTATTGGTTGAAGAGCGCCGGATCGCCCGCAAAGAGCAGATCAAGCCCCGCCTTGTTGCCGAAATTCAGCCAGCTCGCCCGGTCTGCGAGGATATAGGCGTCCATTCCCGCTGCCGTGTTGAGCGCCGCACCCATACCTGCGCCAACGGGCCGGTACCAATCGCCGGCGCGTGCGGTGCCTGCAGCGTCCCAAAGCGATATCTCTTTCTTATGGGTGCCGCTATCATCACCTCGGCTGACAAAGGGGGCTTGGGTCTGAGCGATACGTGTCAAGGCATCTGCGGCATTCTGCGCCTCAGCAATGCCTGCCGGATCATCCGAGGGACCAATAAAGACGAAGTCATTATACATGATCTCGCGTCGATGCGTGCCGAAGCCGGAAGCGACAAATGCATCCTCTGCTGCGCGGGAATGAACAAGGATCGCGTCCACATCGCCTGCTTCACCCAAGCGCAAAGCCTGCCCCGTGCCGACGACCAGAAGCTGCAGGTCGATATCGATATCCTCTTTAATCGCTGGTAACAGAATGTCAGACAGGCCGGAATTGTGGAACGATGTTGTCACAGCCAATTTCAAGCTGTCCGCCCAAGCGGCAGAGCCCCAAACCAACAGAAAAACAGCTAAAATCCGGATCATTCGACGATATCTCCCCTCAGCAGCGCCGTGGCTTGCGGCGTGGATGGGCCGGCAAAAAACTGATCCGCAGGCCCATGTTCAATGATACGGCCATGCATCAGGAACACAACATCATCGGCAAGCCGTTTAGCCTGGCCCACATCGTGGGTCGACATGATGATGCGAGTTCCGCTGGATTGGGCGTCTTTCAGTATCCTCTCAATCTCGCGCATGGCAGCACCATCGAGATTGGCACAAGGCTCGTCCAGGAACACGATCTCAGGCTCACGGATCAGTGCCCGCGCCAATGCCAGCTTCTGTTTTTCACCGCCCGAAAGTTGCGGGGCGGGAAGATCAAGCGCGCCCTGCAGCCCAACCCGTGCTGCCCAGTCTGCGGCGGTCTGATTGGCATCACCTTTCGGCACACCATGTATCAATAACGGATAGGCCAGATTGTCGCGCACCGACCGGCGCATCATAATCGGCGTCTGAAACACAAAAGCCTGACGCGTTTGCGCATCTTTCAACGGTACCTGCCACCGGATCGTCCCGGACGACAGCCTTTCCAGCCCGTGCAAGGCCCGCAGTAAGGTTGTCTTGCCCGATCCGTTGGGTCCCATAACGATCGTGAAACCCGTTTGTGCGACATCGATATCCACCGGGCCAAGCAGCGTCTTGCCTTTGCGTTTTACAGCGGCGTCCGAGACGGTTAGGGGCAGGATCGGGGTCACCATTTCCCCTCACTCTCCGTCCGGCCAATCGTGTGGATTGCGAGGTTTACAGCAATCGCAAGCGCGATCAGAACGAACCCAAGGCCAAGCGCCAACGCGAAGTCACCCTTGCCCGTTTCGAGCGCAATCGCCGTCGTCAAAACCCGCGTAGCATTGTCGATATTGCCGCCGACGATCATGATCGCGCCCACTTCGCCAATACCACGACCAAACCCGGCGAGTGACGCGGTGATCAGCGCACGTCTGCCATCCCACAGAAGCGTCTTGATCCGTTGCCGTTTGGTGGTGGACAGAGAGATCAGCAAATCATGATATTCCGCCCAGATATCCCGGATCGCCTGATGTGCGATGGAGGCAATAAGTGGCGTGATAATAATGACTTGCGCGATGATCATGGCAGTTGGCGTGAAAAGAAGCCCCAGCACGCCAAACGGCCCCGACCGCGACAAGAGCAGGTAAACGATCAACCCGACCACGACAGGCGGCAGACCCATCAACGCATTCAACACCGCAATCGTCGCGCGCCGATGCCGAAAGCGGCGGATGGCCAGAAAGGCGCCGAAGGGCAAGCCGATCATAGAGGCGATAATCACCGCTGACAGCGTCACCTGCAGCGACCGCAATGTGATCGCCACCAGATCGGCGTCCAGCGTCACGACCAGCCAAAACCCGGCGGTCAATCCTTCCCAGATTTCACCCATGCATGGTGCCTGTTTCCTCCCTGTCGGGGCAGGTTTTCACGGCACGCTCAGGTCTTCAATGGCAAATCGGATGTGGCCCGTCGGGCTGTGATGTTTGCCCGGATAAAAGCCCCGATAAAGAGAATCGTCATAATCAAGATGACGGTCGGGGCGGGCGCGCTGTCGATGAAGAAACTCAGATAGACGCCAAGAAAGCCAGAGATGAGCGTTATGCCCACAGCAAGCGGTAGCATGATCTCAAACCTTTTGGTCAACAGAAACGCAATAGCGCCAGGCGCGATGAGCAGACCAATCGACAAAATGATCCCGACGGCAGATAGCGTTGCAACGATGGTGAGCGAGATCATCGCAAGCAGCCCGTAATGCAACCAGGCAACCGGTAAACCAACGGCGCGCGCCTGCACCGGGTCAAAGGCGTGCAGCATAAGGTCCCGCCGCTTAAACAGGATCAGCAGCGCTACAACCGCAGCAATGATACCGGCAGTCCATAAATCAGCCGCCCCAACGCCCAGCATATTGCCAAATAGAATGTGGTCGAGATGCACATCCGTGGTGATTTTGGTGTACAGCACCAGCCCAACGGCAAACATCCCCGAAAACACGATCCCCATCACAGTGTCCTGTTTGACCCGGCTGTGTTCTGCCAGAAAGCCGGTTGCGACCGCACAGAACATGCCCGCAACAAACGCACCGATGATGAGCGGGATGTTCAGGATATAGGCCAAAACGACACCGGGCAGCACCGCATGGCTGATCGCATCCCCCATCAACGACCACCCTTTGAGCACCAGATAGCAGGACAATAGGCTGGTCGGGACCGCGATGATCGCCATGATCAAGAAGGCGTTGTTCATGAAGGCGAATTGGAAGGGGAACAGCAAAGTCTCGATCATGTTTGTCCCAATCCGGCGGTGGCCCGGCGGCGCGATGCAAGGAACCCATGCTTGGGTGCGAAAAAGAATGCGGCGAGGAAAATCAACGTTTGCAAGGTCACGATGATGCCCCCTGTCGCGCCGTTCAGAAAATAGCTGAGATAGGCACCGACAAAGCTGGTCCCTGCGCCTATGGCCACGCTGAGCACCAGGAGCTTGGGAAAGCGATCCGTCAAAAGATATGCTGTGGCACCAGGTGTGACGACCATCGCAATGACCAGAAAGGCGCCAACCGTCTGCAGGGCCGCAACACAGGATGCTGACAGCAGAGTGAAAAACACAACCCGCAGCAAATCGGGCCGTAAGCCGATGGAACGTGCATGGTTTTCGTCAAAGAACGTGACCATGAAATCTTTCCATTTTGCCAGCAGGATGGCCAAGGTCACAAAGCCAATGATCGCCAATTGCACGATGTCCGACGGGGTGATGGCCAGAATATTGCCCAAAGTGATCGTCTGCACGCTGACAGATGTGGGCGACAGCGACACCATGAACAGGCCCAGCCCAAAGAACGACGTGAAGATCAGCCCGATGATCGTGTCTTCCTTCAGCCCCGATCGCTGGTTGAGAAACAGCATCGTACCCGCCGCAAGGCCACCTGCCGCAAACGCGCCCAGTGCAAAGGGCAGACCCAGCATATATGCACCTGCCACGCCCGGCACGATCGAGTGGCTGAGCGCGTCGCCGATCAGCGACCAGCCTTTCAGCATCAGATAGGCGGAAAGAAACGCACAGATCGCGCCGACCAGCGCGCTGACCCACATCGCATTGAACATGTAGGCATAATTAAAAGGTTCCAGCAGCGTGGTCATGACGCGCGCCCGGCCTCATCATCGCCGTAGACGACAAAGGGCCGTTCATCATCGGTGATCACCCGGATTTCGCGGCTGTCGTCGTCATCATGCAGATCTGACCCGCCAAGCACGAAATGGCGCAGCACACCGCCAAAAGCCAGTTCGAGATTTTCGCGGGTAAAGGTCGATTGCGTCTCACCAAAGGCGAGCACGGTTTCCTTGACCAAGATGGTGCGGTCGCAAAACTCTGGCACAGAGCCAAGATTATGGGTCGACACCAGCATCACCCGCCCTTCATCGCGCATTTCGCGCAAGAGCGCGATAATCGCATCCTCGGTCTGCACATCAACACCGGTGAATGGTTCATCCAGCAGGATCACCTGCCCCTCTTGCGCAAGTGCGCGGGCCAGAAAGACACGTTTGCGCTGTCCACCGGATAATTCCCCGATCTGGCGATGGCGGAAATCGGTCATGTTGACCCGCGCCAATGCAGCCGTCACCGCATCACGGTCAGCCTGTTTGGGGCGCCGAAAGAACCCCATGTGACCATAGCGACCCATCATCACGACATCTTCGACCAGAACCGGAAAGGTCCAATCGACCTCTTCGGATTGGGGCACATAGGCCACGATATTGCGCTGCAATGCCTCACCCACTGGCATGCCAAGGACCGTGATGTCACCGCGCGCGGCCGGGACAAAACCCATGATCGCCTTGAACAAGGTTGATTTGCCCGCACCATTCACCCCGACCAGTGCCGTAATCGTGCCGGTCGGGATATCGAATGTGGCATCGCGCAAAGCAGTGTGACCGTTACGATATGTAACGGTCACATCCTTCGCAGTAATGCCGGGGGTTTGGGTCATTCAGTCAGGCCTGCCGCAATCGTTTCTGTGGTCACACGCAAAAGGTCCAGATAGGTGGGCACGGGCCCGTCCGCCTCTGTCAAGCTATCGACATAGAGCACACCGGCGTAATTTGCATCTGTTTCCCGCGCGATCTGTTCAGCGGGGGCTTGGTTCACCGTGCTTTCACAGAAAACCGCCGGAATGTCATTTTCTCGGACCGTGTCGATCACCTGTCGGACCTGTTGCGGGGTGCCCTGCTGGTCTGCGTTCATTGGCCAGATATAGAGTTCCTGCATCTCAAAATCGCGGATCAGATAGCTGAAGGCCCCTTCGCAAGTCACCAACCACCGCTGATCGGCAGGCACTGCCAGGATCGTCTCGCGCAGCGGGCCAATCGCTGCAGTGATTTCAACCTTGTAAGCCTCGGCATTGGCGGCGTAGGTTTCCGCATTATCGGGATCATGTTCGGTGAACGCGTCGCGGATATTGTCGATATAGACCAGCGCGTTGTTCAAACCCATCCACGCATGCGGGTTGGGTTTGCCGGTGTAGCTGCCGGACGCGATGCTGATCGGGTCGATGCCATCGGTCAGCGTGGCGCTTGGCACATCAGACAGGTTGGCAAAGAATTGTTCGAACCAAAGTTCCAGGTTCAGACCGTTCCACAGGATCAGATCCGCATCTTGCGCGCGGATGATATCCCGTGGCGTGGGTTGATAGCCGTGGATTTCGGCCCCCGGCCTTGTGATGCTTTCGACAATTGCAGCATCACCCGCCACGTTGCGGGCCATATCGGCGATGACGGTGAAGGTCGTAACAGCCTTGAATTTATCCTCTTGGGCGAATGCGGCCGATGCTGTGATCACAAACACAATCACGGAAAAAAACAGTCTGACAGATGCCATTGTGGCTCCCCTCAAATTGATCCAGGTTGCAACATCTGTTTATGAGAATCGTTCGCAACTGTAAATAGGAATGATAACCATTCGCAACTTTGCGCAGATAAACTTGCCTAGGCTTTGGGCAAGAGATCACCCGTCGGGCAGAATTGCGTCCCTTAGTGATTGCGAATCCCGGCGACGCCCGGTTTAGTTGGCACCAAAGGGGATACACCCACGGGGAGATCGGTTTGCCGCAGACAGCCAATGATGCTGCATTTGTTGCGTTTGAGAGAGTTCAAAAAAGCTATGATGGCGAAACGCTCGTCGTCAAAGACCTGAACCTCACCATGCCCAAAGGTGAATTTTTGACAATGTTAGGCCCGTCTGGATCTGGCAAGACGACTTGCCTCATGATGCTCGCCGGATTTGAGACGGCAACACATGGAGAAATCATGCTGGACGGTGTGTCGATCAACAACATCCCGCCGCACAAACGCGGCATCGGCATGGTGTTTCAGAATTACGCACTGTTCCCGCATATGACCGTTGCTGAAAATCTGTCGTTTCCGTTGGAAGTGCGAAAGATTGACAAAGCCAAGCGCGAAGAGAAAATCATGCGCGCCTTGGGCATGGTGCAAATGCAGGATTTCGCAGGCCGCAGACCGGCGCAATTGTCGGGTGGACAACAGCAACGGATCGCGCTGGCGCGCGCATTGGTATTTGAACCGGAATTGGTGCTGATGGACGAGCCGTTGGGCGCGCTGGATAAACAGCTACGCGAGACGCTGCAGTTTGAGATCACGAACCTCGCCCATGAACTGGGCATTACGGTGGTATACGTCACCCATGACCAAACCGAAGCATTGACGATGTCCGATCGCGTCGCGGTCTTCGATGACGGACGTATCCAGCAACTTGCACCACCGGATGAGCTATACGAAGCACCTCAGAACAGCTTCGTCGCCCAATTCATTGGGGAAAACAACACGTTGCAAGGCGTTATTCAAGAGATGAACGAGAGCAGCTGCACCGTAAGGCTTGATAGCGGCGATATCATCGACGCTGTACCTGTGAATGTGGCAAATGTGGGGGACCGAACTCAGGTATCAATCCGGCCCGAGCGGGTGGAATTCGACAAATCGCGCCTGAAAGAGGGCGCACATACGCTGCAGGCCGAGGTGCTGGAATTCATCTATATGGGCGACATATTCCGCACCCGGCTGCGCGTGGCGGGCAACGATAACTTTGTGATCAAAACACGCAATGCACCCGATCAGGTGCGCCTGACACCTGGCAGCCAGCTTGAAATCGGCTGGCTTGCAAAAGATTGCCGCGCGCTGGATGCTTAGCGGCTGAACAAGGTGCTGCCATCGCCCGGCGGGCAGCACCCACCAACCAACCGGGCAACCAAACGGGAGAAAACGATGAAATTGACCAAAGCATTGATGGCAACAACGGCACTGACGGTCGCAAGCACGACTGCCGTTGCTGATGGCCACATGGCTGATGAACTGACGATCGTCAGCTGGGGTGGCGCGTATTCCGCCTCGCAACAAGCCGCCTATCACGATCCGTATATGGAAATGACAGGCATCACGATCATCAACGATGAAAGCTCGGCCGAGGCTGTCGCAAAACTGCGGGCCATGAACGAAGCGGGCAACATCACGTGGGATGTGGTGGATGTGGTCGCCTCTGACGCGATCCGCCTCTGCGACGAAGGCCTCGCGATGGAGATCGACTTTGATGAGCAACTCGCACCGGGTGACGACGGTTCGACCGCGACCGAGGATTTCGGCGATCTGATCGTGTCGGACTGCTTTATCCCGCAGATTGTGTATTCGACGACCGTGGGCTACCGCACCGATCTGGTGGGCGACACACCACCGACCGAGATTTGTGCGATCTTCGACACCGAAACCTATCCTGGCATGCGCAGTCTGGAACGGCGGCCCATCGGGAACCTCGAATGGGCGCTGCTTTGTGACGGCGTCGCGAAAGACGACATCTATGACGTGCTTGAAACCGATGAAGGTCAGGCACAGGCCTTTGCCAAGCTCGATACGATCAAGGACAGCGTGATCTGGTGGACCGCCGGTGCCGACACGCCGCAGCTTTTGGCTGATGGTGAGGTGATCATGGGCTCAACCTATAATGGCCGTCTGTTCAGCCTGATCGAGGAACAGGGTCAGCCGGTGGAAATGCTGTGGGATGCGCAGGTCTTTGACCTTGATGGCTGGATCATTCCGACAGGGCTCAGCCCCGAACGTGAGGCCCGCGCGCTGGATTATGTACGCTTTGCGACGGATACGCAGCGTCTGGCGGATCAGGCCAAATACATCTCTTACGGACCTGCCCGTCTGTCCTCGGCACCGCTGGTTGGTCAGCACGCAACACTCGGCATCGACATGGCCCCACATATGCCGACCGATCCGGAAAATGCCCAAAACACCTTCCTTTATAACTATGAATGGTGGGCAGATTACCGCGATGATCTGGATGCCAAGTTCCAAAGCTGGCTGGCCCAGTAACTGAAAACGGCGCAAGGCGGACATCGTCTTGCGCCATTCCGACAGGGAAAACCGCAATGCCAAAGGGCTACATCATCGGGCATATCACCGTGAATAACGCGGAGGCTTATCAGGAGTACATCGTCCGTGACACGCCCCTGATCGAAGCGGCAGGGGGCAAACCACTGGTCCGTGGTGGCGAAGCTGAAAACGCTGAGGGCCCGGATTTTGCCCGGCATGTGGTATTTGAGTTTCCCGACTTTGCAAGCGCCAAGGCGCTTTACTATTCCAATGAATATCAGGAGGTCGCGCGCATCCGGCGCGAAAATGCCACCAGCATGATCGTGCTGGTCGAGGGGGTGTAAGGCGAATGGCCGAACAGATGCTCGCCGCCGACGGCCGCCCGCTGAAATCCAGTCTAAACCGGGCGTTGCGGCGCCAAAAGCTGCGGGCGCTCATGCTGATCGCGCCACTGCTGATCTTCATCCTCATCACTTTCATCATCCCCATTGGGCAGATGCTGTTCCGCTCGGTCGAAAACCAAATTGTTGGTGACACGATCCCGCGCACAGTCGATGCAATCAGTGATTGGAACGCTGATGCCGGAGCACCTCCATCAGAGGAAGTGTTCATCGCGCTTGCCAAGGATCTGATGATTGCTGTCGAGGAAAAGAACCACACTCGTCTTGGCAGCCGCTTGAACTACGAAACATCCGGTATTTCGTCTCTCTTTCGCAAATCCGGGCGGCGCGTGGATGATATTGGTGAAACATATGCCGATCAGTTCATTGCCGTCGATGCGGCGTGGGAAGAACCCGGCACCTGGGTCACGCTTTTCGCCGACCCCGACTGGATTGCACGGCAGGCGGAATGGGATGGTGAGGGGCAAGAGCCTGCATTTGTCATTGCAGAAACGGCGGCGCAGGCCTTGCCAAAGACCGCAGAAATGTACGCCGACTTTGCAGCTGTCATCCGCGACGTCGACAATGACAGCCCGACCGAGGAAGAACCTTGGAACATCGTCTATCTTGCGCTGCATGAGGACCTGATCGCAAATCCGCAAGCGCGGATTGACGGCCCGCTGGCCGGTTTGGTCGCTCGGACTGCTGAGCAAGCCCAAGGTTTTGACCGCGAGGACGTGCGTGCGGCCTTCGAGGATATTGATGACGACTGGCTGAGTATCGGCGTCTGGCAGACCATTCAGACCTACAGCCCCACATTTACATCTGGTTATTTCCTCAACGCCGTCGATCTGCAGAAAACGCCGAACGGGCCAGAATGGCAGCCAGAGAACGAACAGATTTATCTTACGCTGTTCTGGCGGACGCTGGTGATGTCGCTGACGATCACTGTATCATGCGTTTTGTTGGGTTATCCGGTCGCTTGGATGCTTGCCAACCTTCCGGCACGCAAGGCGAACCTGTTGATGATCCTGGTGCTGTTGCCATTTTGGACCTCGCTATTGGTGCGCACCTCAGCGTGGAAAGTGCTTTTGCAACAGCAAGGCGTGATCAATGACACCCTTGTCTGGATCGGGCTGGTGGCTGATGACAACAGGCTGGCACTGATCAACAACGCCACCGGCACGATCATTGCGATGACGCATATCCTGCTGCCCTTCATGATCCTGCCGCTTTATTCGGTGATGAAGACGATCCCGCCCAGCTACCTGCGCGCGGCCAAATCGCTGGGTGCCACGAACTGGACCGCGTTCTGGCGTGTCTATTTTCCACAATCTGTGCCCGGGATCGGGGCGGGCTGTATCCTCGTGTTCATCCTTGCCATTGGCTACTACATCACCCCGGAAATCGTGGGCGGGACGCGCGGTGTCTTTATCTCGAACCGGATCGCCTATCACATCTCAACCTCGCTCAACTGGGGGCTGGCGGCGGCTTTGGGGGCTATTCTGCTGGCGGTGGTGCTGATCCTCTATTGGGCCTATGACCGGATCGTCGGCATCGACAACGTGAAGCTGGGGGGCTGAGGGATATGAGTGCGCTTCCGCCTTACGCCACCACGGGCCAACGCATCTGGCATTACAGTTTCCGGGTCATCGTTGGGCTAATCCTGTTCTTTCTCGTGGCACCGATCATCATTATCATTCCGCTGTCATTTAATGCGCAGGATTTCTTCACTTTCACGCCAGAGATGCTGGCGTTGGATCCAGAGGGTTATTCGCTCAAACACTACCGCGATTTCTTCACCAATCAGGACTGGATCAGGCCGCTGCAAAACTCGCTGATCATCGCACCTTTTGCGACGATCATCTCGGTCTCGCTTGGCACGCTGGCAGCGATTGGTCTGTCGCAATCCCATGTTCCGTTCCGGCGCGGCATCATGGCTTTGCTGATTTCACCCATGATCGTGCCGCTGATTATCTCGGCCACGGGCATGTTCTTTTTCTACAGCCAGATGGGGCTGTGGATGGAGGATAATCTTGGCATGTCAAAATCGCTGACGGGGTATATCAAGGTGATCCTGGCGCATGCAGCATTGGGCATCCCGTTTGTGATTATCACGGTCACCGCAACGCTGGTGGGTTTTGATCGGTCACTGACACGGGCGGCAGCAAATATGGGGGCAACGCCGACCGTCACGTTCTTTCGTATTCAGATGCCGCTGATCCTGCCGGGGGTTATCTCTGGTGGATTGTTTGCGTTCATCACGTCGTTTGATGAGGTGGTTGTGGTGCTGTTCGTGGGCGCCGCTGCGCAAAAAACGCTGCCTTGGCAAATGTTCACAGGACTGCGTGAACAGATTAGCCCGACGATCCTTGCGGCGGCGACCGTTTTGGTCGCAATCTCAATTGTGCTGTTGGCCACGGTAGAATTACTACGGCGGCGATCCGAAAGGCTGCGGGGGATGTCGCCGAGTTGATCGAATTTCTAGAAATCTGATATCGTCAGGGCAGGATATAGAGCCAGCACCACACTGTCATGATCGACAATCCCGTGCCAAGCAGAACCGCAGAGGCCGCAACCCGCCGCGCGGTGCCGTACATGTTGGCAAAGACATAGGCGTTGATGCCCGGTGCCATGGCCGCTGTCAGCATGGCAGAACGTGTGCCAGCAACTGTGAGATCATTGATATCTGCCAAGACCCAGACGATGGCGGGGTGCAGGATCAACGAGACCGCAACAACAAACAGGATCGTGCGCAGATCGCCTTCTGGCCGGTAGCGATATAGGACACCGCCAAGGCCGAAAAGCGCTGCTGGCAACGCCGCCCGGACCATCAAATCCAGCGCATCCGTCATCACGCCAGGGACCGGAATTTGGCCCAGATTGACGATGAAACCTAGCGTGATGCCAACAATCAACGCATTGCGGAACATCGCGTTCAAGACCTTGCCGGGTAGCGCCGCGATGCTGGCACCGCGATTGCGTGCAATCTCCATCGCGGTGATCCCGATGGCATAGCAAAATGGTGAATGCACGGCGATGATGGCATAATTCGCCTCAAGCGCCGACATGCCATAAGCGCGTTCGGTGATCGGCAGACCCAACAGCAGCGAGTTGGAGAACAAGCAGCAAAAGCCGATGGCGATGCTGTCCTCCCATCCACGGCCAAAGAGATAGCGCGCGCCAATCACACCTGTCGCAAAACCGGCCAACGCTCCGATGTAAAAGCTGCCCAAAAGTGCCAGGTCAAAGTTCTGTTCAAGGTCGAGGGTTGAGATCGCGCGGAACAACAAACAGGGAATGGCGAAGCCTTGGGTGAATTTCATCAACCCATCGACGCCTGCATCACTGAACAGACCGCGCCAGACGGCGACATAACCAAAGCCAATCACAAGAAAGACAGGAAGGATAACGTCGATCAGGGCCGCCATGTGTGATCCAAATGTGCGGCTACGCCGCAAGTTATTTCAGGGTGCCTCCGGCGGCGGTATTTGGGAACAAAAGAAGTCAACCGACACCGAATGTCAGCGTAAGCCCATCATAGGCCGGTTGGATATGGTCAGGTGTTTCGGCGGCAAGTGTCGCATAGTCGAGGTCGTTATGCATGTTCGTCAGCACCGCTTGTTTTGGCTGCACCTTGTCGATCCATTCGAGCGTCTTGGCCAGATGTGCATGGGTCGGATGCGGGTCGCGCCGCAGCGCATCGACGATCCAGCAATCAAGGTTTTGCAGATGTGCCCAGGCGGGTTCCGGGATAGCGGAAACATCCGGCAGGTAGGCCACATCGCCCACGCGAAAGCCCAGCGCCTCAATCGATCCGTGTTCAACCTCAAACGGGGTCAGCACGATGGGGCCCCCTGCCCCGTCAATGGTGATATCCCCATCAATAGCATTCAGTTCGCAGATTGGCGGATAGGGTGATCCTTTTGGCTGCACGAAGGCGTAGCCAAAGCGCCCCAGAAGGTCATTTGATGTATCGCCATCGGCCCAGACCTGCAGCCGCTGGCGCATGTTGAAGACGATCATGCGCAGATCATCGAGGCCATGCACATGATCGGCATGGCCATGGGTGTAGACGACCGCATCCAGCGTCCCGACACCTGCATCCAGCAATTGGCTGCGCATATCCGGGCTGGTATCGATCAGAACGCGGGTCTCACCATCGGCGCTGATGCGTGTGATCAGAAGCGAACAGCGCCGTCGCGTATTCTTAGGGTTTTCGGGGTCACACGCACCCCAGAGCCCACCCAAGCGCGGCACGCCACCCGATGAGCCGCAGCCAAGGATCGTGAAAGCAATCCGGTCGCTCATGCCGCAGCCTTCCAGAACAATCGGTCGAAATTCGCTGTCGTCTGGGCGGCAAAGTCGGCGTAGCTGACGTCGAAAATGTCGGCACCAACCCTTGCGGTATGCGCGGTGTAGGCTGGTTCATTGCGCTTCCCACGATAAGGTGGTGGGGCAAGATAGGGGCTGTCGGTTTCCACAAGGACCCGGTCAAGCGGGGCGCTGGCGAAGATATCACGCAATTCCTGGCTTTTGGGGAACGTCGCAATACCGGACATCGAAAGATAAAAGTCCAGATCAAGTGCTGTCTTGGCAAGTTCTGCGCCGCTGGAAAAGCAATGCATGACGCAGGTATAGGCGCCGTTCTGATACTCCTCTTGCAGGATACGTGTCATATCCTGGTCTGCAGCGCGGGCGTGGATGATCAGCGGCAGCTTGGTCTCGCGCGCAGCTGCGATATGGATACGCAATGACGTTTGCTGGATCGCGGCACTTTCGGACGTGTAATGATAGTCGAGACCCGTTTCACCGATACCAACAAACTTTGGGTGGTCGGCAAGGCGGATCAGGTCATCAACACTGGCCATCGGTTCGTCCGCCACGCTCATCGGATGGGTGCCGGCGGCATAGAAAACGGGATCATACGCCTCGGCAATCGCACGCACCTGTGGTTCCAACCGCAACTTGGTGCAGATCGTCACCATCCGTTCCACCCCGGCCTCTATGGCACGGGCGATGACAGCGGGCCGCTCTGCGTCGAAATCGGGAAAGTCCAGATGACAATGGCTGTCAACGATGGTCGCTTGGGTCATCAGGGCCGCTTTCACGCTGCGGCGACACCTTGCGCCGTCTCTTCGATCTTAAAGATCATATCAAGGATCAATGCAGCAGGGTCAAGGTTCACCGCCCGACCATGGCGCGCGCGATTGGACAGGTCCTGTTGCAAGGCCGCCCAACGCCGCGCGGCGCGATCATCGGGCGCCAGTCGCGCGAGCAACCGGGCCTCACCCGGTGCACCCTGGGCCTGTGGTTCACCCATAAGACCCGCACGGGCTGCGCGAGACAAAAACACATCCATCAGGTCCAGGGTCATGGCAAACCGTGTCTCTGCCCCACGACCCGCACAGCTGTCGGCGAGTTTGAGCGCGGCTTGTCTGTTGATCTGCGGCACAGTTTCGATTGTTTTGACGATGGTTTCATAAAGGGCCATGCCGTCATGATTGAGCAGCCGGATCGCATCGCCCGCAGAGCCACCCGCAAGCGTTGCCAACGCCTCACTATTCTCTGCCGGATGCCCCGCCTGCTCTAACGCGGCTTGCAGGTTAGCGGCGCTTAAAGGCGCACAGCGCAATTCCCTGCAACGCGATCGGATTGTTGCCAAAAGCCGCGATGGTTGATGCGCGATCAGCAGGATGGTCGTCTGCGCTGGCGGCTCTTCCAGTTCTTTCAGGATCGCATTGGCGGCATTGCGGTTCAGCTCATCCGCCGCATCCACGATCACCACACGTCGGCCACCATCGGCAGCAGACATCTGGAAAAACTGTTTGAGGCTGCGGACGGCATCAACGGTGATGTCCGACTTCAGTTTCTTGGTCTTGTCGTCCCACGGCCGCCGGATTAGAGCCAATCGTGGATGCGCGCCCGACTGGATCAGCCGCGCATCCGGGTGATCGGGTGATACGTCCAACACCAGCTCACCAAACAGACCCACCTCTGGTTCGGCCAAAAGAAATGTGGCGATTTTCCAGGCGAGCGTGGCTTTGCCCACCCCGCGCGGGCCAGTGATCAGCCACCCCGAATGCAAACGCCCCGATGCAAATGCGTCCAGAAAAGCGGTCTGCGCCTGATCCTGCCCGAATAGCGTGGGCATTTCGCGGGGATGCGGCGCGCCCTCGATCCGGTCGGGTTCTGGGATTGCCTCATCGCTCATGCATGGGCCGCGATTTCCGAGGCGATCTGGTCAACCGTGCGGTCACCGTCAATCAGAACGCAGCGATTGGGATGGGCATGGGCAAGTGCGAGAAACCCATGGCGCAGTGTTTCCTGAAATGGCAGGCCGAAATCCTCAAACCGGTCTTCACCCGATTTGCGTGCCAGACCCCGCTCCAGCGCGGTCGCAGGGTCCATATCGATGATAAATGTCAGGTCCGGCTCACGTTTGATCATCAGCGCATGAAGTTGATCTACCATCGCCCGCAGATCGCCGCGTGTCGCCCCCTGATAAACACGGGTACTATCCGCAAAACGGTCCGAGACGACATGACGTCCAGCTGCCAGCGCCGGTTCAATCGTCTTTTCCAAATGGTCGCGACGCGACGCGGTAAAAAGCAGAATTTCTGTTTCGGCGGACCAGCGTTCGGGATCGCCGGTCAGCACCAATTGGCGAATTTCTTCTGCCCCTGGGCTGCCGCCAGGTTCACGCGTCAACACGACATCTGCACCCTGCCGGCGCAGATGGTCTGCGAAACGGCGTGCTTGTGTGGATTTTCCGGACCCGTCGATCCCTTCAAACGTGATAAATCTGGGGGCCGTCATGCACCCTCTGCGGTCTCTTCGGCGCCAGGTCCGAATTTGTCCCACAAGACCAAGGCGGCCGTGCGCAACCGGGTGGCAAAGCCACCCCGCACCACATCGGTTTCAGCGACGAGTGGCCACCGCTTTTCAGGTAATCCGTCAAGCTGCACCACAAGTTCGGCCAATTCATCACCTGCGGTAATTGGTGCTTCGATGGGGCCACTATAGATGACCTCTGCTGCAATCTCTCCGTCATTCAGGATTGGCACAAGCAGCGACAGATCCTCGGCCACGGTCAAGCCAACAATCGGGCTTTCGCCCATCCAGACATCAGCCTCTGCAATACGCGTGCCCGCGCGCACCACGTCTTTTTCAGCGAATTGGCGAAACGCCCAATTCACAATCTTCTGGCTTTCCTGCGACCGTTGCGCGACCGTGTCCAGCCCGGTGATCACAAAGATCACCCGCCGGTCACCTTGTTTGGCCGAACCAACCAAACCGTATCCCGCCTCTTGCGTATGCCCTGTCTTCAGGCCATCGGCGCCGATCCCCATGGTCAAAACCGGATTGCGGTTGCGCGAATTCGCGGGCACGCGACCATCAAACGCGAACTCCCTCTCGGCAAATAGCGGGTAGAATGTCGGGAAATCCGTGATCAGGCGGTCAGCGAGGATGCCCAGATCCTCCATCGACATCCGGTGCCCCGCCTCTGGCCATCCATTTGCATTGGTAAAGTTGGAATTCATCATGCCAAGCTGCCTGGCACGGTCTGTCATCAAGCGGGCAAAGCCGGCTTCGGTCCCGTCAGGTGATAGCGCCTCGGCCAGCACAGTGCTGGCATCGTTGCCCGACAAAACGATCACGCCGCGCAAAAGATCTTCGACACTGACACGATCGGTCGTGTCCAGGAACATGGATGATCCGCCATAGGCCGCAGCCTCTGCCGACACCGGCAGCGTCTCGTTAATGTCCAGATGCCCATCGGCAATCGCCTCAAACGCCATATAGAGCGTCATCAGCTTGGACATTGATGCCGGTGGCAGTGGCGCATCCGCGTTCTTCGACAAAAGAACGGTGCCGGTCGTCTGGTCAAGGACGTAAGCGGCCTGTGCCTGGGTTTCGAATGCTCTTGCCGCCGTGCCCATGGATGCGATCACGCATGCCAGACCGACAAGGCGGCTCAACCAAGCTCGCATATCGCGCTCCCTTCCCTAGCTCTCTTCGCCATCCACAACGAAAGCGTCAACAAAGCCCGACGCCTTGATCCGCACGATTGTCGCCTCGGCATCGCCGTCTTCGCCGGCCGGCGATGCGACAACGCGCCAAACATCACGCCCGCCGGCCTGTTCCACCTGTACCGAAGCTGGCACACCAGCAGCACGCAATCGCGCGGCCGCATCATCAGCATTAGCTTGCACGCTGAAAACACCAATTTGGATCTGTGGGCCCGACAGATCTGCCTCACCCGCCGCATCCAACGTTGGAAGGGCGACCGCAGCCTCGCTGACTGGATTGTCGGCGGCAGGTTCTTCTGCATCATCGGCAGGTGCCGGCAGGGCGACGGCCACGGCGGCTGCGCCTGCGCCTGTTGCGGCTTCAGCTGCTTGTTCACCTGCGTCTTCTGCCGCGTCAATGGCTGCCGCAGCACCTGCAATCGGATCATCCAAAGGTGCCGCCTCAACCGCCACCGGCGCATCAAGCGCCGCAACAACAGGGTTCACCTCAGGTTCTGCAGGCGCTTCTTCTTCCACCTCTTCGCGCCGCAAAACAACGACGCTCAGATCTGTTGGCGCACCGGCCAGGATGTCTAACTCTTCTGCAGCATCCGACGACACTTGCAACAATGGCCCGGGGTTTTCACGTTCCCGCCGGAACAGGGCTCCAACGACAGACCGGCCGTTTTCGGTGTTGCGAATGATCACACGTTCGGGATCCTGTACGTCCGGATGTGCGACCCAGACGCCGCCGAGAGACGGACGACCATCCCACAATCCGCGGTCATTGACCTCAAAAATATCGGGGCGTTCGACATCGCGTCCTTCCGGATTGGTTTGAATGGACCGGGTGGGTCTGTCCGTTTGCGCGCTTTCTGACCCACTGCCCGGAAACGCAAATTCCCCGTTTTCATCGCAAGCAACCAGGAACATGGTCGCCATCAAAGCCGTGCTTACCGATAAAGCACGTCGTTTTGTTGTCATGAAGCCCGTCATTCTTGCCCCTCTTTCACCTCTCCCCCAGGGTGGAGAGTTCCGCTGTTTACCAGCCGTGTTCGTTGCGCTCCCCGTAGGTTTGGCGGATTTGGTGCCCCAAACCGCCCACAAAACCCACAATATTGTGGAAACGATAGCGTCCGATGGCATGATATGGAAGTCTCAAGGCCCATTTGTCGGCGGATTTTCACAAAACAGGAACTTGCTTTTCGAATCGGAAATCACCGGCTAACAGGGGCCGGTCGGAGGAGTGGCAGAGTGGTTGAATGCACCGGTCTTGAAAACCGACGTAGGTGAAAGTCTACCGTGGGTTCGAATCCCACCTCCTCCGCCATGGTCGCCTTTTGTGCTGTGACCAGCCGGGCATCAGCGAAACAATACGATATCCGGTGACTGACGCTGATAAAGCGCCCGATAGAATCTGCGTAGTCTACCTGATTTCCATACACTTCTGGGATCAATTTATTTTTTAAAAACAGGATTTTATCTCGTCATCACCACTTCTACTAATTTTTTAGTTTGACAGAACCCTGTTGCCGTTATCACATTAGCGTGTCGGCAAAAACCGGCTCACATAATCTCTAGGGAGGAGACGAGATGCGTAAGTATCTGCTCTCCGCAGTCGCGGTATCTGCCGTGTTTGCGGGGTCCAATACCGCTTTGGCTGACGAAGCCGCAGCACAGCGGTGGATTGATCAGGAATTTCAGCCATCAACATTGTCCAAGGATGAACAGCTTGCCGAAATGCAGTGGTTCATTCAGGCAGCCGAGCCCTATGCGGGCATGGAAATCAACGTCCTGTCGGAAGGCATTCCGACCCACTCGTATGAAAGCGAAGTGCTGACACGCGCGTTTGAGGAAATTACCGGCATCAAGGTGAACCACCAGATCCTGGGCGAAGGTGAAGTTGTGCAGGCGGTTCAGACCCAGATGCAGACGAACCGGAACCTTTACGATGGTTACGTCAATGACAGTGACCTCATCGGCACCCATTCGCGCCTGCAACAGGCCTATAACCTGACCGAAATGATGGCCGGGGATTGGGCTGACACAACGTCACCAACGCTGGACCTTGATGATTTCATGGGCATCCAGTTCACGACCGGTCCTGATGGTAACCTTTATCAGTTGCCCGACCAGCAATTCGCGAATCTCTATTGGTTCCGCAAGGACTGGTTCGACCGCGAAGACCTGCAAGAACAGTTCAAGGCCAAATATGGCTATGATCTGGGCGTGCCGGTGAACTGGTCCGCATATGAAGACATCGCAGAGTTCTTCAGTGAAGACGTGCAGGAAATCGACGGTGTCCGCATCTATGGCCACATGGATTACGGCAAGCGTGCGCCTGACCTTGGCTGGCGGATGACTGATGCCTGGCTGTCGATGGCCGGTGCGGGGTCGGTGGGTGAGCCGAACGGTGTGCCCATTGACGAGTGGGGCATCCGGATGGAGGCCGGAACCTGCAACCCCGTCGGTGCATCCGTGTCGCGTGGCGGTGCAGCCAATGGACCGGCTGCGGTTTATGCAATCCGCAAATGGGACGAATGGTTACGCAACTACGCGCCACCCGCCGCGGCAAGCTATGACTTCTACCAGTCGCTGCCAGCACTTGCACAAGGCAACGTTGCCCAGCAGATATTCTGGTACACCGCTTTCACAGCCGACATGGTCGCCCCACGCTCTGCCGGGAACAACACGGTGGATGAGGATGGCAATCCTTTGTGGCGCATGGCGCCATCACCGCATGGCCCTTACTGGACCGAAGGCCAAAAGGTCGGTTATCAGGATGTGGGGTCGTGGACCTTCCTGAACTCCACCCCGTCAGACCGGGCGCAGGCCGCGTGGCTTTATGCGCAGTTCGTGACCTCTAAAACGGTTGACGTGAAGAAATCCCATGTGGGTCTGACCTTCATCCGGGACAGCACGGTGAACCACGAGAGCTTTAGCGAGCGTGCGCCGCAGCTTGGTGGTCTGGTGGAATTCTACCGTTCGCCTGACCGGGTGCGCTGGTCGCCAACCGGTATCAACGTGCCTGATTATCCGAAGCTCGCCCAGATCTGGTGGCAGCAGATCGGTGACGTAAACTCTGGCGCGTTCACCCCGCAGGAAGCCATGGACCGTCTGGCCGAGGAGATGGACATCACCATGGCCCGGATGCAGCAGGCCGATGAAGCAGCCAACGTCTATGGCGGCTGCGGCCCACGCCTGAATGAAGAGCGGGATGCTGAATACTGGTTCGCCAATGGTGGTGCCAAGCCACCGCTGGCGAACGAGAAGCCGCAGGGTGAGACCGTCAACTATGACGAACTCGTCGCCCGCTGGGCCTCTGAATAAGCTCCCTGTCGGGTGCCGCCTATGGGTGGCGCCGACGCAGGTCGGGGCGTTCGCGCCCCGGCCAGTTCACGAGGGTAGGTCATGACCATCACACTCAACAAAATCACCAAAGTGGTCGCCGGGCAGACACATATCAAGCCAACATCGCTCACCTTTGAAACAGGGCATTTCAACGTGCTTTTGGGTGAAACCGGCGCAGGCAAGACGTCGCTGATCAAGCTGATGGCGGGGCTCGACCCGATCGCCTCCGGCACCATCGAAATGGATGGTCAAGACGTCACCAAACTGAGCACGCAAAAGCGGAATATCAGCCTCGTCCACCAGTTCTTTGTCAACTACCCGCATATGACGGTCTTCGACAACATCGCCTCCCCCCTGAAGGTCGCAGGCATGGCGAAATCCGAAATTCAGGGCCGTGTGGAAGAGGCGGCAGACATCCTGCAACTGCGCCCCATGCTACATCGTCGCCCGCATGAATTGTCCGGCGGTCAGCAGCAGCGCACCGCGCTGGCCCGCGCGATTGCCAAGGAAAGCCGGGCGGTGTTTCTGGATGAGCCGCTCGCGAACCTTGACTACAAGCTGCGCGAGGAATTGCGCGAACAACTGCCCGAACTTTTTGCCGGGCGTGGGGCCGTGGTGGTTTATGCCACCTCCGAACCAGAAGAGGCGCTACTGCTGGGCGGGTCCACCGCGCTGATGGATGACGGCAATGTCGTGCAGTTCGGCGCCACCGCCGAGATTTATCGCAAACCGCAGACGCTGACTGCAGCCAAGGTATTTTCCGATCCCCCGATCAATGTCGCCAAGGTCACCAAACAAGGCAGCACTCTAGTCATGGGTGATAGCGCACGATGGGATTCAGCCAAGATGAAAGAGGCGCCAGACGGGATCTATCACATTGCTGTCCGCCCGCATCATGTCACGCCTAAACCGAGCCCCGCAAACACCGTGAAACTGAACGGACGCGTGTTGGTCACCGAACTCAGTGGATCAGAAAGCAGCGCGCATTTCGCCATGCCGGATGCCGATTGGGTGTCCCTGTCGCATGGGGTGCATCCTTACGAGGTGGGCGAGGATCATCCGTTCTACCTCGACCCATCCGCCTGCATGCTTTTTGCCGAGGACGGGCAGGTCGTCGCCGGAGGTGTCGCCTGATGGCCAAGATCACGCTCGCGGACCTCAAGCACAGCTATTACGAGAACCCCAAAGGGCCGGAAGACTACGCGCTCAAGGAAATTGACCTGTCATGGTCCGATGGCGGCGCCTATGCCCTGCTTGGCCCATCGGGCTGTGGGAAATCCACCCTGCTCAATATCATCTCGGGCCTACTGACCCCGTCGAACGGCAAGATCCTTTTCGACGACAAGGACGTCACCCACCTGCCCCCGAACCAGCGCAACATCGCGCAGGTCTTCCAGTTCCC
Organism: Pseudomonadota bacterium; assembly: GCA_038529695.1. Lineage (GTDB taxonomy): Bacteria > Pseudomonadota > Alphaproteobacteria > Rhodobacterales > Rhodobacteraceae > Yoonia. Next base: position 42,126 of record JBCBDL010000005.1, on the reverse strand, counting down.
GGTCATCTACGACACGATGACGGTTTTCGATAACCTCGCATTTCCCCTGCGCAATCGCGGAGTGGACGAAACCACTGTGAACACCCGCGTCATGGCGATTGCCGAGATGCTGGAGGTGACTGACATGATGGGCAAGAAGGCCGCTGGCCTGTCGCCCGACAACAAGCAAAAGATCTCTATGGGTCGGGGCCTCGTCCGCGAAGACGTGAACGTCGTCATGTTTGACGAACCGCTGACCGTCATCGACCCCCACTTGAAGTGGAAATTGCGATCCAAGCTGAAAGAACTGCACCAGAAGGTGCGCGCGACGATGATCTACGTCACCCATGACCAGACCGAGGCGCTGACATTCGCCGATCAGGTCGTTGTGATGCAGGAGGGTGAGATCGTGCAGATCGGCACTCCGGTGGAACTCTTTGAACGTCCGGCCCACACCTTCGTCGGCCACTTTATCGGCTCACCCGGCATGAATGTGTTGCCTTGCGAGGTACGTGATGGCGGGGCATTTTTCGAAGGCACCTTGATCACGCTTGAAGGCGAGATTGAACAAGGCAACGGCACCGCGCAAATCGGCGTACGTCCGGAATTTGTGGCGCTCGGTGATCATGGCTTGCCGGCGGTTGTCCACAAGGTGGCCGACGTCGGACGGCACGCCGTAGTCGAGGCAAAAATCGGTGACGCGACCATAAAGGCGATCATCGAAGGCGAAGCACCACTGCAAGGGGCTGCCACCCATCTGTCATTCGACCCCACCAAAACCCGGCTTTACCGCGACGGCTGGATCGCCACGAGGGCCGCATCATGAAAACGCAAAACCAAAAGGCATGGTTCTTTGTGCTGCCGGTCCTGTTGCTGGTCGCCTTCAATGCGCTGATCCCGATGATGACGGTGGTCAACTATTCCGTGCAGGAAACATTCGGCAACAATGTGTTCTTCTGGCACGGTGTCGGCTGGTTCGAGGACTTGTTGAATTCCGAACGGTTCCACGCAGCTCTCGGTCGTCAGATCCTTTTCACGACGATCATACTGCTCATCGAAATCCCGCTGGGCATCGCGATTGCCCTGTCGATGCCGCGCAAGGGGCCTTGGGTGCCGGTTTGTCTGGTTCTGATGGCCCTGCCCATGCTGATCCCGTGGAACGTGGTCGGGGCGATGTGGAACATCTTCGCCCTGCCCGATATCGGCCTGCTTGGGTATCTGATGAACACCACGCTGGGCATCGATTATGACATGACGCAAGATCCGCTTGCGGCATGGGCCACGATTATCACCATGGATGTCTGGCACTGGACCTCGCTTGTGGTGCTCTTGAGCTATGCGGGTCTCGTCTCGATCCCCGACGCGTATTATCAGGCGGCCAAGATCGATGGGGCCTCCAATTGGTCCGTCTTTCGATACATCCAATTACCCAAGATGAAACAGGTGCTGACCATCGCGATCCTGTTGCGATTCATGGACAGTTTCAACATCTACACCGAGGTCTTCGTGATGACCGGCGGAGGGCCAGGCAATTCCACCACCTTCCTGTCGATTGATCTGGTGAAAATCGCCTTGGGCCAATTTGACCTTGGACCCGCGGCAGCCATGTCGCTGATCTACTTTGCGATTACGCTTTTGGTTTCGTGGCTGTTTTATACCTTAATGACGAAGGATGACGGGAAATGAGAAAACGCAGCCTGGTCCCGATCGTCTACATCGTATTTCTCTTGTTGCCGATCTATTGGCTTGTCGCGATGAGCTTCAAGACCACGAATGAAATCCTGTCTGGCTTCTCGCTCTTTCCGCAGACATTCACTTGGGACAATTACATCACCATCTTCACTGACCCGTCCTGGTATTGGTCTTATGTCAACTCAATCCTGTATGTGTCGATCAATACCGTGCTTTCAATCTGCGTGGCTTTGCCTGCGGCGTATGCGTTCTCACGCTACCGGTTTCTTGGTGACAAGACGCTATTCTTTTGGCTGCTGACCAACCGGATGGCCCCCGCCGCCGTCTTTGTCTTGCCGTTCTTCCAACTTTATTCAGCTGTAGGCCTATTCGACACACATATTGCTGTGGCGCTGGCCCACTGCCTTTTCAACATCCCGCTCGCTGTCTGGATCCTCGAAGGTTTCATGTCAGGCGTGCCCAAAGAATTGGACGAAACAGCCTATGTTGATGGCTACTCCTTCCCACGGTTTTTCATTACGATCTTTTTGCCTGCAATCAAGGCCGGCGTTGGGGTCGCCGCCTTCTTCTGCTTCATGTTTTCATGGGTGGAACTGCTCTTGGCCAAAAACCTGACGGCGGTAGATGCCAAACCCATCGCCGCCGAGATGACCAAGACGGCATCGAGTGCTGGATACGAGCTGGGACTACTTGCAGCGGCGGGTACGCTGACCATCATTCCCGGCGCAATCGTGGTTTATTTCGTCCGCAATTATATTGCCAAGGGCTTTGCCCTGGGGAGGGTCTGATGCTGTCTTGGATGGCCTGGACATGGCCAACAGCCGCGTTCTTTGTTGCGCTGTTTGCAGCGATGGGGGTGATCACATTTATCGAAATTCGCTGGCCAGGGACAAGCGAACGCAAAGGGGTACTGGGGCTGACAACAACGCGAGGTGACCGGTTGTTTCTAGGCCTGCTTGGGTCGGCTTACATCTTCCTGATCTGGTTAGGTCTGTTCGGCACACCGCTTTGGGTGCCACTGGGTTTGGCAACGCTTTGGTTGATCTTTTGTTTTTGGAAAGTCTAGGGCGGTTTTTCTTTGGCGTTACGAAGGTCTTCGTATTTACTGACCTGGGGCGAGCAACAAAAAACCAATCGGAACAGTTATGCGGCAGAAAAAGAAAAGCGAATTTCTGACAGAGGTTGAGCTGGAGTTCATGACAGAGTTGTGGGCCCTGGGCGAAGGGACCGTACGCGATGTACTGACCCGGCTCGCCCCGGAGCGTGATCTGGCTTACACGTCTGCTGCCACCATCTTGCGGATCATGGAACAAAAGAACTTTGTAACCAGCCAAAAGCAGGGCAAAACCTTGCTTTACCGACCTGTGCTGGCCAAGGATGCCTATCAGGCGAAAACCCTGCGTGATCTGTCGGAAAAGCTGTTTGACGGCACACCGGCTTCGATGGTCGCGCGGCTGGTAGATGATCAGGGCATGTCAGAAGACGCACTGGCAGAAATACGGGCACTTCTGGATAGGAGGTTGACCGACAATGACAGTTGAAAACGCATTCAACGCTTATATCGATATCAATATCTTGTTGATCGCGGTTGCGACAATCTGGGCCGGATTACGATGGGGCATGGCACATTCGCCTCTGCGCTCCGCATATCTGACACAATTGCATTTGCTGTATGGCTTGGTGGCCATGGTCATCCTGTCACCGCTCGTCGTCTTTTGCATTGAGACCTGCCAACGTTTGGGGCTGTTGTCCTTGCGCGGTAGTTTGAGCGTTTCTGACTTTGCGGTCGCCCAGTATTTGCACGGCAATATCGCGTTGAGCCCGACCAAGTTTGAGTCGCTTTTGATGCTCCGGTCAGAGTGGACCCATGATGTTGCAACATTTGGCAGCTGGATGGGCTATGCGGTTTTCGGTCTGCTTTTCGGTGGGTTCACCTGGATTGTTGCCCGAAATGCCCGAAACAGCTGGCGCCTGATCCGGCTAATCGCACGGGCTTATCCGCTTCGCAGGGTTGGCAAAATAGACATCCGCGTCAGCCATGAAACCCGTGTACCGTTTTCAACCCGCGGTGTGCGACGCCATTATGTCGTGCTGCCCGCGGGACTTTTGGGCCACAGCAATGATGCCCGGATCGCTGTCGCGCATGAATTGCAGCATATCCGACAGCGCGATTTGACGTGGGAGGTGGCCCTCGAACTGATGCGGCCCTTCTTTTTCTGGAACCCCGCCTTTGCATATTGCAAACGTGATGTCGAAAGGCTGCGTGAACTGGCCTGTGATCAACAGGTCGTGAGCCGCAAAACACATGGTACCCGCGCCTATTGCGAATGCCTATTGCGCGCTTGCCAAACCAGTTTGACCGGTAGTGCGACACAGCGGATCATGACGCCGAGCGTGCCTTTCGTGCAGCTTGATCTGCGGCGAAGAGCAAACCATTCTGAGGGCTTTTTGAAACAGCGCATCGTGTCGATGATTGAGCAAGGTCAAGCAAGCGGTCGTCACCGGTTAGGACCCGTCATGTTGATGTCACTCTGCATCACTGTGGCTTGTGTCACGCTGGCAATCCGCCCGGTCGAAAACTGGAGCCATGATCGTTTGATGCTGTCGACAATCGTGAACCTCGAACGGCTCAATAACCGGACGCTGTCGCAATAATAACGCAATTTGGTTTGGCGCGTTTTTGGGCAAAGGCGGCATACGACCGTTCAAAGAACACGCAATCGGACAATTGCAGGTCTGACACGAAAAAAACGGCTGACTTGTAAAACAACTCTCTGTCGTTATCGTCACAGGATGGGGAGTGACGTGAAGTTTTTTGATGAATTGCAGGGGGATGCGGGTGTTCGCACACCCTACGGCATTTACAGCAACTGGTTTGCCCAACAGGACAACACCCGGCTTGAACAGAAATCCAAAGAGGCTGAGGCGTTTTTTCGCCGCACTGGCATTACGTTTAACGTCTATGGTCAAAGTGATGCCGAAGAGCGCCTGATCCCGTTTGATCTGGTCCCGCGGATATTGTCGAATAGCGAATGGACCAAACTTGCGCGCGGCATTGAACAGCGCGTGCGTGGCATTAACGCATTTCTGCATGACCTTTATAACCGGCAAGAGATCGTGAGCGCTGGGATCGTGCCCAAACGCCTTGTCGCAGAAAACGATGCCTTCCTGCCCCAGATGATCGATTTTACCCCGCCAGGTGGCGTCTACACCCATATAGTCGGGACCGATATCGTGAGAACGGGCGAGAATGATTTCTTCGTTCTGGAAGACAATGCGCGCACCCCGTCCGGCGTCAGCTACATGCTGGAAAACCGCGAAACGATGCTGCAGATGTTTCCGGAACTTTTCAGCAAGATCAAAATCCAGCGTGTCAGCGATTATCCGAAGAACCTGCGTGCATCGCTTGAGGCAGCAGCACCGCGTCATTGCGATGGGCGCCCTTGCGTTGTGGTGCTGACTCCCGGCATTCACAATTCTGCCTATTACGAACACAGCTTTCTGGCCGATCAGATGGGTGTGGAGCTGGTCGAAGGGCATGACTTACGCGTGGTCGACGGCCATATCGCGATGCGCACGACCAAGGGCTACAAGGTGATCGACGTCCTCTATCGCCGGGTGGATGACGATTTTCTCGATCCGCTGACCTTTAACCCGGAGTCTATGCTGGGCGTGCCGGGCATCATGGATGTCTATCGCGCAGGCAATATCACGATCACCAACGCGCCCGGCACAGGCGTCGCCGATGACAAGGCGATTTACAGCTACATGCCAGAGATTGTTGAATTCTACACAGGCGAAAAACCGATCCTGAAGAATGTGCAAACCTTTCGCTGTGCCGAAGCGGATACGCTGCAATATGTTTTGGATAACCTCGCCGATCTGGTCGTGAAAGAGGTGCATGGTTCAGGCGGTTACGGCATGCTGGTTGGCCCCGCCGCATCGAAAAAGGAACTGGCGGAATTTACGGCAAAGCTGAAAGCAAAGCCTGCCAATTACATCGCCCAACCCACGTTGTCGCTGTCCACTGTCCCCATCTTTACCGAGGCTGGATTGGCCCCGCGCCATGTGGATCTGCGACCCTTTGCGCTCGTCTCGCCTGCTGGCGTAGACATTGTGCCGGGCGGACTGACCCGAGTTGCACTGACCGAAGGCAGCCTGGTCGTCAATTCAAGTCAAGGCGGCGGCACGAAAGACACCTGGGTTTTGGAAGACTGATATGCTGGGAAAAACCGCAGGTGGGCTTTACTGGATGTTCCGGTTCCTTGAACGGGCCGAAAACACCGCTCGATTGATCGAGGCTGGTTTTCGCATCGCGCTGACCCGGTCCAGCGACCCAGCATCGGAATGGAAATCCGTTATTGTCACCTCTGCTGCGCAAGCCGCCTATGAGGCTAAGCATGATGGTTATGACAGCGCGCGCGTCACTGACTTTCTGCTGCGTGACAGTGAAAACCCCGGCTCTGTCCATTCGGTCATCAAATCGGCCCGTGACAATGCGCGGCTGGTGCGTACCGCGCTCACGTCCGAGGTCTGGTCAGCCGTCAACGAGACCTGGATGGTGCTGACCGAAAGGCTGCGCCACCCGATCCCGGAAACCGACCTGCCAGAGGTTCTGGCCGCGATCCGCCAGCAATCCGCGCTGGTGCGCGGGGCACTGCATGGCACGATGTTGCGCAATGATGTCTATGATTTCTGCCGGATCGGCACATTCGTCGAACGCATGGACAACACCGCCCGGATCGTGAACGTCAAATATTATGCGCTGTTGCCGTCACCATCGCTGGTGGGCAGCCGCATGGACAATGTGCAATGGGAAACGCTGCTCCGCTCGGTCTCGGCGCATCGGTCATTTCGGTGGGCATTGGATGGTGATTACAATGCCGCCAATATTGCGCAATTTCTGATTCTCGATCGGCGCCTGCCCCGTTCGCTAGCCTTTTGCGCAGGCAAGATCGCCGACAATCTGACCTACCTTGCCAAGCAATACGAGGATGAAAAACACAGTGTCAGCCTCGCCCGAACGCTTGAAAAGCGGCTCATGAACCGCGATATCGACACGATTTTCGATGAAGGTTTGCATGAGTTTCTGACATCGATGATTGGCGATACCGCGCAACTTGGGCTCCAGATCGAAGTCGATTATAGGTTCAACGCATAAATGCTTCTGCAGATTAGTCATAAAACCCGATATGATTACGATCACCCGGTTGATTATGCGCTGCAAAAGGTGCGGCTGCGCCCGCTGCCCAATCCTCTGCAAGAGATCGAAGATTGGAACCTGCATGTGGAAGGCGGCAAGATCGAAGCAACCTATGCAGATCACTATGGCAATCATGTCGATCTGGTCAGTGCCACCCCCGGCACGCAAGCCGTCACATTAACGGCAACCGGTACCGCGCAGACGCGCGATGCCGCCGGTATGTTGGGCAAGGTCTATGGCCGCGCGCCGCTCTGGCATTTCGCCCAAAACACATCAACCACATACGCAGGCGACGGCGTTACGGCGCTCGCGCAGGTGGTGGGTCAGCACGACACCCTGCTTGATGGCTTGCACGCGCTATCTGCAGCGATCCTTGAAAAAGTGCCGTATCAAATCGGCAAAACAACGACATCCACGAGTGCCGAAGACGCGATCGCGATCGGCCATGGCGTCTGTCAGGACCATGCCAATATCTTTGTCGCCGCCGCCCGCGAGGCGGGACTGCCTGCGCGCTATGTCAGCGGCTATCTGTTCATGCCTGACCGGATCGATCAGGACGCCAGCCACGCTTGGGCCGAGGTGCATCTGAATGAACTGGGCTGGGTCGGCTTTGACGTCTCGAACGGCGTGTGCCCGGATGATAAATACCTGCGCCTCGCCATCGGGCGTGATGCGCAGGACGCCGCACCAATATCGGGATTACGTATGGGCAGCGGACCCGAGGCAATGATTGTATCTTTGCAGGTGCAACAGTAAATCTGGCCGTGCGGGGCCTGAAGACCAAAGGAAGATCATGACATATTGCGTCGGCATGCGCCTGAACCAGGGCCTCGTCTTTATGTCCGACACCCGCACCAATGCGGGCGTTGATAATTTCTCATCCGCGCGCAAGATGTTCACCTGGTCCATCCCAGGCGAACGCGCGATCACGTTGATGACCGCAGGCAATCTTGCTACAACGCAGGCGGTTGTTGCGTTGCTCGACGAACGCTCCAAGGCAGCCGAGGATCGCGATCCAAGCATTCTGCGGCAGTCTACGATGTTCCAGGTTGCAAGGCTGGTCGGCACGACTTTAAAAGAGGTTATTTCCTACAGTAACCCAACAGGCCAAACCGCGGATGACCGGTTCAGCGCATCGGTAATCGTTGGCGGCCAGATCAAAGGTGGGCAGCCTACGATTTTTCTTGTCTATCCGGCGGGCAATTTCATCGAGATCACCGAGGATTCACCGTTTTTTCAAATCGGCGAGACAAAGTATGGCAAACCGATCCTCGTGCGCGCCTATGATCCGGACATGCGGTTTGAAGAGGCCGTGCGGCTTTTGATGGTCTCTTTCGACTCAACCATCAAATCTAATCTCTCTGTTGGGTTACCGCTTGACTTGCATATTTATGAAAACGACAGCTTTCACACTAACCGGCAACGGCGGATTGAAGAAGGCGACACAGCCTATCTACAAACAACCGCAGCATGGAGCGCTGCGTTGAAATCCGCATTGGACAAGCTGCAGACATTCGACATCTGAACACGGTCGTGTCGGCGAAACGGAGTGAGCGCTGAAGTGAAATGGTGCCCCCACACGGACTCGAACCGCGGACCTACTGATTACAAATCAGTTGCTCTACCAGCTGAGCTATAGGGGCACACCACGCTGACTCGTCAGCTTGGCGGCGTATAGCAGGGGAAAAGTCGTCTGTGCAATGCCGATTGTGCAGGCGGATTGAAAAAACCGGGCGCGCACTCGGCCGTACCGCAATTTCACGGCTGCAAATCCGGTTTCGCTGAAATTCAAACCCTCTATGCTGGTCCAACGACAAAGGCAAAAGGCAGGCATTATGCAGATCGCATTTCATATTGGCGCAAACTGCACCGATGAAGACCGCCTGCTAAAATCCATCCTGAAGAACGCGGATGTCTTGCTGCAGGAAGGGATCGCTGTACCGGGGCCAAGCCGCTACCGGAGGCTCTTGCGCGAGACTATCCAAAACCTTGGGTCAGAGCCCCCTGCCCCCGACACACGCGATATCCTGATTGATGCGATTGTCGAAAACGACAACATCAGTCGCGTGGTACTGAGCAACGACAATTTCATCTGCATTCCAAAGCGGATTTTTGACCATGGCGTGTTTTATCCGCAGGCGGAAACGAAAGTCCGCGGGTTGCATCGCCTGTTTCCGGATGACGATATTTCGCTGTTCTTAGGCATCCGTAATCCGGTCACGTTTCTGCAAGAAACCTTCCAACGCGCGGATGCGGGCGATCTGGATACCTATCTGGGCTTCATGCGGCCTGAAGAACTGCGCTGGTCCGAAGTTATTCGCCGGATCAAGGCAGGTGCACCTGATACACCGCTTACCGTGTGGTGCTATGAAGACAGCCCGCTTTTGTGGGAGCAGTTGATCCGCCATCAATGCGGCGCGCAACCAGAAACACTGCTAGGCGGCGGTCTTGACTTGTTGTCCGGATTGATCACGCAAGACGGCATGCGTGAACTACAACAGACCTTGCTGGCATCGCCCCCTGACAGCGACGCCGCACGGCATGACGTGATCGCCGACATTTGGGAGGTACATGGTGTCGCAGAAGCCACAGATTACGAAGTGGGACTGATCGACCTTGCCCCTGTTCTGATCGATCATCTGACTGATCTTTATGACCGGGATGTCGAGGCCATTGACCAAATGGAAGGCGTCACGCTGCTGTTACCCTTCCGCTAAGGTCACATTCCCAGGGCGGCTTTATACATATCCAGCACCGCCTCTTCCTCTGCCAGATCATTCGCATCGCGCTTGCGCAGCGCCACAACCTTGCGCAGCACCTTGGTGTCATAGCCACGGCCCTTTGCCTCGGCCATCACCTCTTTTTGTGCGTCGGCGATGTCCTTCTTCTCCGCCTCCAGCCGTTCATACCGCTCAACAAACTGACGCAGTTCCTGCGCGGCGACAGTTGATGTGGCATCGGTGACGGAATCGTTCATGAAAGCTCTCCTTTTTGGGCGTTCCACTCCCTAGCCGCAGAGCACGGTTGCCGCAAGTCTTGCGGAGGTCGTCAGGCCGGGTTAGGCCACCGCAAGATCGGGAGAGAATTCATGGAAATCGTCGTCTGGATTGGTGCGGGGCTGTCTTGCCTGGGGATCGTCGGGATCATCTATAGTATCGTGGCGGTCGCCCGTGCCAAACGCGCCAATTTACCGGATGAGGATTTGCGCGCGCGCGTCTCGGCTATTTTGCCGATCAATCTGATTGCGCTTTTTGTGTCTATGATTGGTCTGATGGCCGTGATCATCGGGGTGATGCTGGGCTAGGCGGCGTCTGCATTTGGAACGCCTAGGCACCTTCATGCATGACGATCGTGGCCATCGCGGCCAATGCCGGAACCGCCGCCCCGTATTTGCGCGCCATTTGCGGGTTTGACGCATTGCCAGCGGCGGCACGCGCCGCAACGCCCGCAAGAATGGCCGCGAGCCGAAAAAAGGCAAAGACCAGATAGAATGGCCAGTCTTTGATACTGCCCAGACCGCGCCTGCGGGCATAGGTGGCGATATACTCCGCCTCACTTGGCAATCCAAATGCCGCGCGATCAATACCCGCCAACCCGCGCATATCACCCTGGTTGGGCAACCGCCATTGCATGCATTGATAGGCCAGATCGGCCATTGGGTGACCCAACGTGGACAATTCCCAATCCAGAATACCAGCAATTTCAGGTGCATCCGGCGCGAAGATCATGTTATCGAGCCGCCAATCTCCATGCACCAGCGACACCGCGCCATCATCGGCAGGCATATGTTTGCCCAGCCAGTCCATGATCGCGACCATGGCCTCTGCCGGGTCATCGACCGATGACAGGTATTGCCTGCTCCACCGGTCCAGCTGCCTTGCAAAATAGTTGCCCGGTTTGCCGAAATCCGACAGACCGACAGCTTTCACGTCGACGTCATGCAGCGCAGCGAGTGCTGCATTCATCGCATCATATATCGCCGCGCGTTCCGCATTCTGCATCTCGGGCAGGGCCGGGTCCCAGAAAATCCGCCCTGGCAAGTAGCGCATGACAAAGAACATGCGCCGACTGGGGGATGTCTGAGGCTCTGCCAGATGCAGGACCTCTGGCACAGGCACATCCGTGCCGGACAATGCCTGCATTACTCGGAATTCCCGATCAACGGCATGGGCCGATGGCAGGAGCTTTCCAGGCGGCTTGCTGCGCAGCACGTAACTGCCGCTGTCAGCGTCCAGCTTATAAGTTGGGTTTGACTGACCGGTCCCGAACTTGGTGACATCGCCCAGCTTTTCAAATTCCGGAATGGCGTCCGTCAGATACGCGCTCAAATCCGCGTGGCTGACCCCAATTCCTGTGGCGGCTTCCTTCATGCCGTTATTAGTGGCGATCCGTCCGTCGGACGCAAGCCATTGATTGACATCGCGCCGACCGGGTGCGCCAATGCCGCCGATCACGAGGAGGGAACAGATGGATCTTGGACAAACAGAGCGATTGAAACCGGTTCTGTCCGCCGTCAAGGCGATGATTGCAGACGACATTGCGCCCCTTGATGATGAATTCCTGTCTGAAGTGGATGTGGGCGACCGCTGGACCATGACGCCACGGCAGACCGAGATACTGGAAAGCCTCAAGGCAAAGGCAAAAGAACGCGGTTTGTGGAATTTTTGGGACACATTCCGCGATGGCCCCCAACTCAACACGGTCGAATACGCCTATCTGGCAGAAGAGATGGGTAAAAGTCATCTTGCGGCAGAGGTTTTCAACTGCAATGCGCCCGATACCGGGAACATGGAGGTGTTCGCACGGTATGGCACCGCGGCAATGAAAGACACATGGCTGGTGCCATTGATGGATGGTAAGATCAGGTCAGCCTACCTGATGACCGAACCGGATGTCGCCAGCTCGGATGCAACCAACATCGCGATGCGCTGCGAACGCGATGGCGAAATGTATGTCTTAAACGGACAAAAATGGTGGGCGACCGGCGCAGGCGACCCACGCTGTGCGGTTTACATCGTGATGGTGCGCACTGCCCATGATGGGCCAAAACATCGCCAGCACTCGATGATCGTCGTTCCGGCAGATACGCCGGGCATCGAAAAACTGCGTGCGATGCAGGTTTACGGCCATGACGATGCCCCTCACGGTCATATCCATTTTCAGTTTACAGACGTGCAGGTGCCCGCAGAAAACATGCTATTGGGCGAAGGGCGCGGGTTCGAGATTGCCCAAGGCAGGCTAGGCCCCGGTCGCATTCACCATTGCATGCGCGCAATCGGTCAGGCCGAAAAAGCGCTTGAACTTCTCTGCCAACGGTCCATTGCACGCGAGGCCTTCGGCAAACCGCTCGCACAGCTTGGCGAAAACTTTGATCTGATTGCGGAGGCACGGATGGAGATTGAGCAGGCCCGCCTGCTTTGCCTGAAAGCCGCATGGATGATGGATCAAGGGGACAAACGAGCGGCTGCCCCCTGGATCAGCCAGATCAAGGTGGTGGCACCGCAGGTGGCATTGAAAGTCACCGATATGGCGGTCCAGATGCATGGGGCGGCAGGCGTCTCGCAGGACACGCCGTTGGCACGCCAATGGACCCATTTGCGTACCTTGCGGCTGGCAGATGGGCCTGATGCAGTGCATCGTCGGCAAGTGGCGCGGGCAGAACTCGCACCTTATCTGTCAGGGCAAAACAGCTCGTAAATCCGTTCCAGCAGCGGCCGGACGCGCGGATCGGACAGGTCGTAACGCATGTGGCGTCCTTCCCGTTCACAGCTGACCAGCCCCTCTGCACGCAGCCGCAACAGCTGTCCCGACACGTAGGATTGGCTTGCTCCCAACAGATCTTCAAGCTCTCCCACTGATTTGGGGCCTGGAACAAGGGCGCAAAGCAACCGCAACCTTCTGGGATTTGAAAGCGCCTTTAGCAACGCTGCCGCGTCATCCGCTGCGGCGTCCATTTGATCGATCATGTTTTGTGCAGGCAATGTCATGTAGAACTACTACACCAAGCAGAAACACATTTCAATATTGAAATGTATATGCTGTGAGACTAAGGTATTCCGGAAAGGAGATTCGCCATGACACCAGAAGTGAAAGCGTTCTTTGATGAAGCCACGAATACGGTCTCATACGTCGTGCGCGACCCCGCGGGTCGGGCATGCGCCATTATCGACAGCGTTCTTGATTATGATCAGGCAGCGGGGCGAACTGACACATCATCAGCAGATGAAATCATTGCCTGGATTAGAGCAGAGGATTTGCAGGTCGCCTGGATTCTCGAAAGCCACGTCCATGCAGATCACCTCTCTGCCGCGCCATATTTGCAAGAGCATTTGGGCGGCAAGATCGGTATTGGGCATAATATCACGGTTGTGCAAGACACGTTTGGCAAAGTCTTCAACGAAGGGACCGAGTTCCAACGCGACGGATCACAATTTGACGCCTTGTTCGAAGAGGGTGACAGCTTTCACATCGGGCAGATGCGTGCCGACGTTCTGCATACGCCAGGCCACACCCCGGCCTGTCTGACTTATGTGATCGGCGATGCGGCATTTGTCGGTGATACGCTTTTCATGCCGGACTTTGGCACGGCCCGTTGCGATTTTCCCGGCGGATCCGCCGAGGACCTTTATGCCTCCATCCAAAAGATCCTGTCCCTACCTGATGACACCCGGATCTTTGTCGGTCACGATTACAAGGCACCAGGTCGGGATGAATTTGCCTGGGAAACAACCGTCGGCGAGCAAAAGGCACTGAATGTCCACATCGGCGCAGGCCGCCCAATGGACGAATTCGTCGCCATGCGCAAAAAACGTGATGCCGGGCTAGGCATGCCGCGGCTGATCCTGCCGTCGCTGCAGACCAATATGCGTGCCGGGCATTTCCCCGAACCCGAAGACAACGGACAACGCTATTTCAAAGTGCCCATCAACGGACTTTGACAGCGAAATCAAAGGAAAAGATATGCAAAGTGATTGGGTCATGGGCCTCCTTGGTGGGGGCCTGATCGGTGTGGCTGCGGCGATCCTGCTTTTGGTCAATGGACGCGTCATGGGCGCATCGGGAATAATTGGCGGTCTTGTGGATGGCAGCGGAAAATCCGATTGGGCGGAACGTGGCGCGTTTCTGACCGGTCTGGTTTTTCTGCCCGGCTTTGTCGCGATGATGATGGGTGGGGCGGACACCCATTTGACGGCCAACTGGGCGGTCATCATTGCCGCGGGGCTGCTCGTCGGCGCGGGCACCAGGCTGGCCAATGGATGCACGTCGGGCCACGGGGTATGCGGTATCTCGCGGCTATCCTTGCGCGGGATCGTTGCAACCGTATTCTACATTGGCGCGGGTGGCCTCACCGTTGCAATCTTCAAACATTTCCTGGGGGTTATCTAATGCGCACGTTCACAGCATTCTTGGTCGGCGCGCTCTTCGGGCTTGGTCTGCTTATTTCGGGGATGACGGATACAACCAAGGTACAGGGATGGCTTGATGTTTTTGGTGATTGGGACCCGACACTGGCCTTTGTCATGGGCGGTGCGATTGTTCCCATGGCCGTCGCGTGGCGTCTCACCAAACGCCGCCAGCCTGTTTTGGCGCAAGCATTTCCCGTCCCACCAAATCAGCGGCTCGGAAAGAACCTGGTCATCGGCTCAACTCTGTTCGGCATGGGTTGGGGCTTGTCGGGCCTCTGCCCTGGACCAGCTATGGCCTCAATCAGTTTCGGCGGTCCGGGTGGCATTGTTTTCGTATCCGCGATGATTGCAGGCATGATGCTTGCGCCACTGCTGCGCCAACATCTGGACCAAAATGCAGCCACTGTCTAAAAGGACGATTATGGATATCAGACAGCTTAGCCAGACCCACGCGGTGTCGCCCCAGATTGCGGTCGAAGACATTCCGGCAATCGCCGCGGCTGGTTTCACGACCATTATTTGCAACCGCCCGGATGCCGAGGTCCCCCCTACTCACCAGGCCGCCGCGATTGAGGCTGCTGCCAAGGCTGCCGGTTTGGGATTTGTAGCGGTCCCGGTCACACATCAAGGGCTGAACCTTGATATGGTGCATGCACAAAAAATCGCGATGGAGGAATCATCGGGGCCATCGCTCGCCTATTGTGCCTCCGGCACGCGCTCATCCATCGTATGGTCGTTGAGCCAGGCCGGTGCACTACCCACAGATGAGATTATCGCCGCAACGGCGGCAGTTGGTTATGATCTGGCTGGAATGCGCGGACAGATCGACGCCCTCGCCGCCGACAGGTAATTGTCGCGCAGACCACTATGATAACGGACCACGTCCAACGGCGCGGGCCTGCGCAAAGAGCCATGGTTTGTGCGGCGCGCATCAATCAAGACAGTCGCGTCAGTGACGGATCATCTGAACGAACACCCATGCTGTACACACCGCTGATACGTCATCTTTTCGGGCCGCGGCATTTGCTGACGAAATTCAGAACCGGCGGGTAACGGCGCAAAACGCGCGTGACATCGGCCATGATCGGACCCATCGACATTTAAGCCATAGTTCGACAACGGCAGCCGTCATTGCTGAAGGAGCAGATGTACCATGTTGCCAAATCGATAACGCGCCGTTGGAGCGGGACATGCAGGATTATTCAGTGAAGTCCGGCCGGTACGCCCGGCGGGTGAGCGACGTCAAAGTCTCTATTTGTAGATCGATGGTGCCCTAACCATCGATATCGGCAAGTGCAACCTGCGCGATCGGAAAATCAGGTTCTTCACCCTCCGACGGTATGGCTTCGAATTCATCCTGCATGCTGCCGCCCAGCGAATCCTCGTCCAAAGCACTCTCGTTTGCCATCAAAGGATCAGAAACAAGTGATCCAAGCGCATCATCAGATGACAATGCCTGAGACAAGCCAGCCGCAAGCGCATCGCCGGGCAAGGGTGTCAACTCTTCCATATCCGGCAGTTCCTGCGGCGCAATACGGATCGCCCGCCTGCCATTTGACTGACCCAGACGGGCGTGCCGGATCGCTTGTCCGTCTAGCGCACGCAGCTGGACAGATGCGACTGTACATCCCTCTAACGGGATCAGATCACCAACCGAAAGATTTTCGGCCTGTCCAATGGGCATGTCAAACCGGCATAACTCTGCGTCAAATGCCAAAGGTGCTTCGCAAACCGTGGCCTGAAAGGCCATCGGCCAATCGATCTTATCAGATACTGGAGCTGCAGGCGCGATGTGTTGTGTCAGTAGGGGCAGGATCAATGCAATCATCCCCTCGCGCCCGCCACCGGCCAATGTGACCTGCAAGCGCAGCACACGATACGAATGATCATCCAAAACCAATCCCGCACTGCGGACTGATTGCAGCATCTCACCGGGCGACGCATTGTCCAGCCATCCTTCGAATTCGGTGCCCGCCACCGCATGCGGCAGCGTCGCTATCAATCCGTTCAACAATGGATCGCACATGCGCTTGTCAGTACGGGTCGCGGCGCGTGACTCAACCGGTTTTTCGGCGACTGCGCGCACAGTCTGCATTTCGACCACGGCGGCCCGCAATTGCATATCGACCGCGGCCAAACCCGCCAAATTGCCGCCCCGCCTGAGCGCGACAAGCATCAGGTCGTCGGACAGTTCCGCCAGCATATCATCCAGAGGTTGGACAACTTCGTCGATTGACCCCACCGTCAGGTTCAGGCCCACGCTATCCTGCGCGACCTTCGTCAAAGCAATCCGCACGGCCCGCGAGGATGTCAGCGGGTTTTGCCCAACATCCTGACCTTGGCGCCCTGCCATGCGGCGCAGGATACTTGTATGTTGTTGATCGGCCATAGCCCCGTCACCAGATGTTCGCGCCAGACAATAGCCAAAGAGTGGTTACGTTTCCGCTAACGCCGCCCCCATCATGGCCTTGGGCAACGTCACACGAAATGCCGCACCCGCTGGCCGACGCACATAATCGACATCGCCACCCAAACGGTTCATAATCTCACGACAAATCGCAAGACCAAGCCCCGCCCCACCGGCCTTTGATTGGTCAGACACGCGCGAAAATTTTTCAAAGATCAGTTGTTCGTTTTCAGGCGCGATGCCGCTGCCATTGTCCATAAAATCAACATGGTAGGCGTCGTGTGCGCCCTTCACCGAAATCGTCAGCTGCGGTGCGTCCGCATCACAGTATTTGCGCGCATTTGATATCAGGTTGATAAAGACCTGCACCAGCCGATCCAGATCCGCCGTCAGCCTGATCGCCTCGTCATCTCGGTCGCGAACAATCTGCAACCCGCCATCATGCAGGCCCGCGGCACCTATCGCACGATCCAGCAGGGCCGACAGATCACCCGTCTGTTCATTCAATACCACTTGTCCGTTTTCAAGCACCGACAAATCAAGCAGATCATCCAGCAGGCGCGTCAAACGAATGGCTTCGTCATGAATGATCCCGGCATAACGCCCCTGCTCTGCTGCGGACATCGCACCGTCCCGCAAAATTTCGGAAAACGACCGGATCGAGGTCATCGGCGTGCGTAGTTCGTGGCTGATCTGGCTAAGAAAGGCATCTTTCTGGATCGACAAAGCCGTGAGCTTTGCATTGGCGTCGCGCAATGCACGCGCGGTGCGTTCCTGTTCGGCTGATTTCGCCTCTAACCGGTTGGAATATTCAAGGATTTGGGCCGCCTCGTCAGCGACGGCAATCAGATCTTCAACCGAAACAACGCTGCCACCGGTCAGCTGACCAATCATCGCATGTGCTGTCGCGGCACCAACTGACCCGGCAAGCTCACGTTCCAGCTTTTCGATGAATTCCGGCGTTGCCTCAGGAAGATAACCATTTAGGCCCTGTCGCTCCGCCTCACGCTCAAAAATCGCCTGGGCCTCGCGACTTCCAAGAATGCGCTGCGACATCACCAGCAGGTCCTCGGCACCCGCTGCACCACGCGTCCATGCAGGCGCCGCTGCAGAGCGTTCGAACACATTGACGAATTGCGCGCCCTGTAGCCGCTCCAATGGTGCCGGAAAGCTCATGAGTGAACCCAAAACGAACATGCCCGCATTCAAGAGCATCGACCACAAAATGCCATGCACCAACGGGTCCATCCCCTCGATACCGAATAGGGCCTGCGGGCGCAGCCAGCTGATACCAAATGGGCCTATTTCCATAACCGATTGGCCGATGACAGCACCCACTCCAAAGCTCGGCAAAAACAATGTCCATGTCCAGATGACAAGGCCGGTCACCAACCCGCACGCCGCCCCAACCCGTGTGGCACCTCGCCAGAAAATCCCACCGATCAACGCCGGCAAGACCTGCACTGTCCCGGTAAACGACACCAAACCGATTGCGGCAAGTGCGGTGCCCCCACCGGACATCCGGTAATAGATGAACCCAAGCGCCAAAACGCCCGCGATCGACAACCTGCGCGCCAACAGGATCACATGCCGCACATCACCCGACATCATCGCCTGTTGATTGGTCTGCAAGCTCAGCCAGACGGGCACGACGATGTGGTTCGACACCATGGTCGCCAGCGCAATCGTGGCCACGATCACCATGGAGGTGGCAGAAGAAAATCCGCCCAGAAAAGACAACACCGCCAAACCGTCACGTCCTTCCGCCAATGGTACAGTCAGCACGAAAAGGTCCGGGTTGCTGCCCGCAGGCAGCAGGTCAAGCCCGACCACGGCAATGGGCACCACAAACAGGCTCATCAAAAACAGATAAAGCGGGAATGCCCAGCTGGCGACACGCAGGTGCCGCTCATCCGCATTTTCCACCACCAGCACCTGAAACATTCGCGGCAAACACAAGAACGCCGCCGCCGACAGAAAGATCAGGCTGATCCAGCGGCCATGATCCTGATCCCATAAGGTGATTTCGGAATGATCAATACGTGTCAGCATCTCTGCGGGGCCACCTGCGACACCCCAGACGACAAAGACGCCAACCGCGACAAGCGCGAGCAACTTCACAACCGCCTCGACAGCGATCGCCATCACGATACCGTGGTGACGTTCGTTCACGTCCAGGTTCCGGGTACCAAAAAGCACCGTGAAGACGGCCAGACCTACGGCCACCCACATCGCCGTTGCGTTGAAGTCAGAGCTGTCCCATGTCTCGGCCCCCGACTGGGCAAAAACAGCAAAGGACAGCGTGACCGATTGCAATTGCAGGGCAATATAGGGTGTTGCCGCGATGACCGAGATCACCGTGACAACCACGCCCAGCAGGGTTGATTTCCCGAAACGGGACGAGATCAGGTCAGCGATTGAAGTCAGGCGCTGCGACCGACCTATCCGCACCAGCCGCCGCAAGATCCACCACCATCCCACCATGACAAGGGTGGGACCAAGATAGATCGTCACAAATTCGAGCCCCGAGCGCGCGGCATATCCAACCGCACCATAAAACGTCCAAGCCGTGCAGTAGATGCTCAGCGACAATGTGTAAATCAAAGGCGATTGCAGCCAGTCCGAATGCCCGGCCGCCGCACGGCGTTCAGCCAGAAAGGCGACCGAAAACAGAATCGCCACATAGCTGAGCGCTGCAAAGATCAGGGCGTTAAAGGACAGCATTACTCAGCACTGTCCGAAGGTTGCACGGCATCATCGTCCTGCAATCGGCCGATGATGATCGCGCTCAGCCCAATCAGCAGGACCCAAACGCCAAATACATAAAGTAAGGCATCGGCATTCGATGGACCCGCCTCGTCTTCGGCACTCCACAGCAATGGAATTGCCCACAAAACCAGACCCAGAAACGGCAGCAAGCGTACTGCATCGGTCAGTCTGCGCTGTTTGTAGCTTGTGCGCTCAAGAAAAATCGCGGGCTTGGGCGGCGTGCTCATGCCTCCATCAGGCTGCGGACATGGTCGCGCACATCCGCGTTTGAAAACGGCTTGGTCATGAAATGATTGGCACCCAGTCGCAGCGCCAATTCACGGTCCTTTTCCTGGCCGCGTGCCGTCAGCATCATGACCGGAATGTCCTTGGACGCGCTGTGGCTGCGCAGATCCCGCAAGATGTCAAAACCGCTGCGACCGGGCAGCATCACATCAAGGATGATCATATCAGGAGGCATATGTGCGATCTTGTCCATCGCCGTTTCACCGTCTTCGTGTGTATGCACCGTCCAACCATCACGTGACAAAATAAAGCTGATCGCCTCAATAATGTTCGGCTCATCCTCGATCAGAAGGACACGTTTGCCCATCTCATCGCCTCCCTTTTACCATACCGCTTGCGAAAACGGCCTCCCTGCGGGCGACTATCAAGGCATTCTGCCAATCTGTCAAAGTGCGGTTTGCAGGGCGACACCTTCAATGGCTGGCTCACGTCGACTTTGGCAGGTTGTGCGTGGGCAGATACGGCAGGAAACACCAACCTCTACCGGTGCGCGATCACCTTGTGGCGGGTCAGGCAAAACAAGCATCGTGCTATGTAAAACTGGCGGCGCATCAAAACGAGACGACGCGATGGGAACGGCAATCGCATAGCACAAAAACCTTGGTGTCGGGACGCTAGGCAAGGCAACTTCAACGCGCAAGGGCTGTGTCGGACGGCCAAGCGCGCCAAAAACCGGCCAAAGCGGGCAAGCGCCACCAGTGCGCGGGAGCGCAAAGCCTGGAACCGGTTTGGTAAACAAAGACGCACCAGAACTGTCGCAGACGACCAAGCCCGATGGTGGATGCCCGCCACCTTGTGGCAGTGAAGCAATGCGGCGCAACACCGCGTCCAGAGCGACACCAAACCGCTCCGCCAGGCGGCCAGGGTCATATTGTGTTGCGTGGCAAGCCAACTCGAACTCAGTCAATGGCATGGCCCGCGCATCCGCCGCGTATTGTGTGGCGAACCGTGCCATCAATTGGGCAGCAGCACCTTCAAATCCGCAAGAGCCGACAAATGATGCGACATCCGGGCTAGCTGTTTCCAGATCGGCTATATGGAAACCTGTCTGCGCCAAATGCTTTTCGACCTTTTCATGGGCCGTCGACCCGGCATCTTCATCCGCATCCGGCGTTTCAAGATACGCGATCAATGCCTCACTACTGGCCGCGAGACGGACACTGTCACTATGAATGTTCTCATGGAAACGCCGCTGCCAGTCCTCATCAAGCTCTTCCTGACCAACAAGAATGGAAGAGGAAGAGCGGATCGCTGTCACGGCTGAGATCACTTCGTGAAGCGCCGTTGACAATTGGGGATCGTGGGCGATCCGGTCATTGAGCGCCTGGACCCGCTCCTCCAACGCTGCAAGGCGACGCGCCTGCATCGCGATCAGGCGACCCCAGCCTGGATAGCGCGCGGCCAGTTCATCCGCCCGCGCGACTTCGGCAACGGACCCCGCAATTGCTGCCGCCGCGCGCATCTGGTCCAGCAGGTCGCTATCGGCGCCTTCGGTCAAAAGTGCGGTTTCAACGCCTAATACACGGGCGAGGTCTGACAGCAGCTTACCGCCGATTCTGCGGCGGTTATGTTCGATCAAATTCAGATAAGACGGTGAAATCCCAACGGCTTCTGCAACCGCTGCTTGACGCAAACCTTGATCAAGGCGCTTTTCACGAATACGAGAACCGGTTAATCGGCGATCGGGCAACGAAAAATCCCTTAACAGTTTCAATCGCTTTCTGCAGGTGCAGGAAAACAGATTTACATTTATTTCCCATAATCTGTACATTTTTTTACAAATAAGTCCAGCAGTCTCAATGGCTTGTTGCTGATTTCACATCGTCTCCCTGACACTAGCACGGCATCGGAGGGTGCACGCCGTCTGGACGAGGAGGTCTGGACTGGCAAAAAACTTTAGGGAGGATAATAATGTCCAATTCGAAATTCTCGCGCCGCGGCGTGCTCAAAACTGGCATGGTCGCCAGCGCGGGTCTTGCGCTGCCTCAGTATCTGCGTGCAGATGGCCATACAGGCTTTACCAACGCCCCTGGCGATAGCGAGGTCATTCTCGGCTTCAACGTCCCGCAGACCGGTCCTTACGCCGATGAAGGCGCAGACGAACTGCGCGCGTATGAGCTGGCAGTCGAGCATCTCAATGGCGGCGGTGATGGCGGCATGATGTCGACATTCTCATCACAGGCGCTCGACGGTGCGGGCATTCTGGGCCGCGAAGTCAAATATGTGACTGGAGATACGCAGACCAAATCCGATGCAGCGCGTGCCTCTGCCCGGTCGATGATCGAAAAAGACGGCGCTGTGATGATCACGGGCGGATCTTCATCCGGTGTGGCCGTCGCCGTGCAAGCCCTGTGCCAAGAGGCCGGGATCATCTTCATGGCCGGTCTGACACATTCCAACGACACAACCGGAAAAGACCGCCGTGCCAACGGGTTCCGCCATTTCTTCAACTCCTACATGTCCGGGGCCGCGCTGGCACCAGTGCTCGAAGCCAACTACGGCAAAGACCGCAAGGCTTATCACCTGACAGCGGACTATAACTGGGGCTACACCACGCAAGAAGCCGTGCAATCCTCGACCGAAGCCATGGGTTGGGAAACAGTCAACACGGTGCTGACACCGCTGACACAAACAGACTTCTCATCCTATATCGCACCTGTCTTGAACTCTGGCGCCGACGTCTTGGTGCTGAACCACTATGGCGGCAACATGGTCAACTCGCTGACCAACGCCGTGCAGTTTGGTCTGCGTGAGGCCCAGGCCAACGGCAAAGATTTTGAGATTGTTGTCCCACTCTATTCGCGTCTGATGGCGAAGGGTGCCGGTGCCAACGTGAAGGGTATCTTCGGCTCGACAAACTGGCACTGGTCGCTTCAGGATGCAGGCAGCCAGGCGTTTGTACGGTCGTTCGGCACCAAATACGGCTTCCCACCATCACAGGCGGCGCATACCTGTTATGTCCAGACATTGCTTTATGCGGATGCCGTGACACGCGCTGGGTCGTTCAACCCATGCGCAGTTGTCGAAGCGCTTGAAGACTTCGAGTTCGACGGGTTGGGCAATGGACCAACGCTTTACCGCGCCGAAGACCACCAGTGCTTCAAAGACGTATTGGTCGTGAAAGGGAAAGAGAACCCAGACAACGAATTCGACCTGCTCGAAATCGTTGAGGTCACGCCTGTCGAACAGGTCACCTATGCACCTGATCATCCGCAGTTTGCGGGCGGTGCGTTGGGGTCCTGCAACCCAGGCGCCTAAGCCAACACTGGGCCATCGGACATCCCGGTGGCCCTGACTACCACCCGATCATCTGTCGCAGTGGATTTGCGGCATGTGCAATGGGCTGTCTGCCCAGTCTCTAACCGATCAGAGGTCACATTATGGACCAGTTTATTCTGCAAATCCTGAACGGGCTCGACAAAGGCTCGGCCTATGCGCTGATCGCGTTGGGGCTCACACTCATATTCGGCACGCTGGGTGTGGTGAACTTTGCCCATGGGGCGTTGTTCATGTTGGGTGCGTTTGTGGCGGTCACGCTCAGCAATGTCCTTACTCTCAGCCACAAGGTTGTGGATGAAACGCGGACGGATTTCCTGGGCAATCCCCTGCAGGTCGACGTGCCTTACGTCTATGACTTTTTTGGAGAGGCCGCAGGCAACGTCATCATCGACTGGGCCGTACCACTCGCGATCCTTGTCGCAATCCCCATCATGGTTCTGATCGGCTTTGCGATGGAGCGCGGCCTGATCAAACACTTCTACAAGCGCCCGCATGCCGACCAGATCCTGGTGACCTTTGGCCTGGCCATCGTTATCCAGGAAATCATCAAGTATTTCTACGGCGCAAACCCAATTCCCACACCAGCACCAGAAGCCTTTGTCGGCAGTTTCGATTTCGGCGTTGCATTTGGCTTTGACCCTAACGCCATCATCTATCCGTACTGGCGGCTTGTGTATTTCTTCTTCGCCATCACAATCATCGGCGCAGTCTTTGCGTTCCTCCAATTCACGACCTTCGGCATGGTCGTGCGCGCAGGGATGGCAGACCGTGAAACAGTGGGCATCCTCGGCATCGATATTGACCGGCGCTTCACGATCATGTTCGGCATCGCCGCCGCTGTGGCAGGTCTGGCGGGCGTGATGTATGCGCCGATCAGTTCGCCGAATTATCACATGGGGATGGATTTCCTTGTGCTCAGCTTCGTTGTCGTGGTTGTCGGCGGTATGGGATCCCTTCCCGGTGCTGTCGCCGCCGGGTTTCTGCTGGGTATACTAGAAAGCTTCGCCTCGGTCCCCGCAGTCATAGACCTGCTGCCAGGCATCAACCAGATCATCATCTATCTGGTCGCCATCATCATTCTGTTGACGCGTCCGCGTGGCCTGATGGGCCGCAAAGGCGTGATGGAGGAATAAGCCATGCTCGGACTTGAGAAAAAAGACTTCCGCCTCCTGATGATCGTGATTGGTCTGACGTTATTCGCTCCCTTCATTCTGAACCCCTTCCCAGAAGGGTCTGAGATGGCGCAGTTCAATGCGGGCTATCCCGACCTGATGCAGCGCTTTGTGATCTTTGGCATCTTCGCGATCGGGTTCAATATACTCTTCGGGCTAACGGGGTATCTGTCCTTCGGGCACGCCGCGTTCCTGGGTGTCGGATCCTACGCTGCCGTGTGGATGTTCAAGCTTCTCAGCATGAACGTACTGCCCGCCATCATCCTGAGCGTCATCATTGCGGGCCTCTTCTCGCTCATCATCGGGTTCATCTCACTGCGGCGATCCGGTATTTACTTTTCCATCCTGACGCTGGCCTTTGCACAGATGTCCTTCGCCCTCGCCTATTCGGTCCTGACACCGATCACTGGCGGAGAGACGGGTCTACAACTGGCACTGGATGATCCACGCATCCTTGGTGTGTCGCAAACGGAAAGCGGGAACATCCCCGTTCCCGCGCTCTTCGGGCTGGAGATGCGGTCGAGCTATGAGTTGGAGGTTGGTGCATGGCTCTTCACCTTCAACGCGGGCTACTACCTTGCGGCCTTCTTCATGATCCTGTCTTTCTATCTCGCCATCCGCATCTTCCGCTCCCCGTTCGGCATGATGCTGCGGGCAATCAAATCGAACCAGACCCGGATGAGTTACACGGGCCTCAACGCAAAACCCTACACACTCGCGGCCTTTGTCATCTCCGGCATGTATGCAGGGCTTGCCGGTGGCCTCATGGCCTCCATGGACCCGCTCGCCGGGGCAGAGCGGATGCAATGGACCGCCTCGGGCGAGGTCGTGCTGATGACAATTCTCGGCGGTGCTGGCACACTGATCGGGCCGGTGCTGGGTGCGGGCATGATCAAATATTTCGAAAACATCTTCTCGAAGATTAATGAAACAATCCTGCATGGCTGGTTCGCGTTCCTGCCCGATGGATTAGAGAATTTCGTGGTCGCGATGATCTATCCGTTCATCGGCAAGGGCTGGCACCTGACCTTGGGCATCGTGTTCATGCTGGTGGTCATTTTCCTGCCGGGTGGCCTTGTACAGGGTGGTCAAAAGATCATAGGCCTCTTCCGGCGCAAGAAACCGGAACCCACAAAACCCAACGCCACCGAACCGGCTGAGTAAGGAGTTGAAGTCATGGGTATCCTTGAAGTTAAGGGCATCAACAAACGGTTCGGCGGGCTGCAAGCGCTGGGGGACGTGAACCTGAGCGTGGCCGAGAACACAACACATGCAATCATCGGTCCGAACGGGGCCGGGAAATCGACGCTGCTGAATGTGCTGGTGGGCAAACTGATCCCCGATAGCGGCTCGGTCATGTTTGATGGGCAATCCGTACTTGGGCGCAAACCGCATGAGATTAATCAGATGGGCATTTCCCGTGTGTTCCAAACGCCGGAGATTTTCAGCGATCTGAGCGTGTTCGAAAACGTCATGATCCCCTGCTTTGCCAAGCGCGATGGGGCGTTTCGGATGCATGCGATTGAAAGTATCTTTGCCGAACGCGGCATTCAGGGGCAGGCCGAGGCGATCCTGGATGATGTGAATATGCTGGAAAAAAAGGACATGATCGCATCCAGCCTGTCCCGCGGCGACAAACGGCGGCTGGAAATGGCAATGTGTCTGGTCCAGGACCCGCGACTGTTGCTGCTGGATGAACCCACGGCGGGGATGGCGCGCGCGGATACGCAAAACACCATCGCGCTTCTCAAGGAAATCCGCGAAAAACGGGGGATCACAATGGCCATTATCGAACACGATATGAACGTTGTCTTCTCGCTCGCCGAGCGCATTACCGTGCTGGCTCAAGGTACCCCGCTGGTTGAAGACACGCCCGACAATATCAAAGGACACCCGAAAGTCCGCGAAGCCTATCTCGGGGAGGCCCAGGTCTAGCCCCAAGACTTTTCGAAAAGTCTTGGCAAAACTCTTTCAAGAGTTTTGTGCCCGAAAACCGGAGATACAGAATGAATGCACCATTCAACAAACACGCCAATAACGCGGCCACACACCCCGCCTACTTAAGCATCTGGGAAATTGAGGCTTATTACGGAGAAAGCTACATCGTTCAGAACATCAGCTTTAACATCCACGAAGGTGAAATCCTTGCCCTTTTGGGTCGCAACGGTGCTGGCAAGACATCGACCTTGCGCACGATCGCGCGGCTTGATGACCCTGCCCTCACCCACGGGGAAATCTGGCTGGACCATAAGCCATTGCACGAGATGAAAAGCCACGAGGCTGCCCAAAACGGGATCGCGCTGGTCCCCGAAGATCGCCGGATCATCCCAGGCCTCACGGTCGAGGAAAATCTGCAACTGGCGCAAATCGCTCCGCCTCATGGTTGGTCGCTGGACCGGTTGTATGATCTGTTTCCACGATTGGGCGAACGGCGCAAACAGGAAGGCGTGACGCTGTCGGGCGGCGAACAGCAGATGCTTTCGATCGCACGTGCCTTGGCCCGCGACATTAAGGTCTTATTGCTTGATGAACCATATGAAGGGCTGGCGCCTGTTATCGTGCAAGAGATCGCAAAGACACTCGGCATCATTCGCGATCAGGGGATTACAACCGTTATCGTTGAACAGAATGCAGTGGCTGCCTTGAAGCTGGCTGACCGGGCCGTGATCCTTGACACCGGCACCGTTGTCTTTGACGGCTCAGCGCAAGAGGTGCTGGATGATGAAGCTTTGCGGGCGCAATACCTGGCAATCTGATTTGACTAAAATACGACAGATTTGGGAGACGGGCCTTTACCAACTGTTAGGGCCCGTTTGCGATTCTTAGCATCAAGTAAATTGCGGATTGGAGCCTGAGCAGATGGACACAACACTCACCTTCGCCCCCAAAACAGTTGCGGCTATCCCTTACGTGGCCGAACGCGAACCGCCACGCGACAACAAGGTGCCAGTGGTCAAAGGATTTGAAGGGGCTGCCACGCTGCCTGCCAACAAACCCTTTGTGGCCCAAGTCGTGAGCGCGCGGCTGTCCGGTGCGGAATTCCCGGCACAACCCGGTGAAATTGCACCGTCAGACCGTACACTGCGTCCATACGGTACGCCCATGCTACCATCCGAGGATAGGGCAGACCCCAAACCGGCGACGCAAGAAGCTGCTGCTGAAAAAGTAAAAGCGGAAGACAAGGTTGCACAACCGCCGACTGACTTAAGCGCAAAACGAACCGCAAGTACCAATGACGCAGATGAGGCACGCTTAAGCACCGCGTCGAAAAGTGACGCCACAGAAACAGCAAAACCGGAGCCTGTAGCCGACGACAGCTAAGCCAAATTTTTCAATCCTCCGCCGCTTTCCACCCTCGCAGGGTTGCCCTATAAGCGACCAAGCATTTGTGACGCAACGTCGCCGAATGCACACAATAGGGCAACGGGCCGAGGACAAGATGAGTAAGAACACACCTCACGACAGCGATGTCAGCTTTATTCAGGCACTCGCAGAGCTGCTTCGCGAAAACGACCTGACCGAATTGCAGGTCAAACGGGACTACGGTGAAAACAACAGCCTGAACGTACGCGTCAGCCGCCAGACCCAAACCGCCATTCCCGCCCCGACAAATGTTGTCCCTGTCACCAATCCTGCACCTGTCGCCCCATCTGCCCCTGCGCCAGCCACAGCCGCCCCAACCGAAGCATCTGATCCCGCAAGTCATCCCGGTGCCGTCACCTCACCGATGGTCGGCACGATCTACATCGCCCCGGAGCCTGGTGCACCCCCCTTTGTCAGCATCGGTGCAGATGTCAAAGAAGGCGACACACTGCTGATCATCGAAGCGATGAAGACGATGAACCACATTCCGGCACCGCGCGCAGGCACGATCAAAAGGATCATGGTCGAAGACGGCGGCGCGGTCGAATTCGGCGCCCCTCTTATGATCATCGAATAGGCCCCGGCGATGTTCGACAAAATTCTGATCGCAAACCGGGGCGAAATCGCCCTTCGTGTTGTCCGCGCCTGCCGCGAGATGGGCGTGAAATCGGTCGCTGTCCACTCCACCGCTGATGCCGACGCGATGCATGTGCGCATGGCGGATGAGGCGATTTGCATCGGTCCACCCTCATCCTCGCAAAGCTATCTGTCCTTCCCGGCTATCATCTCTGCTTGCGAAATCACCGGTGCCCAGGCGATCCATCCTGGCTATGGGTTCCTTTCGGAAAACGCATCCTTCGTGCAGGTTGTCGAGGATCACGACATTACCTTTATCGGCCCTACAGCCGAACATATTCGTATCATGGGTGACAAGATCACCGCCAAGGACACGATGAAGGAACTGGGCGTGCCATGTGTGCCGGGATCGGATGGCGGCGTGCCCACGCTGGAAGATGCCAAACGCATCGGGGAAGAAATCGGATATCCGGTCATCATCAAGGCCACTGCAGGCGGCGGTGGACGGGGTATGAAGGTTGCCCAGACGGCCGACGACATGGAAAAGGCATTCATGTCAGCGCGCGCCGAGGGCAAAGCGGCATTCGGCAATGACGAGGTCTATATTGAAAAATACCTCACCACCCCGCGCCATATCGAGATTCAGGTTTTCGGCGACGGCAAAGGCAATGCTGTCCATCTAGGCGAGCGTGATTGTTCGTTGCAGCGCCGCCATCAAAAGGTGTTTGAAGAGGCCCCCGGTCCCTGTATCACCTCCGAACTACGAGCGAAGATCGGCAAGGTCTGCGCGGATGCAGTCGCCAAGATCAACTATATTGGCGCAGGCACAATCGAATTTCTGTTTGAAAATGATGAATTCTATTTCATCGAAATGAACACCCGCCTGCAGGTCGAACACCCTGTGACCGAAAGCATTTTCGGCGTGGACCTTGTGCGCGAACAACTGCGCGTCGCGGCAGGCATGCCGATGTCATTCAGCCAAGACGATCTGCAGATCAACGGGCATTCCATTGAGGTACGGATTAATGCGGAGAAACTGCCCAACTTCGCACCCTGCCCCGGCACGATCACGCAATACCACGCCCCCGGCGGCCTGGGCGTTCGGATGGATAGCGCATTGTATGACGGCTACCGAATCCCACCATATTACGACAGCCTGATCGGCAAACTGATTGTGCATGGGCGTGATCGGCCAGAGGCGCTGGCGCGGTTGGGCCGCGCATTGGGCGAACTCATTGTCGACGGCGTCGACACAACGGTGCCGCTTTTCCATGCACTCTTGGCCGAACAAGCCGTGCAATCGGGTGATTACAACATCCATTGGCTTGAACACTGGCTAGAACAGAATCTAAGCTAGGTCGCGTGAAAGACATTGACGCGACCCTCACCCCGGAATTGTTGTTGCAGGCTTACCAGGTCGGCATTTTTCCGATGTCCGAAGGGCGCGACGATCCAGATGTCTTTTGGGTCGATCCAAAATTGCGCGGCATCTTTCCACTAGGCGGGTTCCGGATTTCGCGATCGCTGGCCAAGACCATGCGGCGTGGGCACTTTACCGTGACAGCCGATGCTGCATTTCAAGAAGTGATGCGCGGATGCGCAGACCGAGATGAAACCTGGATAAATGAGACAATCTTTGGGCTCTACGGCGCGCTGTTTTCGCATGACCACGCCCATTCAATTGAGGTTTGGGAAGATGGCAAGCTGGTAGGCGGCGTCTATGGTGTGACGATCGGGGCTGCGTTTTTTGGTGAGAGCATGTTCAGCAAGTCAAGAGACGCCTCCAAGGTCGCGCTTGCCTTCCTCGTGGACCGGCTGCGGATCGGGGGATTTTCGCTGTTTGATACACAGTTTCTCACTCAGCATCTGGCGTCACTTGGCGCTATCGAAATCCCACGCGCTATGTTTCAGAAAAAACTGGCAGAGGCACTGACGACGAATGCCGACTTTGCTGCACAAGGACCGATTCCAAACGCTCAGGACGTGATACAGCGCAACGCCCAGATATCGTACCGCGGGTGATCCATCGCTTCCAGTGCCGGGGATGACGCGAGCATCCAGCCGTTGAATAATGGCTCTGGGTCATCCCGATAGGTCACATATAATTCGACATAGGCATCGCCAGACGGGTTTGCGGCAGGGTAGCGGCACTGGTTCAGTGTTACCGACAAAAAACCCAAACGTTCGGTCACGCCATTCTGGAGTGACATATCAGTCACTTCGCCAGTCAGCTTGTCCAAGACGCGGATCTGCCCGCCATCCGCCGTTACGGCCTCTTGGGCGATAGCGGGATTTATCAGAAAAAGTGTTGTCAGAATGACCACGATGCACCGCATAACCGATCTCCTATTCGGGCGACCAAGCCTCGTAATCGGTGCGCTCTACAGGTGCGGCCTTGCGGATTGACCCGGTTGGCGCATAAGCGGCCATCGTACCGGTCAGGTTTTCCTGATGCGGCTTTTCCCAGTCTTTGCGGCGCAGGTTTGCTTCGGTTGGCGGTTCGTCCCAGGTCCGGTGCAGCCAGCCATGCCATTCCGGACTGACCCGCGAGGCTTCGTTTTCCCCGTTATAGATCACCCAGCGACGGCTATCATCGGCGTTGCGGTAAAACACGTTGCCTTCGGCATCCTCACCGACCTTTTCGCCATGGCGGCGCGTCCAAAGCTGGGTGCCAAACGATTGCCCGTCCCACCAGGTAAAGATGCGTTTGATGTTATGACCAAGGCCCATAAAGCGTCTCCGATCTCGTTGCCCCATCCATGCACCAAAGGGCGCGAAAGGTCTAGGGGAGGCGTGCCGTCACTTCGATTTCGATCTTCATTTCCGGGTTCTGCAATTGCGCAGACATCATCGTCGCAGCCGGCCGCGCCTTGGCAAAAGCGGCTGAGGTGATCGGCCAGCATTTGTGCCATTCCGCGACATCCGGCACGATATAGGTGACACGCACCACGTGATCCAGGCCACTGCCCGCTTCCTCCAGCGCTTTGCCAATCGTATCCAGCGTGTTCCGACACTGCGCCTCGATACTCTCAGGCATGGTCATGGTCGCGTAATCGTAGCCGGTGGTGCCTGCCACAAAGACCCAGCCATCCGCAACAACCGCACGACTATACCCGATCTGCGCCTCAAAGGGCGAGCCGGTAGAGATATGTTTCACTGTCATTCTTAGTCCCCAAAACGAACAAGCGCCGCGATCTGCCGACTTGGCGCATAAATCATAACTGTTTCGTCAACACCGTCACGGGTATAGAAAGCACCTTCTTGGTCAAGCGAAGCCTGCAGTTCCTCATAAATGCCAACATCCCACTCGTCTGCACATGCACCCAGCGCGTCACGTGTAGTATCCCCAAGCGTGTGGGCAGGTGTCGGTTGCCAA
Source organism: Pseudomonadota bacterium (assembly GCA_038529695.1). Classification (GTDB taxonomy): domain Bacteria; phylum Pseudomonadota; class Alphaproteobacteria; order Rhodobacterales; family Rhodobacteraceae; genus Yoonia. Next base: position 10,619 of record JBCBDL010000005.1, on the reverse strand, counting down.
TCACCGCCCCATGCATATCGCCAGCCTCGTTCAGCACCTGGTCGGCAGTTGAGATACAGTGGCGGCGCATCGGCAAGCCTCACAATCGCATCAGTGCATGACCACACGCCAAAGGTGCCCCAGTAGCGAGACGCAATGACCTCATCATATTCCACCAGGTCACCGAAGAAATCACCGGCATATCGCGGGTCATCTACGAATTTTCCCCAGAACATCCACCCAATCGGAACAAACACGGCCAAAACAAAAAGGGCCACCGCAGATGCAATGGCCCAAAACAGAATTCTTGCAATGGTATTCAGCACCTAGCTTGCTGTCGCAGGCTCTTTCTTCTTGCCCTCGTCATGGATCATTAGCGGGGCCACGTCTGAGGTCACAGCCTCTTCGTTGACGACCACTTCGGTCACTGTATCCATGCCCGGCAGGTCGAACATCGTATCCAGCAGGATATCTTCCATGATCGACCGCAGACCGCGCGCCCCGGTTTTCCGTTCAATCGCGCGCTTTGCAATCGCGCTCAACGCGTCATCGGTGAACGTCAATTTGGTATCTTCCAGCTCAAACAGCCGCTGATACTGCTTGACCAGCGCATTTTTCGGCTGGGTCAAGATCGTGATCAGCGCCTCTTCATCAAGGTCCGTTAGCGTCGCGATCACGGGCAGACGGCCCACAAATTCCGGGATCAACCCGAATTTCAACAGATCCTCTGGCTCCAGATCCGTGAAAATCTCGCCAATGCCACGTTCATCATCTTCGCGTACATCCGCGCCAAAGCCCATGGCAGAACCTTTGCCGCGCTGCGCGATGATCTTGTCTAGACCGGCAAAAGCGCCACCGCAGATGAACAGGATGTTCGTTGTATCCACCTGCAGGAATTCCTGCTGTGGGTGCTTGCGGCCACCCTGTGGCGGCACCGACGCAACCGTGCCTTCCATAATCTTCAACAGCGCCTGCTGCACGCCCTCGCCCGATACATCGCGGGTGATGGACGGGTTGTCCGATTTCCGGGTAATCTTGTCGACCTCGTCGATATAAACGATGCCGCGCTGCGCGCGTTCGACATTATATTCGGACGCCTGCAACAGCTTGAGGATGATATTCTCAACATCTTCGCCAACATAACCCGCTTCGGTCAGCGTCGTCGCGTCGGCCATGGTAAATGGCACATCCAGAATACGGGCCAGCGTCTGTGCCAGCAGTGTTTTACCGCAGCCGGTTGGCCCAATCAGCATGATATTGGATTTCGCCAGCTCGATGTCCGACTTGTCCGCGTGGTTCAGGCGCTTGTAATGATTGTGGACCGCCACTGACAGCACGCGCTTTGCATGCAATTGCCCGATCACGTAATCATCCAGAACCTGGCAGATTTCGGTCGGGGTTGGCACACCGTCGCCCGATTTCAGCCCGGCTGTCTTGGTCTCTTCACGTATGATGTCCATGCAAAGCTCAACACATTCATCACAGATAAAGACAGTCGGTCCGGCAATCAGCTTGCGCACCTCATGCTGGCTTTTGCCACAAAAGCTGCAATACAAGGTGTTCTTGCTATCGTTGCCAGATGTATTCGCCATCTAAAAAACCTCTTTGCCACATAGGCCGGTCAAACATATTTCGGGCTGCCCTTGCCACAACACTAGGACAGCCCGCCGAGGTCCACAATGTCAAAATGATCATGTGAACGGAGCGTTAAGAAACCGTTTACTCGTCCGATTTGGGTCGATTTTCAACGATTTCGTCAATCAACCCCCACTCTTTGGCCTCTTCTGGTGACATAAAGTTGTCCCGCTCGAGTGCTGCCTCAACTTTTTTCAGCGTGTTGCCGGTATGCTTCACATAAATCTCGTTCAGCCGGGTCTTGAGTTTCTGGGTTTCGGCAGCGTGAATCATGATGTCCGTCGCCTGCCCCTGATAGCCACCCGATGGCTGGTGGACCATCACACGGGAATTGGGCAATGAGAAACGCATGCCCGGCTCACCCGCTGTCAAAAGCAGTGACCCCATAGAGGCCGCCTGCCCGATCACCAGCGTGCTGACCTTCGGCTTGATGTATTGCATCGTGTCATAGATTGACAGGCCGGACGTCACCACACCACCGGGGCTGTTGATATACATGCTGATCTCTTTCTTCGGGTTCTCCGATTCCAGATGCAGCAATTGGGCGACGATCAACTGGCTCATCCCGTCATGGACGGGTCCGTTGACGAAAATGATGCGCTCTTTCAGCAGGCGAGAAAAGATATCATAGGCACGCTCACCCCGCGCGGTCTGTTCGACCACCATTGGGACAAGGTTCATATAGGTGTCGACGGGGTCTTGCATATTTACTGCCTCACATTTGGACGATGTCCGTCCTACTTCAAATATCCTGACAGAGTCTTAGTGTTGGGGGTCAGGGGCTTCAAGGGCGCATGATTTGTTTGACGAATCGTAAGCGATGACTTACGGTAAGTTATGGCTTATCAAGATGCAATCGCCGCTTTGGCCGATCCAACACGCCGCGTGATCATCGACAGGTTGCGCACTGGCCCGCTGCCCGTGAGCGCTATCGCCGATGGGATGGGCGTCAGTCGACCGGCTGTTAGCCAACACCTCAAGGTCTTGTCAGATGCGGGGCTTTTATCGGTCACGCCGACAGGAAATCGGCGCGTCTATGCCATCGCACCCGAAGGTGTCGATGAATTGCGCCGCTATCTCGACACGCTGTGGGACGACGCGCTTGCCGCCTTTGCCCGCGCGGCACAGGAAAAAGCAAAAGGACAATCCACATGAATGACCCGATCAAAAAAACCCTGACCGTTCCGCTGAACCCGGCTGACGCTTTCGCACTCTTCACCAGCAATATGGATACATGGTGGCCCAAGGATCCGTTTTCAGTGACCGGCGCTGACTCTACCGTGACGTTTCCCGATCACAAGGGCGGTGACATTGTCGAAACGGGCGCTGATGGCAGCACCAATATCTGGGGCACGCTTATCGCCTATGATCCGGGTGAATACTTGTCTTTCACATGGCATCCGGGGCGCGGCCCGGACGAGGCAACCGTTGTCACCGTGGCCTTTACCGAAACAGAGCAAGGCACACGCTGTGATCTGACCCATGGTGGCTTTGACATTCTGGGTGATACCGCTGATGCCGTCAGCAATAGCTATCTGAAAGGCTGGGATCTGGTGCTGGGTTGCTTTGCCAGCGCGGTGAACGCACCGGTCACCGCATAAGGCCAAGCCCTTGCGGCGGTTTCGCTAAAGTTGCACGGTCCCTTCCAGACAAGAAAGGCGAGGGACCACAGATGCAATGGGCGCGGATCAGAACAGAAAGCGGGGATGTCAGGACGGGCATCATTCAGGGTGATATGCTTCATCCCCGCGCGGCTTTGGGATCAGATGAAAGCACGGGCGATCCCATCGCGCTCAGCACTACAACGCTGCTGCCGCCCTGTGTGCCAGGCAAATTCATCGGCCTCTGGAACAACTTCAAGGCCGCTGCTGAGCGCAACGGCTGGGACACGCCAGACCACCCGCTTTACTTTCTCAAACCGCTGTCATCCCTTGCGGGTCCAGGTGCGACAGTCACCTTGCCGCCCGATCTGGGCCGCGTCCTGTTTGAGGGGGAGCTAGGCATCGTCATCGGTAAGAGCTGCAGCAATATCGGCCCTGCTGAGGCCGAAGATGCCATCTTTGGCTACACCTGCGTTAACGATATCACTGCGCTTGATATCCTGAACGCGGACCCGTCTTTCCCGCAATGGACGCGGGCCAAAGGCTTTGACGGTTTCGGCGTGATCGGCCCGGTGATCGAAACAGATGTGGACTGGGCCAACCTGACCGTGAAGGTCATGGTCGGCGAGCGTCAGCGGCAATCCTATCCAGCGAATGACATGATCTTCACGCCAGCCGAAATCGTGAGCAAATTGTCCGCCGACATGACCCTGTTACCGGGTGATGTGATCGCCTGCGGCACATCAATCGGTGCCCGCCCCATCAAGGCCGGGCAAGAAGTGACCGTGGTCATTGATGGGATCGGCAATCTGCCGGTCACAATCATCGACTAGCTTAACCCACGTGGAAAAGGGACTGGAACAGACGGGGGTCGAGGCTTTCGGCAGCGAATGTCTCACCCTCGGTCAGCACCGACACCGCATCATGGCTGTGCAGGCTTTCCTGATGGCTGGCGATCACGCGGAAATCTGAAATCCGCGTATCCAGTTGCAATTGCTCTGTAAAGAGACGTGCAGCATCTTCCACAAAGATCGGATTGGCCGCGTTCAGTTCTGCAAAGGCCTGCTCATCCTCGCGCTTGACCATCACTTGAGTCTCGGTCGGCACAGCCGCACGCGCGCGGTCAATCAGATCTTCGAACCACAACACCTCCGCCCCATCTTCAAGCAGCACCGAAATCCGCGCCACAGACCGTTGCGAATGCGGCGTCGCCAACTGGCCGCGGAACTGCCGCGCATGTTCACTGAGCTCCAGAGAGCAGGGGCAGGTTGACGAATAGACGTAGTCCAGATGCACGATCTTCTTGCGCACCCCCGCACTTTCCACCAGTTCCAGCGCGATGTCGTAGTATTGATAGCCAGACAGACCCGACCGCAGGCTGTCCACCTTCATCGGAAAGCTGAACCGCATCTGAATGCGCGCATCGAAACTTTCCAGATCGGTCTTGTACGCGTCCAACGCCCGTTCGATGACTTCAAAACTGAACGTCTCTTCGGCATGCTTGTAAAACGTCCGCATGATCCGGGACATGTTGATGCCCTTCTTTTCCGCCTCCAGCGACACGGTGCCGGTCACAGACGTCTCCAATGTCAGATCGCCATTATCGCGGGTATGAAAGCGGATCGGCAGGCGGAAATTCGAAATGCCAACATGCTGAATCTGTTGCTTAGCACCCTTGATCAGGCTCGACGGGCCATTCTGCAGATCGGGCATCGACGCCTTATAGGCGTCATCAACCTCAAAATCCTCAGGATAGGCACGTGCAAGCGCGGGGTAATTCGACACTTCCTGACCGGGAATCAGGCGCGAGACGAGCGGATCAAGCGTTGCCACCTCTTCCGCCGTCACGTCACCGGCCCAGCGGCGCAGCAAAGCCAACGCGGCTTCGGCCTCATCGCGGGTTGGTTCACGGTCCATATCAGGTGCGTGGATATTCATGTCTGGTCCCCCAGTCGGTACGTTAGACACCCCTAGATGGGGCACATCGTCGGTATTTCCAACGATATCTTTGTAGATACGCAACAATTCCGGGCGCGGATCAGTCATCAAGACCGCCTTTCCAAGGGCTAAGTGGCTCCATCTTAACCACTTTTGTGGTGTGACGTCACCACGTCACATGGCCGCGACAGCCGTGCGCAGATCCGCCAACAGGTCGTCGGCATCTTCCAAACCAACGCTCAAACGGATCAAACCGGGGGTGATACCAAGCGTCGCTTTGACGTCACCCGACAGACGTTGATGCGTCGTCGTCGAAGGGTGTGTCGCGATGGATTTCGCGTCTCCGAGATTGTTAGAGATCGTGACAATCTCCAACGCGTTCAGCAGCTTAAAAGCGGCCGCTTGTGACCCGGCATCAATTGCCAGAACGGTTCCACCAACACCCATCTGCGCGACAGTCAGGCGATGCTGCGGATGATCAGGCAAACCAGGATAAATCACATTCTGCAGCGTCCCATCCGCCTGCAAAGCTGTTGCCAGCTCTAACGCCGTCTTTGCCTGCGCCCGCACGCGCAGTTCCATCGTTTCCAACCCCTTCAGCATGATCCAGGCATTAAACGGCGACATCGCGCCACCGGTATGCTTCAGGTAAGGCTCTACCGTACCGCGAATAAACTCCTTCGTGCCCAAGATCACGCCGCCCAACGCACGCCCCTGCCCGTCGATATGCTTTGTTGCAGAGTAAACGACGACATCCGCCCCCTGTGCCACTGCATCCGAGAAGACAGGTGTGGCAAAGACATTATCGACAATCACCGTTGCGCCCACGGCATGGGCCAAATCTGAAACAGCCTTGATATCAATCACTTCCAGCGTCGGGTTCGAGATACTTTCAAAGAACACCGCCTTGGTGTCGGACCTGATCGCAGCCTCCCAGGCGACCAAATCGGTTCCATCCACAAACGTCACTTCAACCCCGTAACGAGGCAGGATTTCTTCAAGGATATAAAGACACGACCCAAACAAGGCCCGCGCCGAGACGACATGATCACCCGCGCGCAGCATCGATGTCAGCGCGCCATTCACGGCCGCCATGCCAGATGCGGTGGCAAACCCATCCTCGGTCCCCTCTAAAGCCGCAATCCGGTCTTCAAACATCGCGACAGTCGGGTTGCCATACCGGGCATAGATAAACTCATCGTCACCCGCCTTGATGAAACGGGCCTCTGCATCCTCAGCCGTGTCGTAAACAAAGCCTTGCGTCAGATAGATCGCCTCGCTCACCTCGTTGTATTGGCTGCGGCGGGTGCCAGCGTGCACGGCCTTTGTGCGTTTGTTCCACGTCTTCGTCATCAATCCCCGCGCCCTTTGCGCATCAAAAAACCTCGACACCGGGACAAGGTATCGAGGTTGGAAAACCTGCAACCCTCTTTAGCGGCATCTTTAACGTGGCCCGCAATCCGGTAACAAATCGCCACGCATAACGGCATACGCCTGACCCACAATGACGTCAAGCGGCGGGGCTTGCTCTTTGTGCCATCTTGCGCTGCTATGATGAAAAGGAGTGCGCATGTCCAAACCTATTGATCTTTACTTCTGGCCGACGCCCAATGGCTGGAAAGTATCCATCGCGTTGGAGGAGATGGAACTGCTTTATGCGCTACACCTGGTGAATATCGGCGCAGGCGACCAGTTCAAACCTGACTTTCTGAAAATCGCACCCAATAACCGCATGCCCGCGATCATTGATCACGACGGGCCAGATGGCGCACCGATATCGCTCTTTGAGTCCGGCGCAATCCTGCAATACCTCGCCCGAAAGACAGGCCAGTTCTATGGCAACACCGCGCGTGACCGGATCAGCGTGGACCAATGGCTGATGTGGCAAATGGGCGGATTAGGCCCGATGGCCGGGCAAGCGCATCACTTTCTGAAATATGCCCCAGCAATGAATCCACCGAATGATTTGCCTTATGCCAAAGAACGTTATCGAAACGAGACTGCGCGCCTGTACGGCGTGCTGGACCGGCAATTGGCGGGAAATGAATACGTTGCTGGCGACTTCTACTCCATCGCCGATATGTCCATCTGGGGCTGGGCATCGCTATGGGAAGGGCAGCAGCAGAGCCTTGACGACAAACCCAACATGGCCCGCTGGCTGGATATGATGGGTGCGCGGCCCGGCGTACAACGCGGTCGCGCACTGGCCGCCGAAAAACGCGGCGATTTTCGCAAGGACAATGCGGCACAAAACGTCCTTTTTACAAAGCGGTCGTAACGAATTGTTAGTGTCGTCGTCTTACTCTTGCACGCATGAAGCACGAGTGAAGGTTTTGACATGCAGTATCGCCCGCATCGCTATCGCACGCAGTATCCCACGAAACTGCGCTCTCCAACCGGGCCACAAAAGGGTCATGTGATTGACGTCAACAACGCAGGCGCACGCATTCAAGGACTGCGCGACCTGCGACGCGGTGACAAGGTAGAGGTGGAAATCCTAAGCCTCCGTGCCGCGGCCGTTGTACAATGGGCGTCGAACGGCTATGTCGGCATCACTTTCCGACCGCAGATCACGGATGATCAGGTCGATACTCTCCGTTATCGACGTGATGGGCGGGCACATGGACGTTTTGGTATGCCTGCACATGGCTTGGTCGAAATGCGCTAGTCTTCAGCTGTGTTCGGATCCTCGATCAGGTATTTCTGCAAGCCGATAATCTGCACCCAAAGGAAAACAAACAGGATTGCCGGGAAAGCAAACGTTTCAAGCTTAACCCATGTCTCTGTGCTTTGGGTGCGCCAGATGATCTCGTTTGCAACTGCCAGGCCGGCAAACAGATAAGTCAGACGACGTGTGAAGATCATCCATCCCTCAGGCTGCATGGGCAGAAACTCTTCCATGACATATTGCAGATAGCTTTGCCCACGTAACAGGCCAATCCCCAGCAAACCCGCCATAAAACCATAAACAATGGTGGTCTTCATCTTAAAGAACCGCTCATCATTGAAGTAAGCGGTCAGCCCGCCAAAAAAGATGACCATAAATGCGGTAAATACCTGCATACGGCTCAGTTTGCCGGTCAGCACCCATAAGATACCCATCGCCGCCAGCAGGATCGGAACAAAGATCAGCGCTGCAACGATAAATCCCGTATATTCAGTGCCCGCAAAGGTGAATGTGTCATCCTTGATCCGCAGATAGATCAGAAAGAACGCAAGCGTTGGGCCAAGCTCTAGAACCTGTTTCAGAACCGGGTTAATCGTCTTTTCCGCCATGCATGTCTCCTTTAGCCACCCATTTCCACGATGACGGCCCCAAGTGCAACCAGCGTCATCAGAAACAACCGACGTGGCCCCACCTTCTCACCCAGAATAAACCACCCGATCAAGGCAGCAAACACGGTCGAGGTTTCGCGCAACACCGCCGCCTCGCCCACCTTGTCAAGCCGCGTGGCCAGCATCACACCGCCAAAACTCACCCAGGCGATCAATGCGCCGACAAGACCGCGCCACATCAGCGGTGCCAGATCCAAAGACGCTGGCATCCGCGCATAACGCCATGCAGCCAGGATCGGAAAATCCAGGGACGTCACGAAAAAGAACCACGCCAAAAACGTAAATGGGTCCGGCGACTGGCGAATACCATAGGCATCATAAGTTGTGTAAATCGCAACCAGCACACCACCGGTCAATGCCCAGATCAAACCGGTTTTCAATGCGGGCAAATCGACCTGCTCTTCAACAAGGTTCCGCACCGCCAAAAGCAGAATACCGCCCGATAGGCAAGCAACACCGACCCATTGCGTGGCGGTAAAATGCTCGCCAAAGAAAAGAGAGGCCGCGATGACCGTCACCAATGGCCCGGTGCCGCGCACCACGGGATAAACGACCGTATAGGCGGCACGCTCATAGGCCATCGCCATTGTCACCTTGTACGCAAAATGCACGACGATCGCACCAAGCAGGATCAGGGCTGTTGCGGCATTGGGCCAAGGTACTAAAAACAGGGCGATTGGCGCAGACAAAGCGGCCAGCCACGCATCAATCGCGCCACGGGTCAGCCACGGATCATAGCGACCTTTTTGCAGCGCCCCGAAAACCGCATGCGCCAAAGCTGAGACAAGCGCCAAAATAGTCGCCAACCGCGCACCTTCCGGGGTCCCGGCGATTGAAACCAGCCATTCACCCACCGGGGGTTATTCCAGCCCGACCAAGGCGGCTGCAAATTCCTCTGGGTCAAATGGCGCCAGATCATCAATCTGCTCACCCACCCCAATTGCATGAATGGGCAATCCAAACCTGTCGGCCAGTGCGACAAGCACGCCGCCCTTAGCGGTGCCATCCAGCTTGGTCATCACCAGGCCCGACACATCCGCCAATTCCTGAAACACTTTGACCTGGTTCAGCGCATTTTGTCCCGTTGTGGCATCGAGTACCAGCAGCGTATTATGCGGTGCGGCCGGGTCTTTCTTACGGATGACACGCACGATCTTCGCAAGTTCCTCCATCAAATCGGCGCGGTTTTGCAGGCGCCCTGCCGTGTCAATCATCAACAGATCGGCGCCATCTTCTTGCGCTTGCGTCATGGCATCAAAGGCGAGGCTCGCAGGGTCAGACCCCTCCGGCGCTGTCAAAACCGGCACACCGGCGCGATCACCCCAAACCTGCAATTGCTCAACAGCCGCCGCCCGGAACGTGTCACCCGCTGCAATGACAACCTGCTTGCCTGCTGCGCGGAACTGGCTGGCGAGTTTACCGATGGTTGTTGTCTTTCCAGCACCATTCACACCAACAACCAACACGACCTGCGGTTTTTTGGCATAAAGCGGCATGGGCCGGGCGACCGGCTCCATGATCTGGGCGACCTCACTGGCCATCAGCTGTTTGATCTCTGGCACTGACAGCTTTTTGCCCAATCGCCCCTCGGCCATGTTCGCGGTCACGCGCAGTGCCGTATCAACCCCCATATCAGCGGTGATCAACAGCTCTTCCAACTGCTCCAGCATATCGTCGTCCAAGGTCCGCCGCACAACGGTCTTGCCCTCACCCCGGCCAAACATGCGGCCCAGCAGGCCCGTTTTTTCAGGCGCGGGTGCTGCATCTTCTGACAACGGCGCTGTAATATCGACATTCAGCTTGACCGGTTCTGCGGGCGGCGCGTCGACAACTTCATCTGTGTCGGCGGTCTCCACAAAGGGTTTCGCCACCTTATCGGGCAGATCACGCATCACCACAGGCTCAGGCTCAGGCTCAGGCTCAGGCTCAGGCTCAGGCTCAGGCTCAGGCTCAGGCTCAGGCTCAGGCTGAACGGGCTCTGCCATCACGTCAACAGCGGCGGGCTCCTCAGTCACATCGTCAACAACCCGGTCAGCGACTTCTACATCTTCAGCGATGCTTTCTTCCGCACCGCCATCTTGCACAATTGCATCCAGCCCCTCATCAATCTTGGACGAGGATCGGAACATC
>JBCBDL010000004.1:0-80882 GCA_038529695.1 Pseudomonadota bacterium | reverse complement strand
CGGGCAGGCGCTGGACACACCCGACGACATCATCTTCGACTGGCTGCAAGAGGTAGCCAGGATCATCTGGTTCGGCCCGTAATGTTCGGCGACGAAGTTCTGTAAGTCATCACGACTGAAAGCGCTGACCCTTTCTGACGGTCCAAGGATCGTGCGGCCCAGCGCCTGATCGGGATAGGCTACCTCTTGCAGCCAGTCGAAGATGATGTCGTCGGGTGTGTCCAGCGCCTGCCCGATTTCCTGCAGGATCACGCCGCGTTCCACCTCGATCTCTGCCGGATCAAAGACCGGGTTGAGCAGGATGTCGGCGATCACGTCGAGACCCAGCGCGACGTCGTCTTCGAGAACGCGCGCATAATACGCCGTCATTTCGCGGCTGGTATAGGCGTTGATATAGCCGCCCACATCTTCGATCGCCTCGGCAATCTGCAACGCGCTGCGGGTCGTGGTGCCCTTGAACGCCATATGTTCGAGGAAATGGGCGATCCCGTTCTGTTCAACCCGTTCATGCCGTCCGCCAGCCTGTACCCAGATGCCGATGCTGGTTGATTTCAGCCCCGGCATATCCTCTGTCACGATCCGAAAACCGTTGGGCAGCGTGTGCAGTTCAATCGTCAATGCGCAATCCGTTCCCTGATGACGGCCTGCAGCGCCGCCAGATCCCCCGCAACGCGTGTGACGCGTTCTGCTCGGTCATACAGGTCCGCCATGCGCGGGGGAAGAGGTGCCGCAACGCCGGTAGCGGCTTTGACGGCATCAGGGAATTTGGCCGGGTGGGCGGTGGCGAGCGTGACCATTGGTATTTTGCCTAGATGGGGTTCGGCGACATGCACGCCCACGGCCGTGTGCGGGCAAAGGAGTTCGCCATGCTGCGCAAGGTAGGTCTTGATCGCAGTGCTGGTTTCTTCCTCCGAGGCGCGACCAGATCTGAAGGTCTCTTTCAACATCTGGTAAGCGCCCTGGCTGATCGTGAACCCACCCTGTTTGAGGTCTTCCATCTGCCCCGCGACGGTCGCGCCATCGCGCCCATAGGCGTCAAACAACGCGCGTTCGAAGTTCGAACTGACCTGGATGTCCATGGATGGGCTGATCGTGGGGGTAACGCCTTCCTTGGTATAGGCCCCGGTCTCTAGCGTGCGGTGCAGGATATCGTTGCGGTTGGTTGCAACCACCAGATCGGCAATCGGCAGGCCCATTTTCTTGGCGATATAGCCCGCAAAGATGTCTCCGAAATTGCCGGTGGGGACGGTGAAACTGATCGCGCGATGCGGCGCCCCCAAGCTGACTGCGGCAGTGAAGTAATAGACGACCTGTGCGAGCACCCTGCCCCAATTGATCGAGTTCACACCGGCGAGCTTGACCTCTTCGCGGAAGGTGAAATCATTGAACATGTCTTTGACAGCTGCCTGACAATCATCGAAGTCACCGTCGACGGCCAGTGCGTGCACGTTGTCTTCAACCGGTGTCGTCATCTGGCGGCGCTGCACCTCTGACACCCGGCCGTGGGGGTAGAGGATGAAAACATCCACCGCTTTCAGGCCGCGGAACGCCTCAATCGCGGCGGAGCCTGTGTCGCCGGACGTAGCACCCACGATGGTCACGCGGTTGCCGGAGCGGCTGAGAGCGGCCTGGAACATCTGCCCGATCAGCTGCATCGCGAAGTCTTTGAAGGCAAGCGTTGGCCCATGGAAGAGTTCAAGCAGGAAATGGTTCGCGTCCAACTGCACCAAGGGTGCGCGGGCGGCGTGCCCGAACCCGGCATAAGCTTGGTCGATCAGGCGCTTGAATTCTGCATCCGTGAAGGTGTCGCCGATAAAGGGGCGCATGACGTCGAATGCGACCTCTTCGTATGTTTTGCCCACCATCGCGGCGATCTGCGCATGGGTCAGGGTGGGCACGTCTTCCGGGACGTAGAGGCCGCCATCGCGGGCCAGGCCCGTCAGCATCGCCTCTTCAAAGCTCAGGACGGGCGCTGTGCCGCGGGTCGAGATGTAGCGCATGATTTAGGCGTCCTTTGCCCTTGTGGTGCGGCGTATCAAGAACAGGGTCATAATCGCCCAGACCAGCGCCAGCAAGAACCATGTGACCGCATATTCGAAATGATCGTTTTTGATATCGGCAGTGTCGACGGGGAGCGGGGTGATCCGTGGGTCCGCGGGATCTGTAGACGTGGCCACGACCATCAATGGTTCGGTATCCAGCGCTGCCGCCATGGTCGTGGTGTTGCGGGCAAACCAGATGTTTTCGGCCAGATCCGGTTCGGGTGTGCTGTCATTCTGATCATCGGGCCAAAGCAGTGTGCCGGTGATCTGCATCGGGGCCACCAAGGGTGGTGCGTCTTTCGTCTCTAAGGGCAAGAGTCCTTGATCAACCAGAATTGCACCCAGCGACGTCTGTACTTTTGAGATGACCCGATAGCCGGTTCCGGCGGATGTGCCGGACACAAGCACATGCAGTTCGTCACCGGTGGGAATGCCCGTCAGGGTGACGCGTGTGTATTCGTCATTTTCCTCAGTCACGTCGAACGAGAGCGGCTTAGGATCGGCTGCCAGCCTGCCGTCGATTTCGGCGAGGATACCCTCTTTCCAGGCGAGCCGTTCGACCTGCCACAAACCAAGGCTGATCAGGATGCCGCATCCAGCGAAACCCAACAGCAATGGAAACAGAATTTTGCGCAGCATGGTTATGCCTTTGACAAGAAAACGCGCGAGAACCCTCGCGCGTTTTGTGTTTGAAACGATAGGCCGAAACCGACCTTTTCGTGTCGCGCTTAGATGCCCCAGATATAAACGGCGAAGAACAGGAACAGCCAGACCACATCGACAAAGTGCCAGTACCACGCGGCGGCTTCGAACCCGACATGCTTTTCAGGGGTGAAGTGCCCGGCGCGGGCGCGGAAGTAACAGACCAGCAGAAAGATCGTGCCAATGATCACGTGGAAACCGTGAAACCCGGTGGCCATGAAGAAGTTCGAAAAGAATTTGTCGCCGCCAAAGGTCCAGTCCTGCTGCACCAGTAGGTACCAGTATTCGTAGCCCTGCAGGAATGTGAACAGCACACCCAGAACGACAGCCAAGAGCAGACCGTGTTCAAGGTCCTTGCGGTTATTTTCATGGACCAGCGCGTGGTGGGCCCATGTCACAGCCATGCCAGAGCAGAGCAAAACAAGCGTGTTGATCAGCGGCAGGTGGAATGCATCGACCTGATAGAATTCAGCCGGCACGTAGGTCGATCCGACATATTCATTCATCGGGTACATTGCATGTTTGAAGAATGACCAGAACCAGGCGGCAAAGAACATCACCTCGGACATGATGAACATGATAAAGCCGTAACGGAGCCCGATCCGCACGACCGGGGTGTGGTCGCCCACATTGCTTTCGGCGACAACATCGGCCCACCAGGCGAACATGACATAAAGGACTGCGACAAACCCGATCAGGAACATCCACGGCCCTGATCCATGCATCCACAGCGTCGCACCAAGCAGCATAAAGAATGCACCCGCCCCGCCCAATAGCGGCCAGATTGATGGCGGTAGAATGTGATAATCGTGGTTCTTTACATGCGCCATGTGGTGCGTTCCCTATCGGCTGGTCGTCTTAGTAAGTCTGTATGGCGTCGTCCGCCACCGGTGTCAAAGTTGCAGGCGCAATAGATGCCTGAATTTCATCCTCGGGCACATCGATCTGGTAGAACGTGTAGCTGAGCGTGATGGTGTGGACATATTGCCCTTCGCGATCGTCTACGATGGCGGGGTCAACAAAAAAGCTCACGGGCATCATCACCGTTTCGCCCGGCATGAGCACCTGTTCGACGAAACAGAAGCATTCGATCTTGTCGAAGAATGCTCCAGCCTCGTATGGCGTGACATTGTAGGCAGCCTGCCCTGCGATCGGTACATCGAGCGGGTTATGCGCCTCGTAAAAGGCCAGCCCTGTCTCGCCGATGCGGATTTCCATTTCACGCACTTCAGGTTTGAACGTCCACGGCATGTCGCGTTCGAGCGAGGCATCAAACCGGACTTTGATCGTCTGATCCAGGATCACGTCACTGTCCGCGTCAGCAACGTTCGTTGCGCCACCAAAGCCCGTGACCCGACAAAACCAATCGTAGAATGGAACCGAAGCCCAGGCCAGGCCACCCATCAACAACACGACAGAGACCGTTTGCACGACTGTGCGCTGAGGCCCTTGCAAGTTTGGAAAGAGTGTCATTCCGATGCTCCTTCTTCAGGGATAAGTTGCGGGCGGGCCACGTGGTCAAATCTTTCAAATTCACCTGCATCGCCCAGTTGCAGGATCTTGACGACCGTCAGGCCGAAGACAATCGCGATGAATCCGATCAGCAAAAGGCCCACGCCATAGTTGCGCCCTTTGCGCCGCTCATGCACTTCATGTTCGACCCGGATCGCCATCACCAGCCCCCCAGCCCGTATTGGCGCAACGCAGCCTCGGCCAGCAGCGCACCGAAATGCGTGAAAAGGTAGTAGAGAGAGACTCTGAACACCTTGATCTCGGTCCGGTGCTTGTCGGCCTCGCAAGCGGCATCGTCGCGCCGCCAGATATCGTAGGCGCCTTTGAGGAACCAGGCATTCATCACGACCGCGACCGCCACATAAAGCGGCCCACCGATGGACGTGAAAGCCAGCCCAAGTGCGACCGGCACGAGCAGCAGCGTGTAGATCAGGATGTGGTTGCGGGTTGCATCACGCCCATGCGTTTCGGTCAGCATCGGAATACCCGCGTTGCCATAATCCGATTTAACGAACAGCGCGAGCGCCCAGAAATGTGGCGGTGTCCACATGAAGATGAGCGCGAACATCAGGACGCTTTCGACACCGACACCACCTGTGGCGACGGCCCAGCCGACCATCGGTGGGAAAGCCCCGGCGGCCCCACCGATGACGATATTCTGCGGTGTCGCGCGTTTCAGCCACATCGAATAGATGACAGCGTAGAAGAAAATCGTGAAGGCCAGCAGGAAGGCTGCGAAGAAGTTCGCCGCGAGCGCCAACAGAATGACCGAAAAACCCGACAGTGCCAGGCCGATCCCCAGCGCCTCGCCCGGTTGTACGCGGCCCGACGGGATGGGGCGGCCCGCCGTCCGCTTCATCCGTGCATCGATATCGGCATCCCACCACATATTCAGCGCACCTGATGCGCCTGCCCCCACAGCAATGCAAAGGATCCCGACGAAGCCGATGAACGGATGGACAGGGACCGGTGCGACCAGCAGCCCGACCAAGGCGGTGAAAACCACCAATGACATCACGCGTGGCTTCATTAGGGCGAAGTAATCGCCCATGCTGGCCTCATGCGGGGTGTTGGTGGCGGTAAAGTCGCTCATGCGGCACCTTCTAGAAGGACACGGGGTTTAGGACGTACCCTTTTGCTCGGCCATCCAGTTGTCGTAAACCTCTTGGCTAACTACTTTGACCGTGATCGGCATATAGGCATGATCTTTGCCGCACAGCTCTGAACACTGGCCGAAATAAATGCCCTCACGTTCTGCCGCGAACCAAAGTTGCGCCAGACGGCCAGGCACAGCGTCCTGCTTCACGCCAAAGGCTGGGATGGTCCATGAATGGATCACGTCAGCCGCGGTGACCTGCATAACAACCGTTGCGCCGATTGGCACGATAACGGCGGTGTCGGTGGCCAGCAGATATTCCTCTTGGCTGTAGCCGTAATCTTCCAGCTCTTCCCTGGCCAGCATATAGCTTTCAAACTGAACGCCTTCGTCCACATATTCATAGCCCCAGTACCACTGGTATCCGGTGACTTTGATGTTGATGTCGGCCTCTGGAATTTCCTGCTGCTTGAACAGGACGGGCAGCGAAAATGCCCCAATGAAGACGAGGATCACGATGGGAACCACAGTCCACGCCACCTCAAGCGGTGAATTGTGGGTGAATGTCGCAGGGTTCGGGTTCTTCTTTTCGTTGTAGCGGATGATGACCCAGGCCAGAAGACCCGTCACAAACAGCGTGATCAGGGTGATGATCACCAGCAGCATGTTATCGAGCCATACGACATCACGCGCCAATTCAGTCGCGGAGGGCTGGAAACCCGTTCCCCCATCCACCGGGGCCCCGACGATTTCAAGATCCTGCCCAACCTGTTGCGCGGCAACGCTTGATGCGGCCAGAATCAGGCCAGCAGTTGCCCACATGGATGTCGCAAAGCGTTTCAGTCCCATAACAATCCCTAACATTCGTTGCACGCGTCGCGCGCTGCTCCCTGGTCATCGCGTCCGGGCTGCGGACGGAATCCCGTTGTATTCGGACGACCGTGTCCCATATCCTGCTTAACAACTCAAGAACCGCTGTTGCGTCAAACAGACGCTTTGGCTGCAAATTTTCACCCCGCAAAGGAAAAACGTATGTCCGCAGACCCGTTCCGCCCGTTTGAGACCAATCTGGATCAGGACAAAGCGCTTGCCTTATTGCGCGAAGCGACCGCAGGGGCGGATGATGGTGAGTTGTTTCTGGAACGGCGCAAATCCGAAGTCCTGTCCTTTGACGATGGGCGGGTCAAGACGGCCAGCTTTGATGCATCAGAAGGGTTCGGCCTGCGCGCGGTCAAAGGGGAAACGGCGGGTTATGCGCATTCCACAACGATTGACGAACATGCGCTGAAGCGCGCGGTGTCGACGGCACGCCTGGCTGTCGGTGACGGCGGTGGTACGATGTCGGCGGCACCAGCGGGGACCAATCGCAAGCTCTACAGCGACGACGACCCGATGTTACAGGCGACCTTTCCGGCCAAGATTGACGTGTTGCGCGAAATTGACACCTTTGCCCGCGCCTTGGACAAGCGTGTCGTGCAGGTTTCGGCCACACTGGCCGCGGCGCATCAGGAGGTGTTGATCCTGCGTCCGGAGGGAACTTTGGTGACCGATACACGTCCGATGTCGCGGCTCACCGTCAGTATCATCGTCGAACAAGATGGCCGCCGCGAAAGCGGCATGGCTGGCGGCGGTGGGCGTGCCGGTCTGACGGGGCTGGTAGCGCGAGATTATTGGGAACCTGCAGCGCGCGAGGCGCTGCGCATCGCGTTGGTCAATCTGGAGGCGGAAGCGGCCCCTGCAGGTGTCATGGATGTCGTCCTTGGCCCTGGCTGGCCTGGTATCCTGCTACACGAAGCCATTGGTCATGGGCTAGAGGGCGATTTCAACCGCAAGGGGTCGAGCGCCTTTGCCGGATTAATGGGGCAGCAGATTGCTGCAAGCGGTGTGACGGTATTGGATGACGGCACAATCCCGGACCGGCGCGGCTCCATCACTGTGGATGACGAAGGCACGCCCAGCGCGCAGAATACGTTGATCGAGGATGGTGTACTGGTTGGCTATATGCAGGACCGGCAGAATGCGCGGTTGATGGGTGTGAACGCAACGGGCAACGGACGCCGCCAAAGCTTTGCGCATGCGCCGATGCCACGCATGACAAACACCTATATGCTCGCAGGGGACACCGAGCCTGGCGCGCTCGTCGCTGATCTGAAAGACGGCATCTATGCTGTGGGCTTTGGTGGCGGTCAGGTCGACATTACAAATGGCAAATTCGTCTTTAGCTGCACCGAGGCGTACCGCGTCAAGAACGGCGTTGTCGGCGCCCCCGTCAAGGGAGCGACGTTGATCGGTGACGGGGCCACTGCGCTGAAGCAAATCCGCGGCATTGGAAACGATATGGAACTCGACCCCGGTATCGGCAATTGCGGGAAGGCGGGACAGTGGGTGCCTGTTGGCGTGGGCCAGCCAAGCCTGATGATCGGGGGCCTCACGGTTGGTGGGGCCGCGGCATGATCATTCGGCGCGCAACGCCCGATGATGTCGATGGTATGGTCGCTGTCCTAAAGGCCTTGACGGCAGCTGGATTGCGCACCCGCCCGGATGACCCGGAATTCACGCTGAACCATTACGTCCAACCGCCCAACGGTATTCGGTGTTCCGTCGCGGTCGATGATAACGGCGTACGCGGTCTACAATCATTAACGCGGGCCACGGAGGATAATCCATGGGGTGTGACGCCCGGCTGGGGTATCATTGGCACCCATATCAGCCCTGACGCAGCCCGGCAGGGGATCGGCAAGCAGTTGTTTGCAGCCACGATAAAGGCTGCGCGCGGGGCCGGGCTTGCCCATATTGACGCGACAATTGGGGCCACGAATGCGGGTGGGCTAGCCTATTACGAGGCGATGGGCTTTCGCGCCTATCGCGAAATGAATGGTGCGATCTGCAAAAAGTTTGACCTGTAGCGCACTTTGACCAGTCAGAGGCTGTGAGGATGACGGTGACACCACGCCCACTTTCCGCGTCCGAATATCGCGCTGTTGCGCAACTCTGGCACGATACTTGGCATGAGGCGCATGCAACCTTTGTTCCGCCTGCGCTTGTTGCCTTGCGTACAGTGGACGATTTTCAGCGGCGGCTGACCGATATGGCAAAACATGTCCGGGTGATTGGTGCATCCGGCGCGCCAGATGGATTGTGCGCAATCAGGACTAACGAAGTTGATCAGCTATTCGTCCATCCGAGGGCGCGCGGGACAGGCGCAGCGGCTGCGTTGCTCAATGATGCAGAGGCGCGATTGCGGAAGGCGGGAACTCGCCTCGCCGAGCTGGATTGCATACCAGAAAATGCCACAGCAATCCGATTTTATACCAAAATGGGATGGATGGATCAGGGCGTGCAAGACATCCCGCTCGATACCTCAGCCGGTCCGTTCACATTGAGATGTGTCGTATTCAAGAAAAGATTGAAGGAGGACTGAGTCGCCATCGGCTTACGGCATGCAAATGCACACCGTTAGCACCCCACCATTTATGGGGGGATGGCAACATGGGGGCGGCTGCCATGCCCGATTTTTGATCACAAGTGTTTTCGGCAAATATGATTTAAAATCAGACATTTATGGTGTTCGATGGCGCTTTTGGCAAATCGGCGTGACTTGATTCACACCTCATTAACCCAGTTTGCCTACCCCTGTTGGAGCAATACGGCGGAGCATACGGGATGACCGGGACACACACTTCTTCCACTCACCCCCCACTCCACCCCACCACGGAAGACGACACGGTTGACCGGCTCCGCCTATTGCGCTCTCGCCGCGTTGGGATCGTTACGTATCGGCGGTTGCTGGCCGAGCATGGCAGTGCCGCAAAGGCATTGGACATCCTGCCAGACATCGCGCGCGAGGCGGGTGTTGCCGGTTACGAGATTTGCCCCCTTGGCGTTGTGGAGGCAGAGATGAAAGCGGCGAAGGCTGTGGGTGCACAGCTTTTGATTGATGGCGCCGCCAGCTATCCGACAACACTGCAACAGATTGATGATGCACCGCCACTGCTTTGGGCACTGGGTGATGCATCCCTGCTGCGCAAACCGATGATTGCGATGGTTGGCGCGCGCAATGCGTCATCCTTGGGGACGCGGATGGCCAAGCGGCTCGCTCAGGATTTGACGGCACGTGGCTTTGTCGTGGTGTCAGGCCTGGCGCGCGGCATCGATACAGCCGCACATCATGGCGCACTGGCAGGCGGAACGATTGCGGTGCAGGCAGGTGGCGTTGACATCATCTATCCTGCAGAGAACACGGAATTGGCAAAAGATATTGCCAAGCACGGTCTGCGTTTGTCCGAAGCACCGATGGGTCTGCAACCACAGGCGCGGCATTTCCCGGCCCGCAACAGGATTATTTCGGGCCTTGCGCAGGCCGTGATTGTTGTAGAGGCCGCAGCCAAATCGGGAAGCCTGATTACCGCCCGTAACGCGTTGGACCAGGCCCGTGACGTTCTGGCCGTTCCCGGTCATCCATTTGATGCGCGGGCGGCAGGTTGCAACATGTTGTTGCGTGATGGCGCGACACTGATCCGGAATGCCGATGACGTGATTGAGGCTTTGGCTGCGCTCAGCCCCGCCGATCCCGAATTGCCATTGCCAGACGTCAAGAAACCGAACGCGGCGCTGCGCAACACCGCCGCCTTGCACAATATGATCCTGTCCCGCCTTGGCCCGGCACCCATTGCCGAAGACCAGCTGTTGCGCGACATCGCGGCACCCGCGACGAGCGTCGCGCCCGTGCTGGTCGATCTGGAACTTGATGGGAAAATCACGCGACAAGCGGGGGGGCTTTTGGCGCGCGTGGTCTGAATTCGCCCATTTCGTGAGGTCAGAAATTCGCTCCATTGACATTCCGACTTGAGACGCCACATCTTGCCCGACTTAAGTGATTATTGTGTCGAAGAAGGATTCTCATGCCAGTTGTCGTTGTCGAATCCCCGGCTAAAGCCAAGAAAATAAACGGCTATCTGGGCAAGGACTACACCGTGCTGGCATCTTACGGACATGTCCGCGACCTGCCGCCAAAGGACGGGTCCGTTCTGCCGGATGACGATTTCGACATGAAATGGGAAATCGCATCGGATAGCAAAAAGCACATCAAGGCGATTGTTGACGCGCTGAAAAATGACCCCGAACTGATCCTTGCAACCGACCCCGACCGCGAGGGCGAGGCGATCAGCTGGCATCTGACCGAGGCTTTGACTGCCAAGAAAGCGATCAAGAAAGACACGCCCGTCAGCCGGGTGGTCTTTAACGCGATTACCAAAGCAGCCGTCACCGAAGCGATGCAAAATCCACGCCAGGTGGATGCCCCTTTGGTTGAGGCGTATCTGGCCCGCCGCGCGCTGGACTATCTGGTCGGATTCAATCTTTCACCCGTGCTGTGGCGCAAGCTGCCGGGCGCCAAGTCGGCTGGCCGAGTGCAATCGGTCTGCCTGCGCCTGATTGTTGAGCGAGAGATGGAGATTGAGGCATTCCGCGCGCAGGAATACTGGACCGTCAAGGCGCTGCTACAATCCCCGCGTGGTCAAACATTTGAGGCACGCCTGACAACTCTGGCGGGCAAGAAGCTTGATAAGTTTGATCTGGGTAATGAGACGCAGGCCGAAATGGCAGTCCAGGCGATCAATTCGCGGGATTTGGTCATCAAATCGGTTGAGGCAAAGCCCGCCACCCGCAATCCCTCGCCGCCATTTATGACGTCAACGCTGCAACAAGAGGCCAGCCGCAAGTTTGGCATGGGCGCCAAGCAGACGATGAGCGTCGCACAGCGGCTCTATGAGGCGGGGTTGATCACATATATGCGGACAGACGGGATCGACATGGCGCCCGAGGCTGTGACCGGTGCACGTGATGCGATCAAAGAAAAGTTTGGCGACACGTACCTGCCAGACCAGCCCCGGATGTACAAAAACAAGGCGAAAAATGCCCAAGAGGCGCATGAATGCATTCGGCCCACTGATATGATGGTCAGCACTGAGGACGCCAAGATCGCCGATGCCGATCAACGCAAGCTTTATGATCTGATCTATAAACGCACGATGGCCAGCCAGATGGCAGCGGCCCGGTTGGAACGCACTGTGGTCGACATCACCAGCGCGGACGAACAGGTGATCCTGCGGGCGAATGGCCAAGTCATGGTCTTTGACGGCTTCATTGCCATCTATGAAGAGGGCAAGGATGACAGCGCAGCGGATGACGATGACAAGCGTCTGCCACAACTTGGCCAGGGCGAAGCTGCCGCCAAAAAGAAGGTCGACCCCGAACAGCATTTCACCCAGCCCCCGCCACGCTATACCGAAGCGACCCTGGTCAAACGTATGGAAGAGTTGGGGATTGGCCGGCCATCGACCTATGCCTCGATCGTGACAACGATCCAGGATCGTGGCTATGTGGAAAAAGACAAAAACCGCCTTTTCCCGCAGGATAAGGGACGGCTGGTGACGGCGTTCCTGACGAACTACTTCCGCAAATATATTGGCTACGACTTTACCGCAGATCTGGAAAACCAGTTGGATGAGGTCAGCGCAGGCGATGCGGATTACAAAAAAGTGCTCGCCCAGTTCTGGCGCGATTTTTCCGCGGCGATTGCCGAAACCGCAGATCTGCGGATCACCGAGGTTCTGGAAAAGATCAATGAGGTGCTGGAGCCGCATCTGTTTCCACCCAACGAAGACGGCAGTGACCCGCGACTCTGCCCCAATTGTGGTGTTGGGCGGTTGTCTATGCGCACAGCGCGGTCTGGTGGTGCCTTTATTGGATGTTCAAATTACCCTGAATGCCGTTACACACGCCCCTTCGGCCCGCCTGACCCAGAGGCCGAGGCATCTGCCATTCCGCCCGATGGCAAGTTGCTGGGTGTGGATCAAGGGGATGAAAT
Source organism: Pseudomonadota bacterium (assembly GCA_038529695.1). Lineage (GTDB taxonomy): Bacteria > Pseudomonadota > Alphaproteobacteria > Rhodobacterales > Rhodobacteraceae > Yoonia. The sequence goes on along the minus strand of JBCBDL010000004.1, from coordinate 68,662 downwards.
TCGCGTCTTCAAAGGGCGCTTTGGCCCCTACGTGCAGCGCGGACAAGTGACCGACGATAACAAAAAGCCGCCCCGCACCGGTGTGCCTGAAGGGTGGAACCCCGAAGAGATCGGGCTGCCGGACGCGTTGCGCCTGCTGGAACTTCCCCGCCTGATCGGGCAGCACCCGGAAGACGGGGTGAATGTTTGGGCCAATCTGGGCCGCTATGGCCCCTACCTGAAACACGCCGAAAGCACGTCGTTCAAAGGCGGCACAAACGCCAATCTGCCTACAATCGAAGACGTCTGGACCGTGGGGATGAACCATGCGGTACAACTTTTGGCGGAAAAGAAGGCGTCACGCGGTGGGCGCGGCAAGGCAGCCGTGCCGATCCGCGAACTTGGCGAACATCCGGAGGCGGGCGGCCCCGTCAACATCTTCGATGGCAAATACGGGCCTTACGTGAAATGGGAAAAGATCAACGCGACAATCCCGGATACCGTCGAACCTGCCGACCTGACCATGGCGCAGGCGGTTGATTTGATTGATGAGCGTGCGGCGAAATCGGGTAAGAAGGTCACCAAGAAAAAGCCGGCGGCAAAAAAGAAGGCTGCGCCAAAAAGAAAAGCGAGTTAGTGATCTGATTGCTCGAGCGCCTGCACCCGTGCAGCGACCTTGCCGAGCAAATATATCAGCTGATCCTGTTCCTCATCAGGCATTGCCGACAGGAATAGTTCCATATTGCTCAGGTCCTGATTGTGGATTGTGTCAGCCGCCGCGCGCCCTTTGTCAGTAAGTGACAATGCAACGGCACGCCCATCTTCAGGATCACGATCACGCGAGACGAGGCCCTTTTTCACCAGGCGCGCAATCAGGCTGCTTGCCGTGGTCGGTGCCACATGAAGGCGATGGGCAAGTGCTGTGGCGCGCAGGCCCGGCTCTGCCCGGAGTAACCCAAGTGTATGAAAATCATGTGGATTGTAGCGTTCCGCGTGCTGGTGTTCAGGTGGCGTTCGTTCGCTAATCAGCATGACGCGCATCAATGTGCGCACGATTTGGCGAAGCTGATCCGGACGTGACATGCCTTTTGGTGACGTAAAGGGGTTGATGCATCAAGAGGCGAACCTAATTACTACGATATTCGTAGTAATTAGGAGAACGCGAAATGAGACGCACCGCTGTCCTTGCTGCCGGCCTCTTGGCGGCCATCCTGACAATTTCGCCGCAACACGCCGTTGCGAGTGACGTCCCCGCACCACCAGAGCTTGCAAAGGAAGAACGATATCTCAGCAACGTCATCTCCGTGACGCTTGATGGCGACATGGCCGAAGTTCGTGCCTTCATGGATGCCAACCCGCTGACGGATTTTCTTGAACCTTCCGGTAGCATTCCAAAAATCACTGATGTGGTCGTGCTTGAAGGCAATTGGGGTGACCCCAACGCGCTGCGCCGTGTTGACCTTGAAGGCGGGTATTGGGCCCACGAACGGGTACTGACGAATGATGACGACGAATTCACCTATCAGATTTGGGATATCACAACGTCCGCTGGACGCTTTATCAACCACATTCACGGTGAAATCCGGTTCACCCAAGAGGAAAGCGGTACCAAAGTCACGTGGTCCTACAACATCAAACCCCGTTTCTTCTTCGCGCGTCCCTCGATCAGAAACTATCTGACTGATGATTTTGCCCCATTCATGGAGAACGGATTGAATGGCTTTGCTGCGGCTTATGCTGCCAAGCAATCCTGAGCGGAGCCTTCACTGAGCGGCAATTGCGTTCCGCTGCATCGCGGCAATTTGTTGACTCTCCGTCAACTGGGCGGCACTACTTGCGCAAATTAAGGGGAGTGCCGCTGCATGAACAAGATTTATCCCGACGCGATCGCCGCTTTGGATGGGCTTTTGCATGATGGTATGTTTATTGCGGCCGGTGGGTTTGGCCTTTGTGGCATCCCCGAACTGCTTTTGAATGCGATCAAGGATGCAGGCACGAAAGATCTGACCTTTGCCTCAAATAATGCCGGCGTTGACGACTTTGGCATCGGCATTTTGCTGCAGACCCGGCAGGTCAAGAAAATGATCAGCTCTTACGTTGGTGAGAATGCCGAATTCATGCGGCAGTATTTATCGGGAGAGCTAGAGCTGGAATTCAATCCGCAGGGCACGCTGGCCGAGCGTATGCGGGCGGGTGGCTGTGGCATTCCTGGCTTTTATACAAAAACCGGGGTTGGGACGGTGATCGCCGACGGCAAGGATCACCGAGACTTCAACGGAGAGACATATATCATGGAGGAAGGCATATTTGCCGACCTCTCTATCGTCAAAGCTTGGAAGGCTGATCCAACCGGCAATCTGGTGTTTCGCAAGACGGCCCGCAACTTCAACCCGCCCGCTGCGATGTGTGGCAAAACCTGCGTGGTTGAAGTTGAAGAAATCGTACCCACCGGCACGCTTGATCCCGACCACATTCACCTGCCGGGAATTTATGTCCATCGCCTAATCCAGGGCGCGCATGAAAAGCGCATTGAACAACGCACAACCCGCCCAGCAGCCTAGCGGAGATGTCAATGGCCGACCTGGCACCAACGGACCGTTACAAGCAGATCGAAACTGATATGCACCATTGGATCGTCGTGGCGCGGCGAATGGTTCATGACGATTTCACCGGAAACGAGACAGAACTGCAGCGTCTGATTATGCAAGCGGCAAGTGCGATGATGATGCAGGACCGGCTTGGACAGGTTCAGGACAGTCTTGACGAGATCAAAGAAGCGCTGCACCAGCGCAACGGGAGTTGAACACAATGCCTTGGGATCGCAATCAAATGGCCGCACGGGCCGCGCAGGAGCTGCAGGATGGCTGGTATGTCAATCTTGGCATTGGAATACCGACACTGGTGTCGAACTACATCCCTGACGGGATCGAAGTGACGCTGCAATCAGAGAACGGAATGCTTGGCATGGGTCCCTTCCCTCTCGAGGGTGAAGAAGATGCGGATCTGATCAATGCCGGCAAGCAGACCATCACGGAGTTGCCCCAAACTGCCTATTTTGACTCAGCCACATCGTTCGGAATGATCCGGGGTGGGAAGATTGCCATGGCCATTCTTGGCGCGATGGAAGTGGCCGAAAACGGCGATCTTGCCAACTGGATGATCCCCGGCAAACTGGTCAAGGGGATGGGTGGCGCGATGGATCTGGTCGCGGGTGTCGGTCGCGTTGTGGTTGTCATGGACCACACCAACAAACACGGTGACAGCAAGCTATTGAAAGAATGTACCTTGCCGCTGACCGGCAAAGGCGTCGTGGATCGCATCATCACCAATCTTGGCGTTCTGGATGTTGTCGACGGCGGTTTGAAAGTTGTTGAAACCGCTGATGATGTGACCGAAGACCAACTGCGCGCAGCGACCGAGGCCAGGATTGTCTGATCTGGCCGTTCATCATGCGCTTGACGGGACAAAGGGGCGTTATTTCATCACCCATGACAGCGGCGAAAGCGCGCTGACCTATTCGGTTATGTCACCAGCACTCGTCATCGCAGATCATACCGACGTTGCCGAAGGGTATGATGGCCAAGGGATTGGCCTCATTATGCTGAAACAGTTCATTGCCGATGCACGTGCCAATGGGTTCAAGATCATGCCACTGTGTCCGTTTGTGAACGCGCAGCGCAGAAAGCATCCCGAATGGGCCGATGCTTTCGCGGCCTAGATACCGTTCACATTGAAAACGCAACCATCGGTGATCAATTGTGGCGGTGTCTGGCATAGCCCCTTCGCCACATGCCACGCAGCCAGGACCTTTGGAACATAGGCCCGGGTTTCCGCGAATGGTGGTACGCCTTCATGCTTGGCTACATTACCTTCACCGGCATTATATCCTGCCAGGGCGAGGACCGGATCGTTGCCGAAATGGTCGAGAAGCCAGTTGAGATAGGCAACGCCACCTTTGATGTTCTGCGCAGGGTTTTTGCTGTCGGCAACGCCAAACCGGCTGGCGGTGTCAGGCATTAATTGCATCAATCCTTCTGCACCGGCAGAACTAATCGCGTCAACGCGGCCCGCGCTTTCAACTGAGATGACTGCCAGGACAAGGGCGGGCGAGATATTCGTTCCTACGGTTTCCCGCAGAATATGCAGTCCATGGGCATTGGCAATGTCTTGCAAACTTTGCAATCGCGGCGCTGGGACCCTTTTACCGTCCGGAGGACTGATAATCTGCTGCATTGCCATCTGGAAACGGGCCGGCGCTGATCCGGCCAGCTCTGGCGACACGCCAGACCAGAACCAGTCCAAACCGCCAGGCTGTGGCGGCGCGACGGGACCTGCGGCTGCCGGAACTGGTTCTGGCTCAGGATCGGCGTAAACCGGGCCGAGGCGCGGCGCATCAGGATCAATCTGCACCGTGATGCGTCCAACAGCATCGCCGGTGGGTGCGGCCACACGTTTGAAAGTGAAGTCCGGTTGAAGCCGAAGCACTTCGCGCTCGGCATGCGCGGATGGTGCATGAAAAAATACAGCGAGTGCCGCTGCAAAGATCATCCTGCGATTCATTTCTGGGGTCCTGCTCATCTTTTTGTTGTGTTCAGCATGGCAGAAATCCGCCAAAAAGCTAGTTTTGCTCGAACAATTGCGGATTTTTCATGCGATTGCGGGCGTTTCAGCAACGAGATTTGCCGTTTGTTCACCTATTGTTAAAAAAAATATTATTATCTATCAATGCTTTAACAGTTTTCGGCCGAAAAAAATAATCACGACGAAAAAAGCGCCAAACGTGTCAAACTCCCGCCCCATTCCGCTGGCTATATAAGCTCATCCAAGACGGGGATCGAACGAACCAGGTGGTTCAGGAGACCCAGCGAGGAACTGAAAATCTCTAGCGATACCCTGAGGAGGGAACACAATGCTTAACTTTATCAAAAACTTCCGCAACGACGAAGACGGTGCCGTCACAGTTGACTTCGTTGTTCTGACTGCTGCAATCGTTCTGCTTGGCCTGGCAGTTGGTTCTGCCATCGGTGGTGCTGCTCGTACGCTGGGCAACAACATCGCCAGCGAAATCGGTGCAGTATCGGTCGCACCATAATAGTGTGGTTCGATTTGCTGCCGTATAACGCAGTATCGTAAATGATGATTGCGCGGCACCCAGTGCCGCGCAATTTTTTTGCCAATCGGGACGAAGTCGAACGTTATTCTTTCTTTAACAAGAATGACTTAAGCGTTTTCAGCAATGTAGGAAATAGCAGTGTTAAAAATGATAGAAACTGGAATACTTGCTTTTCGTAACGATGAAGACGGCGCAGTCACGCTGGACTTTGTCGTTCTCGTCGCGACAATCGTCTTACTTGGCCTTGCTGTTGTTGGCGCTTTCGATGATGAAGTAATCGACCTGACAAACAACATTGCTGACAATATCGCTGCTGTTGAGGTTGCGCCCTAGGATCCGCGTTGAACGAACTTCAAACCTAGAAAAAATGCCTGCAGTTGATCATGTGATGTGATGAGTTTCGTATAGGCAACCGAGAGGCAAGATCGGACTGCTTCGCCAATCCTTGACCGTGTGAACACCTGTATTTCTTCTTCGTGGATGTCTGACAGCACAGTGTATCTATAAGGTCTGCAATGAAAACGGAAGCTGCCAATGTCACGTTAACATTGTCGTGTTAGCAATCTTCAACGAATTCAAGCTATGTTGCCTGCTTGGCAGAACGCTGCGGCAGAAACCCCTTCGTCGCTTTGCTTTGCGAAACAGCAGTGTTAAATAGTTGGGCAGACGATGGTTCAACCGGATGGACGGGCTCGGATTGATAGTTTTGGGGTAGTGCGACGAAGAAGTGTTAACCGCCGATCGAGGTTTGAGCATGCACCTTGTAACCATCTATGATACATTTCGATTTACTAACAATATCGGTGAGTTACGCGTAGGTTCGGTGAACCCCAACGAAACAAACGAGACGAGGTAAAGATAATGCGTGCAGTTTTTGGTTTGGTTCTATTGGTCGGCATGGGACTGGCTGGTTTTGCCGTCTACATGGTTAACCAATTCTTGGACCAGCAGGCCTGGGAGCTTGAACAGGAACGTGCGCGGGCTGCAAGCGTCGTCGCTACAATTGATGTTTACTCTCCCTCTCGCGATATCTCTTACGGGGAGCGGCTGACCATCAATGATGTGCAGATCATCAAATATGCCAGCGATTACCTGCCCGAAGGCGTCTTCAAGACAGAAGAAGAGCTTTTCCCGGAAGGCATCAATGTGCCCCGTGTCGTGCGCATACCCATGCGTGTGAATGAACCAATCACAGAGTCGAAGGTCACGCGTGCAGGTGCACCGCAAGGGATCACAGCTCTTTTGGACCCTGGTATGCGCGCCTTTCCTTTGCCAGATCAGATTACAGATGCATTCAGCGGCGAGTTGCGTATTTCCGATCTGATCGACCTTTACTGGGTGGGAAATATTGGCGAAGGGCCGGATATCTCGCGTTTGGTCAAAAGCCGACTGGAAGTCATTGCGATTGAAGAGCCCGACGAAAACGGGAATGGCGGTGGGAATGGCGTAGTGGTCCAGGTATCGCAAGGTGACTTCGCGGATTTGCAAGCCCTCCGCGCGGCCGGAGCGCTGTCTTTGACGCCGGTTGCCCGGAACGAATTGGAAGCGGGTGATCTGACGATCGAGACAAATATTCGCGACGTTCTGGGGATTGAAGAGGTTGTTGTCGAAGAAGTTGTGGTTGAAGAAGAGCAAAGGTGCTTCATCACAAAACGCGTCGGCGCCGAGAGAATTCAAGAAGAGATCCCCTGCCAGAACTAGACCCCGGAGGTCAGCTGTACACCACATCTTGGGCGCCTACATGCAGGCGCCCATTCTTGTTTGTGGTGATGTCAGCCACAGATCGCAGGCACCCACAACCTAGTGTTGCGATTTATCCACATCCGGTTTGACCTGTAATGCATTGATTCTTGCAATAAATGCGCAACTACACCATGGTCCGCTCATCATGGGCATTTAAGACCCACTAAACGAGGCGTGATCGGAGAGGCAGGTCACTTATGAACTATAATCGATTCTTGAAAGCCGTTTTAACCGGCTTGACGCTGTCGCTGACGACAGCGGCACCGACGATGGCACCGGCCGAGACGTTGCGCGTTCTGCGCGGCGCCGCGTCCAGTGCCTTGAGCGTCCCGATGAACCGGGCCGTTGTCGTTGAAAGCGACGTTCCATTCACGGAACTGTCAATCGCCAATCCCGGCATCGCTGATATCTCGTCTTTGTCTGATCGCACGATCTACGTTTTGGGCAAAGAACCAGGCCGCACGACGCTGACCCTGTTGGGCGCCGATGGTCGCCTGATTACCAATGTCGAGGTTCACGTCTCACCAGACATGGCGGAGTTCAAAGAACGCCTGACACAGATCCTGCCAGGCGAGAATATTGAAGTGCGCACGGCCAACGACGGCATTGTGTTGTCAGGCACTGTCAGCTCAACCGCGCGGCTTGACCGGGCACTTGATCTTGCGAACCGTTATGCACCGGATCGGGTTTCGAACCTGATGATGGTAGGCGGCACACAGCAAGTGATGTTGAAGGTGCGTTTCGCCGAAATGCAGCGGAACGTCAGCAAGGCGCTTTCATCGAACCTGCGCTTTAGCGGTGACGGGTTTGGTGGCGATGTCTTGATCGATGGTGCGGTCGGAGGCGTCGCAGGAACCGCTGGAGGGATCGGCGGTGTCGGTGACATCATTTCCGATCCAGAAAGTGCTGGTGCTACGATCTTTGGTTTTGACGCGGGACCTTTAGAAGTCGACCTTCTTTTGGAAGCGCTTGAGTCGCGCGGCATCGTGCGTTCGCTCGCCGAACCAAATCTGACGGCGCTGAGCGGTCAGGAAGCAACATTCCTTGCTGGCGGCGAATATCCAGTGCCGGTCGCGAACATCGACAACATCATCACTATCGTGTTCAAACCATTTGGCATCGAGTTGAACTTCACGCCACGCGTTGTTGACGGTGACATCATCAACCTGGAACTGCTTGCTGCAGTTTCGGCGATTGACCCATCAAACGGCATCGAAATCGATGACTTCCAGATTGATGCGTTTACGCGGCGCGAAACATCGACAACGGTCGAAATGCGTGACGGCGAAAGCTTTGCCATCGCAGGCCTGTTAACTGATGACTTCCGCGACCTGAACAGCCAGGTGCCGTGGGTCGGGGACGTACCGATTTTGGGCGCATTGTTCCGCAGTGCAAACTACCAGCGGGACCAGACAGAGTTGGTCATCATTGTCACGCCACATCTTGTTACGCCGACACGTGGCGAAGCATTGGCATTGCCGACCGACCGGATACGTCCGCCCACCGAACAGGATCTTTTCCTCTTTGGCCGCGTGGCGCGAACACAAGCACCGACAGGTGGCGGTGCAGGCGAAGTAGCGCAGCAGGACTTTGGTGGGTCCTATGGCTACGTCCTTGATGAATGATTGGAGCTCAGGCCAATGAAATACTTTATGACAACGGCGATCGCCGCAGCAGCCCTTGCAGGGTGCACCTCATCTGACCCGAGTTTCTCGTCGTTCTATTCCGAAGCCGGATCAACGCTGGAGCGCGGTGACTTTGGCAACGCGAACATGAACAACTTCCTGGTTCAGACGGGTCAGCAGGATTACACCATCAATCTGGCGCGGCGTTTTGCGTCAGACGTGAACTCCACGGTGAACTTTGCGTTCAACTCAACCGCCTTGGACGCGGATGCGCGTGCAGTCCTGACGCAACAGGCCAATTGGATACGCCAGTTCCCAGAAGTCAGGTTTAAGGTCTTTGGCCATACCGACCTTGTCGGCAGTCAGGCTTATAACCGGTCACTTGGCTTGCGTCGCGCACAGGCGGTGGTGGCATTCCTGTCGTCGCAGGGGATTGATCGCAGCCGACTGGAAGCGGTGGTGTCCTTTGGTGAGACGCAACCCTTGGTCGTGACCGAGGGACGCGAACGGCGCAACCGTCGGACGGTGACTGAAGTGTCCGGTTTTGTTGAGCGGCATCCAACCCTGCTGAACGGAAAGTACGCCGAAGTCATCTTCCGCGAATATGTCCAAAGCGCCATACCGCCACAGCAGCTGACGGACACCCAAATCAACACAGGTACTGGCGGCTAAATTCCGCCGACCAAATTGGCGCCGGATCATGCATCCGGCGTCAACACTCCGAGACTTTTTCCACGATCGTCGCATCATTTCGCACAATTACGATCTTTTGGTCCAAATCTCGACACGATTCCCCCCAATAACAAACTTGGCAATTATGATACTGTGCTGTGGGCGCTAACCGGTGATTCACCGGATACACCTAAGCTGCGGCCCGTGTCATATTACCAGAAGCGGCCAAACTGATGAGGACGTTTGACAATGAATACCAGTCCGGTCGTTCAGCACGACCCACCCCCTATCGTCGCATGCACGATCAGCCGCGATGTGCAGATCTTCGACCTACTGATCGAAGACATGGAAGCGGCACTGGGGGACGCTTGGGGGGATCTGAGTTTTGAGGATGCAGCTGCGTTTCTCAGCCAGCCCGAAGCGCGCAATCTGCAATTCGTCACGATTGCGATGGACGCCAATGATGAAGACAATCTGACCACGGTCTCAGAGGTCATTTCCGCTGCTAAAGCGGCCAAAATCAAAGTTATTCTGATCGCTGAGGATGTCAGCCCATCTGCGCTACACCAATTGTTGCGCGAAGGTGGTGATGAATTCGTCCCCTACCCGCTGCCTGAAAACGAACTGGCACGGGCGATTGAGCGTGTCCTGACAGCGGAAGAGACGCCCGCGGTTCCGGCCGATGGTGACCGAAAATTCCGCGCGACGGGCAATAAGTCCGGCGTTGTCATCCCTGTCCATGGACTGGCCGGTGGCACGGGAGCTACAATGATGGCCGTCAATCTCGCATGGGAGTTGGCCAACGTGGACAAGGACAATCCACAAAAGGTCTGTCTGATTGACCTGGATTTTCAGTTTGGCACAGCATCAACATATCTTGACCTGCCCCGCCGAGAGGCCGTTCTGGAAATGCTCACCGACACCGAGTCGATGGAGCCTGAGATGTTCATGCAGGCGTTGCTGACATATGGTGAAAAGCTGCACGTGCTGACATCGCCCACGGACATGATCCCTTTGGACATGATTTCACCCGAAGACATTGAACGCGTGATCGAAATGGCGCGGGTCAATTTCGATTACGTGATTGTGGACATGCCATCTACGATGGTCGAATGGTCGCAGACCGTGCTTGAGATGGCGCATGTGTATTTTGCAATGATTGAACTCGACATGCGCTCAGCCCAGAATACGCTGCGGCTCAAGCGCGCACTGCAATCCGAAGACTTGCCATTTGAGAAAATTCGTTTTGTGCTGAATCGCGCTCCGGGTTTCACTGATCTGAATGGGAAGGCGCGTGTTAAACGTTTGTCAGAAAGTCTGGGCATTTCAGTTGAAGTGCTGCTGCCCGATGGGGGGAAACCTGTTGCACAAAGCGCAGATCACGGAACGCCACTGGCCGAGGGACTTGCAAAAAATCCGTTGCGCAAAGAGATCATGAAACTTGCAAAATCAGTGCATGATGTGAATCAGGCCGACGCCGTAGAAGCACGAAGCTAGGAGTTAACTTCATGTTTTCAAAGTACAAAAAACCCAGCGCTCCGAAAGCCGGCGCAGCGAATGCAACGCCGCCTGGTGTGCCAAAGGTGAATATCGCCCCGGTTGCCACAGCAAGCCCCGAAGAACCCAAACAATCGTTGATGAAAGCGATGCCAGCCAAGCGCCCCGCTGATGCTGGCCCAATGGATAAAGAAAAACGGCGCAAGGAGCGGTTGCAGGAAATCAAGCTCGAGCTGCACAAGTCGCTGCTGGATAACTTGAATTTGTCCGCGCTTGAAAGCGCCTCTGAACAGGAACTCCGTACCGAAATCAACGCGATCGCGAACGAATCCCTTGAAGAAATGGGGATCGTGTTGAACCGGGAAGAGCGGCAATCGCTAAGCCAGGATCTGTTTTTTGAAGTAACAGGCCTTGGCCCACTGGAAACGCTTCTGAAAGACGAAAGTGTCAACGATATCCTGGTGAACGGCCCACAGCAGATTTTCGTTGAGCGCAACGGAACATTGGAACTGACGGACATCACGTTCAAGGATGAGCGGCACCTGTTGCGCATTATCGACAAGATCGTGTCGGCTGTCGGACGGCGCGTTGATGAATCGAACCCCTATGTCGACGCACGATTGGCTGATGGTTCGCGTTTCAATGCAATGGTGCCGCCAATTGCTGTGGACGGTTCACTTGTCTCCATTCGTAAGTTCAAGAAAGACAAGCTGGGCATCGAAGAACTGGTCAAGTTCGGCGCGTTTACCGAAGAAATGGCTGCCTATCTGCAGGCCGCAGTGTCCACCCGCCTGAATGTGATTGTCTCCGGCGGTACGGGTTCGGGTAAAACCACAACGCTCAATGCTTTATCCGGTTTCATCGATGACGCAGAGCGTATCCTGACGATCGAGGATACGGCGGAACTTCAGTTGCAGCAGACACATGTGGGCCGAATGGAAAGCCGCCCCCCCAACGTCGAAGGCAAAGGTGGTGTCAGCCAGCGTGATTGTCTGAAGAACGCGCTTCGGATGCGCCCTGACCGCATCATCGTGGGGGAGACCCGCGGCGAAGAGGTTATCGATATGTTGCAGGCCATGAACACCGGGCACGATGGATCAATGACCACGATCCACGCCAACTCTGCCCGCGACGGGATTTCCCGTTTGGAAAACATGATCGCCATGGCCGGGATCGAAATGCCAATCAAGGCGATGCGCAGCCAGATTTCATCGGCTGTGAACCTGATTGTGCAGGCCTCGCGCCTGCAGGACGGTTCGCGCCGGATGGTGTCGATCACCGAAATCACCGGGATGGAAGGCGACGTGATTTCCATGCAAGAGATTTTCCGGTATCAGCGTGTCGGCCTGACGCCGGATAACAAAATTATCGGTCACTTTACGGCAACAGGTGTGCGCAGCCACTTCTCGGAACGCTTTAAGCTGTGGGGCTATGATTTGCCACCAGCCATCTTTGAACCAATGGTCGCGGAGTAAGAACGCATGATTTCTGCAGAACCGGTCATTTACATCCTGATCTTTGTTGCCGTCCTGGCGCTGGTCCAGGGCGCATATCTGGTGATCTTTGGTAAATCGATCAGCATGGACGGCAAGGTCAACCGCCGTCTTGAGATGCTCGATAAAGGGGGCAGCCGCGAACAGGTGTTGGAACAACTCCGCAAGGAGATGACGCAACACATGCGATCGCAAAGCATCCCCATTTATTCGATGCTGGCGAACAAGGCGCAGATGGCCAATATCGCGTTTACGCCCATGCAGATTATCCTGTTGATGTTCGTTGTCAGCGCCGCTGCATTTGGCATGCTGACTGTCTTGACACAGGTCAGCGTCCCGATCCGCGTACTTGTGTCGCTGCTGATGGGGGTCGGCGGTGTCTACGTCTGGGTCAGCAGCAAGGCCAATAAACGTATGGCCATGATTGGTGAGCAATTGCCCGAAGCCGTCGAACTTATGGTGCGATCACTGCGTGTTGGTCACCCGTTTTCAAATGCAATTGCTATTGTTGCACGCGAGGTACCCGATCCGTTGGGCACCGAAATGGGCATGGTATCGGATGAGGCCGCCTATGGTCGCGATATGGGTGAAACGCTCAAAGCGGTCGCCGAGCGGCTGGACAATCAGGATATGCGCTTTCTGGCGGTGGCCGTGAATATCCAGCAAACTTCGGGCGGTAATCTGGCTGAGATCCTGGATGGTCTTGCCAAGGTGATCCGCGCGCGTTTCCGGCTGTTCCGCAGGGTTGCTGCGATCACGGCCGAGGCGAAATGGTCGGGCAAATTGCTGTCAGCCTTTCCAATCGTTGCGTTGATCGGTATCAACCTCGTACGACCGAACTATTTTGATGAAGTGATGGAAAGCCCGCTCTTCATTCCCGCCTGCTTTGTCATTGCAGGTTTCCTGGTGCTGAACATCATCGTGATGCGCGCCCTCGTCAACATCAAGGTCTGAGGAAAAGCAAATGGAAGCCATTCAAACTATGATCACCGACATTCTTGGTCCGTTTGGACCATTGATGGTGGTTGGTCTTTTGGGCGTCTTTTTGATCCTGATTACCCTGCCCGTGCTGCTCAAACGCGAAGTCGATCCGCTTGATAAATTGCGCAGTTCGGCCGCTGCCAGCACCAAAACGGCGAAGGGTGAGGCACTGCGCTCTGCCTCTGGTAAAGACAAGCTGGAAAAATACTCCAACTTTCTTGAACCACAAAATGCCGAAGAATATTCTGCGTCCAAACTAACACTGATGCAGGCCGGCTATCGCAGCCCGAATGCGGTCCGCATTTTCCATTTCATGCAATTTGCATTAGGCATCTTTGGGCTTTTGGCAGGCACCATTTATGCAATGGTCCAGTCATCGCAAGTGACCGTCGAAACACAGCAGCTGGTCATGATGATCGGTATTCCGGGTATTGTTGGCTATTTCTTGCCAAAATACTGGGTCACCCGGCGCAAGGCGACACGGCAGCAAGAGATTACAAATGGATTTCCTGACAGTCTGGACATGATGCTGGTCTGTGTTGAGGCCGGACAATCATTGGATCAGTCGATCGTTCGCGTTTCGCAGGAACTGAAAGCCGGTTTTCCGGATCTGTCTGACGAGTTTGAGATTGTCAGCCAGGAGGTCAAAGCCGGCAAAGATAAAAACACAGTTCTGAAAGATATGTCTGAACGTTGTGGCGTCCCTGACATCACGAGCTTTGTGACAGTGCTTATTCAATCACAGCAATTTGGTACTTCCATCGCTGACGCGCTGCGGGTGTATTCGTCTGAAATGCGGGACAAACGCGTCATGCGCGCCGAAGAAGCTGCAAACAAATTGCCCACCAAAATGACACTGGCAACGATGATGTTGACGGTTCCGCCACTCATGGCCATCCTGATCGGGCCATCAATTTATTCGATCGTGATAAATCTGACTTAGGACACCGTTACAGATGTATGCCAAGAGGGCCATAAGCGGCCTGGTCTTCATTGTTTTGGCCGCCTGTAATTCGGGCGGCCTTAGTCGTTCCACGGATGGTGTATTTGCGCCAGGTGTTTCCGGGCCAAGCTCTGAAGATGGGCTGATCGTGGGCCACCGCCTGATGGATGCCGGTGAATATGAGCTGGCGCTGAAGGCCTATAACCGTGCAGCGCTGCAGCAGGGCCTGAATGTGGATACGATGTCGGCGATTGGGTCTGCAAATCTGAACTTGGGCCGTCTGGGCCAAGCGGAAACATGGCTCAGACGTGCGGTTGAAGAAGATCCAACATTTGCCCCAGCATGGAACAATCTTGGTGTGATCCTAATGGAAACGGGCCAAGTTGCCGAGGCAAGCGAGGTTTTTCGTCGTGCTTTCGCCGCAGATAACGGAAATTCGGATGAAATCCGTGATAACTTGCGCTTAGCGCTCGCAAAATTGGAAAATCCGGGCAATAATGAGATACAACAAAATCAGAACTTCAATCTGATCCGGCGGGGACCTGGCGACTTCGCACTCACGTCGGACTTATAGGCAAGAGCAGCAAGAGGACGCAGAAAAATGCGCCACACGATTATTTTGACGCTGAGTGCAGCGGCCATTGGCCTTGCTGCGTGTACACCCCCTGATCCAGAAGCCGAAGTTGAGCGGGCCCTGCAAGACCTGAACGTTGTCGACGAAAGCAATCTCAACGATGTGATGCTCACGGTCGGCGATCCGAATGAGGCGGTCAGTTACTTTGCAAACGCCAACGCAAATGATCCCGGACGGATCGATCTGCAACGCGGCTTGGCAAAGTCACTGGTCAGGGCCAAACGCCCACAGGAAGCGATCCAAGCATGGACGACCGTTGTCGCCCATGGTGAGGCGACAAATAGTGATAGCGTTGATCTGGCCGATGCCTATATTCGCGCCAACGAATGGGATCAGGCTGCAGCGACCTTGAACACGATCCCGCCGACCTATGAGACGTTCAAGCGATACCGGCTTGAGGCGATGGTCGCAGACAGCCGTCAGCAATGGGACAAAGCCGATAGCTTTTACGAAATCGCCGCCGGGCTGACGACACGACCGGCCGCAGTTTACAACAATTGGGGTTATTCGAAACTGACACGCGGCGACTATGCCGGGGCTGAGCGTCACTTTGTCGATGCTCTGCGCTTTAACGATGACCTGTTTACCGCAAAGAACAACCTCGTTCTCGCCCGTGGCGCGCGGCGTGAATACACGCTGCCAGTCGTGCGCATGACACAGGTTGAGCGGGCACAATTGCTGCATACGATGGCGCTCGCCGCGATCAAGCAGAACGATGTAACTATCGGTAAGTCGCTTTTGAATGAGGCGATCGAAACGCATCCCCAGTACTTTGAGCCCGCTGTACGCGCGCTTGAAGCGCTTGAGAACAACGCGTAACGGACCGGTATGGGTTTGACGGCAGAAGCGGCATTTTGGTTTCTTCCTGCCGTCATTCCCATCGCGATCTTCGTGTCGTGGAGTGACATGAAGCATATGAAGATCACGAACAGATCCATGATGGTTCTGTTTATGGTCTTTGTGTTTCTCGGCCCGATGGCGTTTGGCTTTCCCGAATACTTTTGGCAGTTTCTGCATGCACCGATTGTGCTGGTCATCGGCATGGCGCTATGGGCGCTGCGCCTTATAGGTGGGGGTGACGCCAAAATGTACGCGGCAATGTCGCCGTTTTTTGTCCAGTCTGATTGGTTGCTGATTTTTGTGGTTTTCACCGCTGCCACTTTTGCAGGTGTGATCACCCATAGCGTTTTCCGTTTCACCCCACTGCGCAACATCGCACCAGATTGGAAAAGCTGGACCGCGCGCAGTGGCAATCTGCGAGGCGGTTTGCTGGGGCTGGATTTGGCTTTTCCAAAAGGCCTGGTGCTGAGTATGACACTTTTGTTCTATCTGCTGGTGGTGGCGATATACCGCTGAAGGTGCGGCAATGCCTCAGACTGGAACATCTTTATTCACTATTTAGCCACAATAGGCTGTAATCCTGTTAACGTCGTCACAGCACATTGTGGCTATTGATCATTTTACCGACAGGTGGGCCGATTATGAATGTTCAAACCTCTTCCGTGATGGCGCCCCCGGCACCGCGTAGCCTTGAAGGCATGCTCTTGCCGATGGCGATGATGCGCGACATCCTGATCAAGACGATGTTCCGCATGAACCTTGATCTGGTTTCGGTGATTAGTCGGGCGATCTGTTTGCCCATTCCCGTAACCCAGGAATTGGTCGATATGGCGCGGGGACAGCGCCTTCTTGAAGCAACGGGGACATTGAACGCCAATAGCGGCAATGAAATGGGCTATCAGCTAACGGATGCCGGGCGCGCCCGTGCCCTGGATGCGCTTGGCCAGTCCGAATACTATGGCGCGATGCCTGTTCCGCTTGAGATTTATCGCGAACAGATTCAGCGCCAATCGATCCGTAATATCCAAATCACCCGTGATCAGCTGCAGACCGCTATGGGTCATTTGGTGCTGCCGGATGACTTGCTTTCAAATCTTGGGCCTGCTGTCAGTGCAGGCCGTTCGATCCTGATGTATGGCCCGCCAGGCAACGGTAAATCGTCAATCTCAAACGGGATCCGCGATGCGTTGGGCGACAAAATCTACGTCCCTCGCGCCATTGAATATTCCGGCCAGGTGATCACCGTCTACGACCCGATCGTACATAGCGCGGCCGAAGAAGACGTTGATGACCCAAACAGTTTGCGCCGTACATCCGGTCGTTTTGATACGCGCTATGTGCGTTGCGAGCGGCCTACGGTGATTACCGGTGGTGAACTTTCACTGTCGATGCTGGATCTGGTCTACAATCCGACCGCACGAACCTATCAGGCGCCGCTGCAGTTGAAATCGACTGGTGGCATCTTCATCGTGGATGACCTTGGACGTCAGGCTGAACCGCCACAAACGCTTGTGAACCGCTGGATCGTGCCGCTCGAAGAAAACAAAGATATTCTTGCGTTGCAGTCGGGTGAGAAATTCGAGGTACCGTTTGACACGCTGGTCGTGTTCTCGACCAACTTCCACCCGAATGCGATCTTCGATAAGGCGGCCTTGCGCCGTATCTTCTACAAGATCAAAATCGATGGCCCAAACCAGGAAGACTTCCTGAAGATTTTTGCCATGGTTGCGCGGAAACGCAAAATGCCGCTGGACGAAGAGACGCTCGTTCACCTGTTGAATGTGCGTTATCCGGAAATTGACAGTATATATGCGAACTACCAGCCGATCTTCCTGATCGATCAGATGATATCAATCTGCGAGTTCGAGGGGATCCCTTATCAAATGTCCCCGGACCTGATTGACCGCGCCTGGGCAAACATGTTCGTCAAGGAAGAAGATATCATCCACTGATCAATTCGATATTTGCAATTGGAAGGCTTCCCCCTACTTTGGCGGGAAGCCTTTTTTGTTGGAGGTCTGATGAAAGGTTTCGTCGGCGTTGCCGGTTGCGGGCGCATGGGTGCAGGAATGCTGGCCAATCTGCGAAAGGCCGGCATCGACGCGGAAGGATACGACGTCCGGGCAATCGATGGTGTAGGAAATGATATCGTCAGCTTTTGCGACGGCCTGACGACGCTGATTACGGTGGTCAGGGATGCGGCAGAAACAGACGCGCTTCTGTTTGATGATCAGGCTGTCGTTTCGCGGGCAAAGTCACTTAATTCCGTTATTATTTGTTCCACGCTGTCGCCCAGATATGTCAAAGCATTGCGCAAGCGAATACCTGACAACATTGGGTTAGTCGACGCGCCCATGTCAGGCGCGCAGATAAAGGCCGAGGCTGGAACACTCACTTTCATGACCGGCGGAGATACCTCGCGAATTATGCCGCTGCTAGAGGCCATGGGTCGTGACATTCATGACATGGGCGGATTTGGCACCGGTATGATGGCCAAGGTTCTAAACAACCTGCTCGCCGCCTCACATACCGCCATGACGCGGTTGGTGCTCGACTGGGCCGATGCAGCGGCGGTGGATGAAGACAAACTACTCAACTTGATCCACAACGCATCAGGTCAAAACTGGCTGGCCTCCGGCTTTGATGAGATCGAGTTCGCTCGCGAAGGATACGCCCGCGACAATACCATTGGCATATTGGCAAAGGACATTGCCGCGGCGCTTGCGATTGCACCAGACGGCGACATTGCACTTCCTAAGGCCGTACAAAGTGCCATTTGCAAACTCAAACCGCGCCCGAAACCGCTGAAGAGGTCTTGACCCTTTGGGCCTGAAGGGCAGATTGTGGATATGACCGCCCTGCCCGCGCAATTTGATGACTGGTTCACGCAGCGCGGCTGGTCCATCCACCCGCACCAACAAGCGATGTTGGACCAGGCTGATGCGCCTGCCCTGATGCTGATCGCGCCTACTGGGGGAGGTAAGACACTTGCCGGTTTCCTGCCGTCATTGATCGAACTCAGCAACGCAGCGCACGATGGCCTGCACACGCTTTATGTCTCTCCGCTCAAAGCGCTTGCGGCCGATATCAAACGTAACTTGCGGACCCCGGTTGATGAAATAGGTTTGGCCATCCGTATCGAGGACAGGACCGGTGACACCTCTTATACGCAGAAAAGACGGCAACGGGCGGATCCGCCACATATCCTGCTCACGACGCCAGAGTCACTTGCGTTGCTCACCAGCTATGAAGATGCACCGCGCATCTTCAAGGGCCTTGAACGGATCATCATCGATGAAATCCACGCGCTCAGCGAAAGCAAACGGGGCGATCAACTGATGCTGGCGCTCAGCCGTATTCAGACGCTTGCGCCCAATCTCAGGCGCGTGGGGTTGTCCGCCACGGTTGAAGACCCGCAGGCCATTGCTGGTGAGCTTGCTCGCCATCCCGATCCCTGTGCCATCATCAATGCAGATCCAGGACCAGATCCGGATATCTCAATGCTGTTGACGGAAGAAAAGCCGCCCTGGACTGGGGGTGGTGCCAAATATGCCATTCCCGCGATCCTGCAAGAGATCAAGAAACACAAAACAACCCTGATTTTTCACAATACCCGCGCCCAAGCTGAGATCTTTTTTCACAATCTGTGGCTGGCGAATGCTGACGATCTGCCGATTGGTATTCACCACGGCAGCCTTGCCCGTGAACAGCGTGAACGGGTCGAAGGTGCAATGGTTGCAGGCGAGCTACGTGCCATAGTTTGTACCGGCTCGCTGGATCTGGGGATTGACTGGGGGGATGTCGATCTGGTTGTACAGGTTGGCGCACCCAAAAACGTCAAACGTCTGGTCCAGCGCATCGGGCGGGCAAACCACCGCTACAACGCACCTTCCAAAGCCTTGCTTGTGCCTGCAAACCGGTTCGAGGTGGTTGAATGCGTTGCAGCGCTCGAAGCAGTGAAGGCCCATGATCTCGACGGCGACAAAAAAGGTCCGGGTCCCCGCGACGTGCTCTGCCAGCACATCCTGATCGCGGCCTGTAGCGGTCCGTTCGACGCAGATCAACTATTTGCTGAGGTCAGAACCGTCGGCAGCTACCGCGGGCTGAGCCGCGCAGCCTTTGACGACTGCCTCGACTTTTGCGCAACTGGCGGCTACGCGTTGCGCGCTTACGACAAATGGAAACGCTTGCTGCAGAACCCTGACGGCACGTGGCAGCTTCGCGATCCGCGGGCGGCCCAGCGCATCCGTATGAATATTGGCACTATTCAGGATACCGACACGCTCAAGGTGCGGATGAAAGGTAATTTCAAACCCTTGGGCGAAGTTGAAGAAGCCTTTGCGGCAACTTTGACCCAAGGGGATACGTTTCTAATCGGCGGACAAGTAGTCCGCTATGAGAACATGAAGGAAATGACTGTCCAGGTTACACGGCGCGGCGACAAAACCCCAAAAATCGCCACTTTCATGGGCACGAAATTCGCCAACTCAACCCAGCTGTCCCAACGCATCCTGCGCATGTTTCGACAAGAAAGCTGGCCCAACCTGCCAGACCACACCGCTGAATGGCTTGGCCTGCAGCGGGCGTATTCGAAACTGCCGGAGGCAGATCGCATTCTTGTCGAAACCTTTCCACATGAAGGGCGGCACCATATCTGCGCCTATGGCTTTGCCGGAAGAAACGCGATGCAAACGCTGGGGATGTTGCTGACCCAGCGCATGGAAGAGTTGCGGCTTGACCCATTGGGTTTTGTCGCCAATGACTACGCCACGCTTGTCTGGGGGCTAGAGCCGGTGGATGACCCCGGCCCATTATTTGCAGCATTGAACTTGCGGGCTGATTTCGAAACATGGCTGTCCGGCAACGCTGTTATGAAAAAGACCTTTCGCGGGGCCGCAACAATCGCTGGTCTGATAGAACGCAATTTACCCCAGACCCGCAAAACGGGACGGCAGGCCACGTTCTCATCCGACATACTGTATGACACCTTGGCCAAGTATGACCCCGATCATCTGATGCTGCAGATCACGCGCGAAGAGGCAATGCGCGGGCTTGTCGATTTCGGACGGATCGAAGAGATGCTGACCCGCACCGCCGGGAAGGTCGATCACCTGAAACTGGATCGTGTGACACCGCTGTCACTGCCAATGTTCCTCGAACAGGGACGGATAGCAGTCGCTGGCGCTGCGCAGGATCGCATGCTTGAGGAAGAAGCGGCACGTCTGATCGCAGAGGTAGGCATCGATTAGTGCTTGAAGCGTGTGAAACAATCCGCCAAAAGAACAGATCATGAACGGGCATAACTTCATCCTGTGTGGCACACGCTGCACCGCATTGTCGACCGGCGCGCTTTACCTGCCGGATTACGGCACATTATGCGTCTCAGATCTACATTTGGGAAAGTCCGACCGGATTGCCCGGCGCAGCGGTGTAATGCTGCCCCCTTATGAAGTGCAACAAACGCTGGAAAAGTTGCAAAGCGACATCGGCCGGATCAAACCCCAGGCCGTGATTTGCCTTGGTGACAGTTTCGATGATCTGGATGCGGCAAGTACCCTGTCTGAGGACATGCGCCTTCTTCTGACAAGTCAGCAAGCCGGGCGTCAATGGATCTGGATCGAAGGCAACCACGATCCGGGCCCGGTTGACATGGGCGGCACGCATCTTGCGCATATTAAGATTGGAACACTCACATTTCGGCATATAGCAACCACGGAAAAGGCAGAAGTTTCAGGCCATTATCACCCCAAGCATCGTGTGACGGGGCGTAGCAAACCTGCCTTTATCTATGATCAGCACCGGCTTATTTTGCCGGCTTTTGGGGCGTATACTGGTGGTCTTGCCAGCCACACCCCGGTCTTGCGCAATCTTTTCGGTACAAAGGCGGTCGCTGTTCTAACGGGCACCAAGGCCATTGCCGTTCCGCTTAAAGAAAGCCTGCAGCCAACACGTCTTCACGATAGGTCTTACTGACCGGCACCTGTGTGCCATCGGCCAGCACGACAAATTCACGATTTTGCTGCTTGACGCCACGCGTAATATGATTGGCCGATACCCAATGCGACCGATGGGTACAAAAGCCCGGCGCACCGTCCATTTCACGGATAGCATCGGTCAGCCGCATCAGAACGCGGTGCTGATTTCCGTCATCCAGGTAGACGTCAACATAATGATCATCGACCGTTAGGCGCATGATGGACGCATTTGTTCCAACTGGAAGACGGTCATAAAGACGCGCCCGGCTTTCGGGTTGTGGTCCGTCATAAGTTCCCCAGAAAAAGTAGGTCAAGACAGCCATCACAACCGAAAGCGCACAAATATTAGCCGCAAAAATAGTGAATCCGCGCCAGTCCAGAAGACCTCCGTCAAATAGACTGCTCAGCCCCCAGGCAGTGGGCGAAAACAAGAGCGTAAAGCAGACAGCACTTTGTGCGAGCCGCCCGGCATGACCGCTCACATTGCCGAAGCGTTCCACGATACGGTGTGTTAAGCGAATGCAAAGATCGGCAGCCGCGAGCAAGACGAACCAATAGAAAAACCGGGCGGTCAGGGTCATCGCCTCATAGGTTCCAAATGGGCCGAGCAACGCAAATACAATGGCGATGCCCGTCAAAAGAAGAAGCCTTAAACCCCACGAAGCATATGTTTTCGAAGGCGGAAATGCATTTTGCATACGTTTTCATAGCGAACGCGATGTCACCGTACAACGCTGACGTGCGACAGTTGACGTTTGGTCAAGCGGTCAGGCCATCCGGCTCGGCCAAGCCATTGGCACGACAACAGGCTGTCACAGTGTTGGCCAACAGACACGCGATGGTCATGGGGCCGACACCGCCCGGCACTGGCGTAATGGCACCGGCGACAGCAGCACAGCTGTCATAATCCACATCACCCACCAGTCGGGTACCACCTTGTGGCTTTTCGATCCGGTTAATGCCGACATCAATCACCGTCGCGCCGGGTTTGATCCAATCGCCGGGCACCATTTGTGGACGGCCTACCGCAGCCACGACGATATCGGCCTGCCGAACAACACCAGGCAAGTCGCTGGTTCGTGAATGTGCAATCGTGACGGTACAGCTATCACCCAGCAAAAGCTGAGCCATCGGCTTGCCAACGATATTCGACCGACCAACCACAACCGCATTCATCCCTGAAAGCGCACCATGATGATCCCGCAACATCATCAAGCAGCCCAACGGGGTGCATGGCACCATACTTTTTTGACCGGTCCCCAAAAGACCCACGTTTGAGATATGAAACCCGTCCACATCCTTGGCCGGGTCAATGCTGTTGATGACCAGGTCGCTATCAAGATGATCAGGGAGCGGCAACTGCACCAAAATACCATGCACAGACGGGTCGTTGTTCAGCTGATCGATCACGGCGAGCAAATCAGCCTCCGAGGTTCCTGCATCCAATCGATGCTCGAATGAGGCCATGCCGACCTCAACCGTCATCTTGCCTTTTGAGCGAACATAGACCTGGCTTGCCGGATCCTCACCCACCAGGACGACAGCAAGTCCTGGTGTAATCCCGTGCTCTGCCTTCAGGCGCGCAACATGTTCAGCCACGTTGCCTCGCACTTTGGCCGCAAAGGCCTTTCCATCAATCACCGTTGCTGTCATTTGTCATCTTCTTTTGTTTAGAAACACCGCCGTCGCAGGCAGATGGGAGGGTAGGCATGGTGATGTTCCGGACCTGATCCGGGACATCATCACGCCGACCTAGAACAGGCCTTCGATCTGGCCTGCATCATTCAGCATGATCTGTTCGGCCGAGGGCACGCGCGGGAGACCCGGCATTGTCATGATCTCACCGCAGATCGCGACAATGAATCCAGCACCGGCGCTTAACCGGACCTCGCGGATCGGCACCGCATGCCCTGTCGGCGCACCGCGCAGGTTTGGATCGGTCGTAAAACTGTATTGAGTCTTTGCCATACAAACAGGCAGATTTCCGTAACCCTGCTCTTCCCAATTTTTAAGCTGATCGCGAATTTTGGTATCGGCTATGACTTCATCAGCACGGTAGATCCGCTTTGCAATTGTATCGATCTTCTCGAACAAGCTCATCTCATCGGGATAGATTGGTGCGAAGTTTGCTTCATCGGCATCGGCGATCTGCGCCACGCGGGTCGCCAGCTCGGTCGTGCCTTCCGATCCAAGCGCCCAATGCTTGCATAGGATCGCTTCCGCCCCCTGGGTCGCCACATAGGCTTTTACCGCATCCACCTCTGCATCGGTATCCGTCACAAAATGATTGATCGCCACCACGACAGGAACACCAAAAGACTTCACATTCTCAATATGGCGCCCAAGGTTTGCACAGCCCGCATTCACGGCCTCAACATTCTCGGCACCCAGGTCGGCCTTGGCAACACCACCATTCATCTTCATCGCACGAACGGTCGCCACAACAACAACACATGATGGGGCCAGCCCCGCCTTACGGCACTTGATATTCATGAATTTCTCGGCACCCAGATCAGCGCCAAAGCCCGCTTCGGTCACCACATAATCCGCTAGCTTCAACGCCGTTGTCGTCGCAGTGACGGAATTGCAGCCATGGGCGATATTAGCAAAAGGTCCGCCATGCACAAAGGCCGGGTTGTTTTCCAGCGTTTGCACCAGGTTCGGCTGCATCGCATCTTTCAACAATACCGTCATCGCCCCATCGGCTTTGATATCGCGGCAATAGACCGGGCTGCGGTCCCGCCGGTAGGCAACAATGATGTCACCGAGGCGTTTTTGCAGATCGTCGAGGTTGCGCGCCAGACAGAGGATGGCCATCACCTCGGACGCAACAGTGATGTCAAAACCAGCCTCGCGCGGGAAACCGTTGGCGACGCCGCCCAGGCTGGTCGTGATCTGGCGCAGCGCACGATCATTCATATCCAAAACCCGCCGCCACGTGACACGACGAATGTCAATTTCAAGTGCATTGCCCCAATAGATATGGTTGTCAATCATCGCGGAAAGCAGGTTGTGGGCCGACGTAATGGCGTGGAAATCCCCGGTGAAATGCAGGTTCATATCTTCCATCGGGACAACCTGCGCGTAACCGCCGCCCGCAGCCCCCCCTTTCATCCCGAAACAGGGGCCAAGCGAGGCCTCACGAATACAAATCGCGGCCTTCTTGCCAATTGCATTCAGACCGTCACCCAGACCAACAGTTGTGGTGGTTTTGCCTTCGCCTGCCGGCGTCGGATTGATCGCGGTGACAAGGATCAATTTTCCATCCGCGCGGCCCTGCACGCTGTCGATCAGGCGTTGGCTGACCTTGGCCTTGTCATGGCCGTAGGGCAGCAGATCATCGCTATCGATGCCCAGTTTGGCGCCAATCTCTTGAATAGGCCGCTTTTGGGCCGCGCGCGCGATCTCGATATCCGACTTGTATTCCATGGAAGATTTCCCTGATCTTTGGGCAATTGCCGCGTGTCTTCTGTTTCGCTTCTAGCGGCCGAATACCACCGCATGCACGGTGATTGCGACATTTTCAGCGCTGGAATCGGCGATAAACGCCAAAGCGGTTTCGGATGGGAAACCTATGGTTGCCATGCGCGTTGGTCCGGCACATGCAACCGTACAGCATCCCCTACATTGACCTGTCCTTCGCGCTCTACCCACGCGGTCACACCGCGCTTGCCTTTGGCGGCGACTTTGAATTTGTCGCCAGCGCCCGCGTGATCGGCATTGATCCCTTTTGCAGGTAAATGACAGGGACGGTTTTCCATATCCACGACGATTGTCGATCCGTCTGGAAACTGGAGCCGTGATGAGGGCGGCACATGCGTGAAGTCAGGAATACCCCTGATCACCAATGACGCGCCCGCCAGCGCGGGATCAAGTTCGGACAAACCGCAATCGGCAGCGATCTCATCCAGTTGCTCGGCGGACAATACCGACAACTGACGCACATTGCGTATATCGGTGCCCTTTGGATACTGGCTGACCACACGCGAACAAGACGGGCGGGTCAGGCCGCCATGCGCCTCGCCGGGTATACCTGCAAATGTAAGTGCTGCCATAGGTTGCGCCTCTGACCGCAATGATGCGTCACGATCCGGGACCAGACCAATCCATGTGACTTCACCAATGATCTCAGTCGGTGCGAGTGCGGGCATTTGGAAGATCTCCCAAGCTGACAATGCGCTATTGCTAGCCCAAGACCGGATTGCATCCAACTACATCTTGCCAGACCGGTCGTGTTCGGTCACGAAACGTCCTACACCTTACGTAGAACCCGATGCCTGATCACCTGCTCATCACTGGTACGTCGCATACCGGCAAGTCAACGCTTGCCGCAAGAATTGGTACGGCCTTGGGGTGGCCGGTCACCTCCACTGATCGAATGGCGCGGCATCCGGGGCGACCATGGGAAAATGCCCCAGAGCACGTGCTGGAATTTTATCAGAAAATGTCTGCGCATTCAGTTCACACATTTCTCAAGCATCACCATCAGAACATGCGCCCGATCATCGCGCGTTTTGTCGCCGAAATGCGCGATCAGCAGCGGCCCTTTGTCTTGGAAGGGGCCGCATTGCGACCAGAATACATTGCCGAACTTGACGGCACCGCGATCTGTCTGCACGCGAGCGAGGCTTTTCTGGCGGACCGCATAAGGCGCAGTGCATTATATGATAATCAGACGCCAGCACTCAAACAGGCGACTGACGTCTTTATCGCGCGATCGCTTGGCGAGAATGCGCTTTTTCTAGCAGCATCGCAGGCCCACGCGATCCCGATCATTGATGTCATGGACGACGACGCCATCACGGAGTTTGCCGATGAATTCCTGAAACGTGCCGAGATTTGATCACGCAAACAAAAAACGCCGCCCCAAGGGCGGCGTTTCGTATCCTTTAGACGGAAGGTTCCGGTTCCATCCCACCATCTGATTCACGCGGAGGTTTGCGCGGCTTTGTCTTCGGGATGGCCGTCACTGATGGCGTGCCCCCTGACGGCGGTGTGTCATCGGCATCATCACCGACATGTGGCGGTTCACCGGCCATAACGCGTTTGATTTCATCGCCAGTCAGCGTCTCGTATTCCAAAAGACCCTGCGCCAGACGTTCAAACTCTTCGTTCTTTTCGAGGATGATATTCCGGGCGCGCTCATAACCTTGCTGGATGAAACCGCGCACTTCGTCTTCGATTAACTCCTTGGTGCTAGCCGAAACCGACAGACCTGCAGTATTGCCCTGATAACCTTCATGGGCTTCGGCATAGTCGATATTGCCCACCTTGTCAGACATGCCCCAGCGGAGCACCATCGCGCGCGCCAACTGGCTGGCTTGTTGGATATCACCTGCCGGGCCGTTGGACACTTCATCCTCGCCATATTTGATGATTTCAGCGGCCTTACCTGCCATCATCATGGCCAAACGTTGGTGGCATTCATCCTTAAACATGTTCAGCCGGTCCATTTCGGGCAGGCTCATCACCATGCCCAACGCACCACCGCGCGGAATAATGGTCGCCTTATAGACCGGGTCACACTTCGGCAGGGTAATCCCCACAATGGCGTGCCCCGCCTCGTGATAAGCAGTCATTTCCTTTTGCTCAGCCGTCATGACCATTGAGCGGCGTTCAGCTCCCATCATCACTTTATCCTTGGCCGCTTCAAAGTCGACCATCGTGACAAAGCGGCGCCCGACACGGGCCGCCATCAAGGCAGCCTCGTTCACGAGATTGGCCAGGTCAGCACCGGAAAAACCGGGCGAACCACGCGCGATGATACGCAAGTCCACATCGGGACCCAGCGGGATTTTGCGAGCATGCACGCCCAGGATCTTTTCGCGACCCTTGATGTCCGGGTTTGGTACGGTCACCTGACGGTCAAAACGACCAGGGCGCAAAAGCGCAGGGTCAAGGACGTCGCGCCGGTTGGTCGCCGCGACGATGATCACGCCTTCATTGGCTTCAAAACCATCCATCTCGACCAGCAACTGGTTCAGCGTCTGTTCGCGCTCGTCATTCCCGCCGCCATAGCCGGCACCGCGGGAGCGGCCAACAGCATCAATTTCGTCGATAAATACGATACAAGGTGCATTCTTTTTCGCCTGCTCAAACATGTCACGAACGCGTGACGCACCGACACCAACGAACATTTCGACAAAGTCGGAGCCCGAAATCGTGAAGAATGGCACGCCTGCCTCGCCCGCGATGGCACGCGCAAGCAGCGTCTTACCAGTCCCGGGAGGACCGACAAGCAACGCCCCTTTCGGAATTTTGCCGCCAAGGCGGCTGAACTTCTGAGGATTGCGCAGGAATTCAACAATCTCTTCCAATTCTTCCTTCGCTTCGTCGATTCCCGCGACGTCATCAAATGTGACGCGCCCATGCTTTTCTGTCAGCAGCTTCGCACGTGACTTGCCAAAGCCCATCGCACCACCTTTGCCGCCCCCTTGCATACGGTTCATGAAATAGATCCACACACCGATCAGCAGCAGGAATGGCAGAAGGCTGACGATAAACGATTGGAAAACAGATGTTTCCTGGCTGCGGGCCGATACGGGCACATCTGCCTCGATCAACAGATTTGTGATCTCGGCGTCTTGCGGCATGATTGTTGTATATGTCCGCCCGCCTTCGGCAAAACGTACGTTTTCACCGTCGATCACCACGTCAGTGACGCGGCCACCTTCAACGGCCTCAACAAATTCGGAATAGCTTCTGGCCTCTGAATTGGCTGAACCGGGTGGGCTGCTGAAAAGGTTAAACAGCGCCAGCACCATCAGGAACAGGACGACCCAAAAGACCATGTTACGCGCGTTGCCCAAGGGGAAAACTCCTTTGAAATCGGGAAATGATGCGACAGAGTCGCTTCATAAGCGTTTCACCTAAAATAGAGGCAAAACGTTAATCTTCAATGCGCAAACGCATGTAGATGAAAATCCGCGACAATCTGCGCTGTCCAGCCATTACTTTGTCCGGCCAAAGGCGCCGCGATCAGTGTGTCGCCCCGCCAAATCGCCGGTGTGGCAATCAGCGAACTGCGCGGCAGGTCGGATTCGCGCCAATCGGGGCATTCCTGGATCGCCTCACCCAGCGCGCGTACTTCATATTTGTCTTCATGCGGCCCATCGACGGCCCACCGCCCATCCCAAAGCGCAGTTGTCTTTTCGCGAAGCGCGCGCACTGCCTGGTATTCGCGTGTGATCCGCCAGTCATCACCTTTGCGAGTTATCAAGCAACCCCCAACCGTTCCGCTGCCATCTGTTGCCATACCATCGATCAGCGTGAACAGCGCTTCATGGCGCGGCGCATAATCGGCGCCGCTGATCCATGGCAAACAAGCCCGCCATAACCGCCGCTTGATCTCTGAGGGCAATGGCCCAGTGAGACCAAGCCGCAGCACCAGATCGCCGTCTTGCTGGCGAACGTAACGCCGCGCTTCGATGTTTGCGTAGTGGTCCAATGCATCGCGTGCGCTTTGCATTGACAGGCTTACGCTGTGCAAGACGTCGGCAGAAATCCCCAGCGCGCCTAATGTCGGCAACGCCTTGCGGACTTGCGTGCGATCGAAACGCGCGTCTTCGTTGGTCGGGTCGTCGACCCAAGATACCCCGTGGCGCTGCAGATACGCCCGCAAATCTTCGCGGCTTTGAGCTAGGAAAGGACGAACCCAGGTCATACCGTCACGGTCAAACCGGGCCTTCATCGCTGCCAATCCGTCGGGCCCTGCTTTCCGCGAAAGACGTATCAAGAAATTTTCGGCGATATCGTCTGCGGTGTGGCCCAAGGCCACAGCATGAACACCACGTATCGATGCCCATTCGGCGACAAGCCGATACCGTGCATCGCGCGCGGCGGCCATCATATTGCCCGTTCCGTCCCACCCCTCCCATCGCAATACCGTATGCGGGATACCCAACTGCGAGCAGTTTTGCGCAACAAGGTGTGCCTCGTCAGCCGCATCGTCACGCAACCCATGATCGACGGTTGCCGCCTCTACCGCAAAACCACCTTCATGCGCCACACGGGACAGGACGTGCAACACCGACATTGAGTCACCGCCACCTGAGACCGCGATGCCAATCTTGCCAAAACGTTGTTGAGAAAGCGCCGCCCGCGCCGCATTCAAAAGATCATCATCGCGCGGATCATGCTGGGGCTGGTCGGCTACTGACATCCCAGGTTTTGCATCGCGAATTGAGCGTCTGATACGGCCGGATTGCCTGGAAACCGCACACCAACTTCGGCCAAAGTCAAACAAGCATCTTGCGTCTGACCAATCGCACCCAGTGATGTGCCCAGTTTAAACAAGGCGTCAGGGGCTGTCGTCCCTGTCGGATCACCCGAAAATGCCTCTAGATAAGCGCGCGCTGCGTCGGTCAGATTGCCCAAGCCCTCTAGCGCTTCACCACGCAGATAATTCGCGTCCGCTGTCAGCGGACTGCCCGGATAGGTCGTGCTAAAGGCCGCAAGCTGGTCAACGGCGCCGCGAAAGTCACCGGCGGCGAGCGCCTCCTGCGCCCGCTCCAAATCGCCCTGTTCGCCAACGGCCAAAGCGGGGCCGCCTGTTGCGGGGGCTGGGTCTGCCGACGGTACGCCCGCACCATTTTCCACGCCACCCAATGATGGCGTTTCCCCCAACTGACCGATATCGCAATCGGCTTCCAGCTCGCATAGACGGAATTCCAGATCACCGATGCGGTTCGTCCCATCGACCGTGATGCGATTGACCCGGAACTCCAGCTCTTCTGACTTTGATGTCAGGCGCTGCAACTCCGCCTCAATCGCGTTGAGCCGATCAAGTGGCGTATTCCCGACCACCCCCGCATTCAAACCGCCAGTTGTTGACAATTCACGGCGCAACCGCTGCACGTCAACATAAAGCACCGTCAATTGTTGTCGGATGTCTGCCAGTGTTTCTTCATTCTGCGCCAACGCGGGCACCGGGATCAGCAAAATAGCACAAACGAGGGCGATACGGTACATGAAGAGACGTTCCTTTTGGGCCAGATCAGCTGGTGATCGCGGAGAATGAAAGAACCGTCACAGCGCGGCGGTTCTGCGCATAACAGGTCTCATTAGAACACACCTCAATGGGTCGCTCTTTACCATAGCTCGTTACCTCAAGCCGGCTGGCAGGCACCCCGCGCGACACAAGATATTCGCGCACCGCATTTGCGCGGCGGAATCCCAGGGCAAGGTTGTATTCGCGCGTACCTTGTTCGTCAGCGTGGCCTTCGATCACGGCACGGTAATCGGTGTTGGTCATGAGCCATTGCGCCTGACCGTCAAGGATCGTCTTACCCTGATCCGTGATCGTCGACTGGTCGACAGCGAACAACACGCGGTCTCCAATCGTCTGGTTGAAGAATTGCGGGCTCGCCGGGTCACTCGCCGATCCAGCCAGACCATCAGCCCCTGCGGCGCCAGCACCACTTGCGCCGCCGGCACCACCGCCAAACCGGTCCGGGTTCGTACAGGCCGCCGTCGCCAGCACCAAAAGGACCACCGCCAGCTTTTTGAACATGTTCATTGGATCATTCCCTGTTTTTATCTGCTCGTTTTGTCGGACTATAGCACGGGTTCCTGGCTGAGGGAATCACACATCATTACGGCTGTAACGGCCCCCAGGACGGGTCGGACGCCCCGCCTTGGATCGGCACCGCTTTGAGGTTACGGCCCGAAATATCAACCGAATACATCGCCGATGTGCCACCTGCCCCTTGTGTTTCGCGGCTGAACATAATCACGCGGCCATTAGGGGACCAAGTCGGCCCTTCATCAAGAAACGATGACGTGAGCAAGCGCTCTTCCGATCCATCAGTGCGCATCACGCCAATATGGAACCGTCCGGCGTTCTGTTTTGTAAATGCCACCAGATCACCGCGCGGGGACCAGACCGGTGTGCCATATCGCCCCTCGCCGAACGAAATCCGGCGCGCCTCACCGCCATTGGCGGACATGATATACAGCTGCTGAGTGCCGGAGCGGTCGCTTTCAAAGACGATCTGACTGCCATCGGGCGACAGGCTGGGCGCTGTTTCAATTGACGGGGCCGAAGTCAGGCGGACATGCTGGCCAGAGCCCAGATCGGTACGGTATATATCCGTGTTTCCGCCATTAGACAGACTGTAGATGACCGAGCGCCCGTCACGGGAAAAGCGGGGGCTGAACGCCATCTCGCCCTGGGCCGTCGTGAGCTGCTGGCGGCCGATATTCGCAACGTTCAAAACGTTGATACGGGGAAAGCCAGATTCAAAACTGGTATACAGCACCCGGTCGCCGTTGGGCGAAAACCGCGGGGCCAGAACAATACTGCTGCTGTCGGTCAGAAACTGCACATTGGCGCCGTCATAATCCATGATTGCCAACCGCTTGAGCCGATTATCTTTGGGTCCACTTTCGGACACGAATACCACACGACTGTCAAAATAACCGCCCTCCCCCGTAATCCGGCTGTAAACGGCATCGGCCACTTTATGCCCCATCCGACGCCACCCGGCGACAGTCCCCGCAAATTGCAGACCTTCACCCAGCTCCTGGCCAGAAAACACATCGTAAAGGCGGAACTTCACCACCAACTGATCGCCGCTGACGGTTACGGCACCTGTGATAAGCGCCTGTGCGTTGATCGCACGCCAATCCGGAAATGCGACAGGTTGGGCGAATGAACTGACTTGGCTGATAAAGGCCGTCGCCGGAACCTCACGGAACAGGCCCGTCCCGGCAAGGTCTTGCACCACCAACCGGGAGAGGTCCGAGGCGACCTGCTGCGCCTGCGGGCTTTCGGCCTCAAAATTCGGGACCGCAAATGTGATCGGTTCGATCACACCATCGGTAATCGTCAGCCGCAAGGGGCCGTTCTGCGCCAAGGCCGGTGCAGCCAGCACCAACACCAAAAGGAATGCCAAAATACGTTTCATCATCATCGCCTCACTCCGCCTGTTCGGGTTCTTGCCCGAAACGTGCTCTGTTATCCTTCTATAGCAGGGCGGCAACTCCATTTCACCTCACCTGCGCGTGTCTTTGCTTACCGCAATCGCATCCCGCTTGGGTCGAACGTGATGACGACATCTTTCCATTGTTCGTATTTGTCGCCCGGCAGCTGATAGCCACCGGACTGACAGCGCAAGATCGCCCGGCGGGCGGCCTCAAACGCTGTGGTTACCGCACTCTGGTCACCGCTGGATGACAAAAGGTTCACCTCGTTGCCTTGAACAGTGCCATCACGATCCAGGCTAAAGCCCACCTCCACAGTTACACGCGCCGCGACCGAGCCGGGGTCAACATTCCAGCAGCGGTTCACGGCAATCCGGAAACTGTCGCGTTCAGCACCTGTCATGGGCGGGCCTTGGGTGGCGGCAGGTGCTTCGGAAGCAGCCTCTGACGCCAAGGCATCGGCCAGCGCTGCGGCAACGTCTTCTTCACTGGTCTCTGGCTCAGCGACAGGTGTCTCTATCTGTGCCGTCTGCGTCTCTTCCTCAGGCTCTTCGGCAGGCACTGGCGGTGTTGGGCGGCTGGGCCGTGCAACAGGGCGCAACGATGTCTCAACAGCACCCGACGGCTCTTCATCCGCGATGACGATCTCGGTTGTGGCCTCTGGCGGCGCTGTCGCCTCTTGCTCTTCCTCCACAACCTCTGCTTCAGCGGTGTTGTCAGGCACAACCTCTTCGCGAACCACCTCATCCACTTGTGCATCCGGTGGAGGTGGTGCCGAGGGCTGCGATGCAACGCGATCCGATTGCGGCGGCGTCAGCGCGTCGCTGACCTCAACATCCGGCGTGGGTGGCGGGGCCGCTGGCGGCGTAGGCTCAACCGGCGGCGCATCCGTCACCTCAGTCTCTGGCGGTGCAGGTGGCGGCGGTGGCGGCGGTGTTTCATCTTCTGGTGGCTCAACAGGCTCTGGCGGTGGCGCAAGCTCTGGTGGGGCTTGCTCTGCAGGCGCAGGCGGTGGGTCTTCGTTGATCACCGGCTGCACAGGCGCGTCCGGCGCCGCGTTGCCGGGTTCTGGCGTTGTAGCCGCGCGCATCTGCTCAAACTCTTCGCCGCTGATAACCGATACGGAGATGTCATCGAACACCAACGGTTCAGAATCAAAGCCCCAGCCCACAATCAGCCAGCCGATCAGCCCGATATGGCCGATGCCCGAGATATAGGTGCCTGGGCTCTGCATCGCCTATCCGTCAGCGCCGCCTGTCGGGGCCACGTCGGTCACCAGACCAATATCGGAAAAGCCACCCGCATTCAGCAGGCCCATGATCTGCGCGACGCGGTTCCAATCATTGCGGCCATCAGCACGCAGGAAAATCTTGTCGCTGGTCCTTTCAGCAGCAATCGCTTGAAGGCGTGGGACCAACTGCGCCTCTTCCACATCCGTTTCTTGGATCATCACGCGGCCATCATTGGTGATGGTCACGGTCAGCGGCTCTTCTTCATCTCCGGGCAAGGCTGTCGCGGCAGTTTCGGGCAGTTCGACGGGCACACCGACAACCGACAAAGGGGCCGCGACCATGAAGATAATCAAAAGCACCATCATCACGTCGACGAAAGGCGTGACGTTAATCTCTGACATCGGCTTGCCACGGCGCGATCGGCGACGACCGCGTCTGCCCCCGTCCCCGCCTGAATTCATCACACCTGCGCCCATGTCAGCTATCCAATTGACGGCTTAAGATTGTCGCGAATTCATCGGCAAATGCCTCATACCCGCTCACAATCGCGTCGCTATCAGAGCTGAGCTTGTTATAGTATATCACTGCAGGAATAGCAGCGAGCAGACCCAAACCGGTGGCAAGCAATGCCTCTGCAATGCCCGGCGCCACAACGGCGAGGTTTGTGGTCTGCGCCTCAGCAATCTCGATGAACGCGTTCATGATCCCCCAGACGGTCCCAAACAGCCCGACAAACGGGGCGGTCGAACCCACAGTAGCAAGAACCGGCAGGTTTTTTTGTAGAAACCCGGCCTCTTTGGCAATCGCCACATCCATGGACCGGTCGATCCTGGCGGTCGCATTCGCGATCAGACCGCCATCATCTTTATGCGACCTCTCCCATTCCTGCATGCCGGCGACGAATATCTTTTCCGACGGCCCGTCTGGGTCGCGCCCGATCTTTGCGTAAAGCCCGTCCAGCGGCTCACCCGACCAGAAGGACCGGTCAAAGATATCCGCTTCTGCCCTGGCCTTACGGTATTGGATCGTCTTGTCGATGATCACGGCCCAGGTCCAGATGGACGCAACAATCAGCATGATCATGACGATTTTGACGGTAATCGTGGCGCGCGCGAACAACGCCCACATAGTGAATTCGTGTGCTGCTTCCATATGCCTGCTCTGCCTGTTGGCCCGATTTTGGGCTCATCTTAAGGTAAGCAGTACAGCATCATCGTGGGGAAATCCAACCAATCCCGCATCACATCTGCGAAAAATAGGCGGTTTTAATGCACCGAATGGCGGATCGCCGCTGGAAGACGGGCGACCGCGCCACTTGTGGTCAAACACACCACAGTAACTAAAGCCGAAAACAGGGTGACATCCCCGCGTTTCACGTCCTGCTGAAAGATTACGCGTGCGCCTGAGGGCTGCTCCATCCGTGTTTCGACAACCAACTTGTCATCATAATGCGCCGGCGCGATGTAATCTGCCTCAACCCGGCGCACGGCAAAGACAAAGCCATCCGCCTTCATCTGCACCTGATCAATACC
Organism: Pseudomonadota bacterium; assembly: GCA_038529695.1. GTDB lineage: Bacteria > Pseudomonadota > Alphaproteobacteria > Rhodobacterales > Rhodobacteraceae > Yoonia. The sequence goes on along the minus strand of JBCBDL010000004.1, from coordinate 33,480 downwards.
CATCTCGCGCACCATTTCCGACCGAGCCCGTTCGATGAATTTCAGGTAATTGGCGTAGTAGACAAGGCCCGCGAGGTCGGTGTCTTCGTAATAGACACGGATAGGGTAAATATGGGTCATGAAGGCCTCCTAATCCGTGCCGCTAATCGCAGTGCATGGCTCGCATCCTGTGCCATTGCCGGCATGACCGGATCATAAGCGGAACGCACGACATCGGCGATGTCCGGGCGCAATACCGCTTTACCATCGATCAAGGCCAGGGGCGGCGTTCGATCAAAGGCCGTATCCGACCAGAGCAGGATCGTCTGGACCGCCTGCGACAATGCCAAAGTGTCTGCCGAAACTGCGGCCATATGCTCATCTAACCGCAAAAAAACAAAGGCGGCGCGAATAGCGCCCGCCTCGTCAAATCGGAAAATACGATACTGGTTCGCGTCTGCGGCCTTCAACTTTGCAACCAACGGTCCCAGGTCCGGCACCAGTTGATCCAGATGTGGCACCTCCTCCAGCTCAGCCCAATCGCGGCAGAAAAAGATCATGAAATTCGCACCCAATTCCGGGTCAGTTTCAGCCATCTGATGACCGGCCAGGGTCACGACAGCCTCAATCGCGCCTTTAAAGATCGCTAGGGTGGCATCATCAACACCGAATACCACAGGCACAATTGGCCGTCCCCACCGGGCAAAAACATAGGTCCCATCGGCACGGGTGAACAAAGCTTCTACATGCTGACTTTCTGTGTCCATTCAAACTTCCGCTCGAGGCAAAATCAAATTTGCAAAAATTTGATGACCTTATTCAAACAAGTCCGTCTGCGATTTGGGGGCCTGTAGTCCCAAATGCGCCCATGCCGCCTGCGCAAGCATTCGTCCACGCGGCGTACGCTGGATCAAGCCCTTCTGCAGCAGATAGGGTTCAATCACATCCTCCAGACTATCCCGGCTTTCAGATAAAGCTGCCGACATCGTCTCGACCCCAACCGGTCCACCACCGTAACTCTCAGCAATCAGGCGCAAATAGCGGCGATCCGCGTTATCAAGGCCAAGGTGATCAACACCCAGCCGCGTCAGCGCGCGGTCTGCAATCTCTTGCGTGACAGTCCCATCCCCCTCCACAATGGCAAAATCGACGACCCGGCGCAGCAATCGCCCTGCAATGCGTGGTGTCCCGCGCGCGCGCTTGGCGATCTCTGCGGCGCCATCCTTGGACGCGGGCGCACCCATCAGCCGTGCACCGCGGGTGACGATCTGATGCAACTCGTCCTCCGCATAGAACTCTAACCGGGTTGGGATGCCAAACCGGTCTCGCAAGGGCGTTGTCAAAAGACCCATACGTGTGGTGGCACCGACCAAGGTGAATGGCTGCAATTCGATCCGCACAGTGCGCGCCGCTGGCCCTTCACCAATGACCAGATCAAGCTCAAAATCCTCCAGCGCTGGATAAAGCACCTCTTCCACTGCGGGGTTCAGACGGTGAATTTCATCGATGAACAACACGTCCCGCGCTTCCAGGTTGGTTAGAATTGCCGCCAGATCCCCCGCCTTTGCCAGAACGGGGCCAGACGTCATGCGAAAATTGACCCCCAATTCCCGCGCCATTATCTGTGCCAGCGTGGTCTTGCCCAGTCCGGGCGGACCATGAAACAATGCATGATCCATCGCCTCGCCGCGCCTGCGGGCGCTTTCGATGAAGATTTTCAGATTGGCGCGCGCGTCGCGCTGCCCGATGAACTCATCCAAGGTCTGCGGGCGCAATGCACGATCTGCATCATCGGACAGTGCATCAGGGCGCAGGGTCGGATCAATATCGCTCATCTAACGTTCCATGGGGTGGGCAAAAGTCACGCATCCTCACTAGCCCGTAGGGGCGAGTAGCTTCAAGGCGGCTCGGATCACTGCAGGGGTATCTGCGTCGGGTCGATCCCCCATCGCCGCAGCCACAGCCGCTGCTGCATCACCAGGCGCATAGCCCAGATTGGCCAGCGCCGACAAAGCCTCTGCCTGTGCTGGGTTCGCCTGATGCACCGCCGGCGACTGCACCGAAACGCCAGCTTCGATCACCTCATCGCCGGGTGTTTCGACCGTGCTAGCGCCCATTGCCATCACTGATGGGGCCTTATCTTTTAACTCAATCGCCACGCGTTGCGCGGTTTTCGGCCCAACCCCTTTGGCTCTGGCAATGGCGTTCCAATCGCCTAATGCTATTGCCCGGCTCACACCCTCTGCGCCAATTGTTCCCAGGATCGCCATTGACGCCTTCGCCCCGATCCCCTGCACGGACATCAACAAGCGATGCCATTCCTTTTCGACCAGCGAGGTAAATCCAAAAAGCTGCAGATTATCCTCGCGCACCAACAAATCGGTATAAAGCGCCACCGCCTCTCCGTTGCCTGGCAAACCAGCCATCACCCGTTCCGAGACATAAACGACATAGCCGACGCCGCGCACATCGATCAGCACGTGATCGGTACTGCGATATTCCAGTCGACCTGCGATCTTGCCGATCATGCGCCGGCCTTTGCCAGGGCCTGCGACAATGCGCCGGCCGATTGCAAATGATGGGCATGGCAGATCGCAATCGCCAGTGCATCCGCCGCATCTGGTCCTGCAACCTCAACACCCGGCAATTGCAGCTTCACCATATGCAGAATTTGTGTCTTGTCGGCATGGCCAACACCCACAACTGCCTTCTTGATTGCATTTGGGGCATATTCACCAATCGCCAAACCCGCCTGTGCCGAGGCGAGCATCGCAATGCCCCGTGCCTGGCCCAGCTTGAGTGTCCCGGCACCATCCTTGTTGACAAATGTTTGTTCCACCGCCGCAGCATTCGGGCGATACGACACAAGAATGTCGGTCAATTGTTCATGCAAGGATAAAAGCCGCGCACCTAAATCGTCTCCAACCGAGCGGCAGACGCCATTCGCGACATGTCCAATGCGCGACCCCGATACCTCAATCAGGCCCCACCCCATATTGCGAAGCCCCGGGTCGACCCCCAAAACGCGCATTGCTCGCCTCTTTTCTTGTTTTCTGCGAATATGGTTAGCACAAAAGGCGAACAAGAACCAAGGCACTTTGAAGGCCAGCCTGTTTCTGCGATGCGGGAGGGGTCACCGAAAAACGTCATGATGACGTTCAAATACGACAGGCTTAACCCCTTGTAAATAATTGGTTTACGGCAGAATTCGCCCAAAAATAAGGCATGATAAAAACGCATATGACCCATGCTAAAACGGCACTAGTCGTGGGCGATATTCCCTCCTACATGCGGCCCATCAGAACAACGCAGCACAGCTGCACATATAAAGGATGATGGCTATGGCCGCTTTTGACACAACCCGCCCCTCCGCTGGCCTCTCCGCAGGCCGCATCTCTTCGCTGTTCACTTCCGCGTTTGCGGCCCTGGCCGCATGGAACGACGCCCGGATTACACGCAACTCGCTGTCCAAACTGACAGAGCGTGAATTGGCAGACATTGGTCTGACTTTCGGCGACATCGACGACGTCGCACGGGAAGTCAGCCGCTAAAACACAATCCATAAAATGCAAAAGGCCGCGCCAAATAAGCGCGGCCTTTCTATATAATATCTGATAGATCAGCTATTCCAAAACCGTAAGCACACCCTCGGCGATGAACTTTGTCGCGGGATCGGCTTGCATGATCCAAGCCCCAGCCTGTTCCATCACGCTGCCTTGCTGCAGGGCCGCGACCCGCTCTGCGTATTGCTCGGTCCCAAGCGCAGCATACACAACGCCCTTAAACAGGAACCCCAGCACGACAATCGCCAACAACCCTTTCAGCGGAAAGCGTGGACGGTAAACGCGTGGACGCGCAACAATAAGGCCGTCGGATGTGACGGTCTTCACAGCACCTGAGCTTTGCATACGGTCGTGGCGACGCACAATGCGCTTCAACCGCTTATCGAACGGGACATTGGCCTGCGCCATCTTATCCTCCAAAACAAAATATCTATAACAACTAATCCTGGTCAGTTGTCGCTGAGATAGTGCGCCAAAACAAGTTATTTTCCATTCATCAAATAGGATTCAGGTCAAACCGGTGAGTTTTTGCCCATCAAAACTGTGGTCCATTCAACAATTTCCTCTCTTTTGACCACATTGAACCCGTTTTGTTGATAAATGGTAATCACGTCATCAGCTTGTTCATTCAGAATCCCCGACAGAATCACATACCCGTCAGAAGCTGTGAATTGGCCAATATCTGGGGCCAAACCGACCAGTGGACCCTTCAAAATATTCGCAAAAACAAGATCGTATGGTGCCGATTTCGCCAGTTCTGGCGCGTCAAAGCCCGCAGCGACAACACAATCCACCCGACCGGTCAGCCCATTTGCTGCCACATTTGCGGCTGCGACCTCGACCGCTACGGGGTCAATATCGCTCGCCAGAATGCGCCCCGGCAACACTTTGGCAGCGGCCATTGCCAATACCGCCGTGCCACAGCCCACATCAACGATACTGCCGCCCCTAAACCCATCATCGAGAAGCGCATCCAGGGCACGCAAGCAGCCCAGTGTGGTGCCGTGATGACCTGTGCCAAAGGCCATTGCCGCCTCGATCAACAATGCCTCTTTGCCCGCCGGAACCTTGTCCGCATCATGCGCACCGTGCACGAAAAAGCGCCCTGCCGCGACCGGGGGAAGATCCCGTTGCACTTTTGAAACCCAATCCTGGTCGGGCAGCTTTGAGATCGTGAATGGTTTCGCATCGTGAAGCGCGCTTAGCACGGCCAAGGCGCCTGCATCTGGAGGTGCGTCAAAATATGCGCCGACTTCCCACAAGCCGGAGCCATCTTCGATCTCAAAAACGCCGACACCAGTGGGCGCAGGTTCAATTGTCTCGACTGCATTCGACAGAGCGTAGGCAGACGCCTCGCCCTTAACCGTAGTCAACGCTGTAAACGTTGCCATTTTGATGACCTTTCCTGATCCCAGGCTGCGTTAGGCGTTGCTGCCAATCTCGTCAAGCAGGCCGGGGTGCAGCAATATCTGCGAAGCAACTTCATCCGCCCATGCCGCATAAACGGCCGGACCAGGATGAAACCCGTCGGGCGACATGTTGTGGCTGCCCAGTCGCAGATCAATTGTGATCGATGTGCTGTCGCGTCGGCTCTCAACCATTTTGTGCAATGCGCGGTCAAAGCGCGCAGCCTGACGACCCAAAACCCAGCGTAACGGCTGCGGCAGCAGCGGAAAATCCCGCATCGGTGGCAACCCTGAAACCACCACATGTTTTGCACCGAAATCCTGTACGAGCCGATCCAACAATCGTGCCTGCTGGCGCAACCATCGGCGCAGGCTGACGCCCTTGGTCACGTCGTTCACACCAAGGGCCACGACAACGACGTCAAAATCAACCCGCGGCAGATCGTCAAGCCAGGCTAATACATCACCCGTACGTGAACCGGTAACCGCCAATAATTTGTATTCAACCCCGACATGCGGGATCAGCCTGCGAACGACCTGCCCCAAGAGCGCGTCGTCTTGATGATCTACACCAACACCTGCTGCAGAACTGTCACCAAGTATCAAAAGACGCAGTGCAGGCCCGGCGCCGACCGTCCCATTACGCGCCCCTGCAGGTTCTGGCAGGCGCAAAACGGTTTTGCGCAGATAAAGAGCTTGCACCAACAAAACCGGCATCAATATCGTCCGCGCCATTGCATCCAAAATCACAAATCAACGACCCCTTCGATAACGATCCGCACGTGTCCGCCAACTTTTATGTGGTCGTCTTCGCGCGATATGAAAACGCGCCCCTGACGACCGATCTGCGTACCTTGGGACATGATCAAATCGCCCTTCAGACGTCCCTCGGCCAGCATCCATTGTGCGATCGCCGCGTTAAGTGAACCGGTGATGGGGTCCTCGGACATCCCGCTTGAGGGGGCAAGATTGCGCACCTCAAAATCTGCCGCGTGACCCTCAGGATAGGCACCGGTCACGCCCAATGCCACAAAGTCAGGCCAACTGACGCGGCCGGACTCTATCGCCAAAACATCGGCCGCACTTTGCAACTCCAAGACCTGCCAACAGGGACCGTTATCGAGCTGGGCGCTGCGTATGACCTGCGTTGGCTTCAATCCCAATGCCGATATCAGGCGCGCCTGATCTGACGCGGCAAGCGGCTTCACTTGGGTTGGCGGCGCGACAAAGGCTGGCACTTTGGCGCCGACGTCAATATCAACGAGTCCAATCTTGCATTGCTGCCGGACCAACCCGGTCTGGTGTGGAACGCCGCCAGAATGCAACCAGGCCATACAACTGCCCAAGGTCGGATGCCCCGCAAATGGCATCTCGCGGCCCGGCGTAAATATACGGACAGCATAATCAGCATCTGGCATGGTTGGCGATTGAAGAAAGGCTGTCTCAGCCAGATTGGTCCAGGTGGCAAAGTCTTGCATCTGCCCATCGGTCAGGCCATCGGCGTCAACAACAACTGCAAGACCATTCCCCTTGGTGGGAACGGCGCTGAACACGTCACATTGGATGTAGCGTCTAGACACCAACACCGATCGGGCAGGTCACACCCGTACCGCCAATACCGCAATAACCGTTCGGGTTTTTGGCCAGGTATTGCTGGTGATAATCCTCGGCAAAGTAGAATTCCGGCGCATCCACGATCTCAGTTGTGATGGCGCCATAGCCCGCCTCTGATAAACGTGGCGCAAACGCCGCTTTTGACTCCAGCGCGGCCGTCATTTGTTCGGCCGAATAGGTGTAGATGCCCGATCTATACTGCGTCCCAGCATCATTTCCCTGACGCATGCCCTGGGTCGGGTCATGCCCTTCCCAAAATACTTGCAACAATTGTTCGTACGAGATGACGGACGGGTCATAAATCACCCGGACCACCTCATTATGACCGGTTTTGCCCGTACATACCTCTTCATAGGTTGCATTCGGTGTGTAGCCGCCCGCGTAACCCACCATTGTCGAATGCACGCCCTCCAGTTTCCAGAACATCCGTTCGACGCCCCAGAAACAGCCCATACCGAACATCGCCTGCGCCATGCCGTCTGGCAGATCACCATTCAACGGCGTGCCAAAGACGAAATGGGTATGCGCCGTGGGGATTGGCGTTGGGCGACCCGGCAGCGCCGCGTCCGGGCTGATCATTTCTGACTTTGCACGGTTGATAAAAAACATCGCTTATATCTCCTCGTTGCTCACCCCAAATATAGGGCAAAAGGATCGGGTTGCTACTCTGCCGGGGCCAACAGACGACCCTGAAACACCGTCTCGTGGCCTGGCGCAGGATGGCGCGGGATCAAAAGCGACAACAGAAGCGATACAATCGCCATGCCAGCCGCCAGCAAGAACACTGAGCCGGGTGATTGCAGCCAGACATAGCCCAGCATCGCAGGCAGAAAGACCGCCGCAATATGATTGATGGTAAACGCCACTGCAGCAGTTGGCGCAATGTCCTGTGGATCTGCAATCTTCTGGAAATAGGTCTTGATAGCCAAGGCGAGGCTGAAAAAGATGTGGTTCACGATATACAATAGGGTCGCCAACATGACGCCCCAACCAAAGTAGTAGATCCCGCCATAGGCGAAGAAGACGCCGCAAAGGCCAACATATTCAAATATCAGCGCGCGGCGTTCACCAAACACTTGGACGACGCGTCCGAGCAATGGGGCCGCGATCATGTTGATCACGAGTGTAACCATAAAGAGCTTGGTGATGTCATCGACAGCAAAGCCGAATTGTTCCACCATCATGAAACCGGCAAAGACCACAAAGATCTGACGCCTTGCGCCCGACATAAATTGCAAAGCGTAATAGAGCCAATACCGTTTTCGCAGAACCATCCTCTTGGTTTGCGGATGCGGGGCCTCGAACTGGGGATAAGCCAGCAGACATATTACAGCGACCACTGCGGTAAATCCGCCAGACAGCCAATACACCATACTGAAACTCAGCCCCAGCCGTTCCCAGGTCAGGACGATCAGTAGGTAAACCAGCAATGTCGCGGCAGAACCCGCCGAGAGAATCCATCCCAGCGTCTGTGGTGCATGCTTTTTGTCAATCCATTGTAATTGCAGGGATTGATTGACCGTTTCATAATAGTGAAACCCGATCGACGACAACATGGTGACAGCCAGAATGCCGCCCATCTGTGGAAACTGTGCTGTTACGGCCGTCGCAACCCCTAACATAATCAACGCAACCAGACCCAAGACCTGTTCGCGAATGAACATGATTAACGCAATCACGCCGATGGCAAAGAAACCCGGTATTTCACGCACAGTGTGCAGCCAACCGATATCTGCGCCATCGAACCCCGCAACTTCGATCACAAAGTTGTTGAGCAATGCAGACCAGGTCGCAAAAGCCACAGGCATGGCCATGGCCATCACAAACAAGAGTGATGTCGGCCTGCGCCACAATGGCAATTGATGCGCTTGTTCGAGACGAACGATCTTCATGAAGCAAGCCTTACGCCTGTCATGTGAAAATTACGAGTGCTGATGCAACAGCGCTTCAAAACCCGCAACGCAAACAGGCTTGGCCATCGCGAAACCTTGCAAAATGTCACAGTCGACCTGGGCGATCGCATCCAAATGCGCCTGACTGTCTAAGCCTTCAACAACGATCTGCAGCCCCTCTAACCGCCCCATTTGCGACAGCAATTGCAACGTCTTGATTTGTTCGGGACGGGCAACAATCGGTGCGACAAGGCTTTGATCCACCTTGATGCGGTCGGGTTTGATCGCCTGCATAGCCGCAACCGACGAATGACCCGAACCGAAATCGTCAAGATCAATGCCAATCCCCAAATCACGCAAATCGGCCAGCCTCGCGACCTGGTCGCTGGTCAAATCGTCAAGAAAGGCCGTTTCCAGCAACTCGAATGCGATCTTATGGTGTGGCGCGATCAGCTGGCGCACATGTTCCAGCATCGCGGGGTTGTTGAACCGGTCCAGCGATACATTCATTGCGATAACCGGGTATGCGACGCCAGCTGCAAACCACTGCGACTGCAGAGCAATAACATGTTCAAAGACATATTCGTCTATGCGATCAGCAAGGCCCAATTCTGCGGCAAGCGGCATGAACGCGTCCGGTTTGAGCAGACCCCGTTTCGGGCACTGCCATCTGACCAGCGCCTCAGCACCGGAAAACTGCAGGGTTTGCGCATCAAATTGCGGCTGAAAGTGACACAATACCTCTTGATGGCTCAACGCATCCAATAGCGCCTGGCGCGATTGGGCATTGGGTTGGGCTGTCGCTGGTGCTTGATCCGTGTAGATTTGATAGCAACCGCGCCCGGATTGTTTGGCCGCATAAAGTGCCGAGTCCGCTTGTATGAAGATTTGGTTGCTGCTGGCTTCCGCCCCACGCCCAAACGCACATCCAATACTGACACCAAAGGCGCAATGGTGTCCGTCATGGTAGAATGGCGTCTCGAAAGCAGTAACGATCGATTTACACAGATCATGCATCGTGTCGTAGGTTGGCGATTTTTCAAACAAAACAACAAATTCGTCCCCGCCGGACCGGCAGACCAAACCAGCGTCACCGACCAAATGGCATAATGTCTGTGCCACGTGGACAAGGACGGCATCGCCTGCGGCATGACCCAATGTATCGTTGATCTGTTTGAAGTAATCGAGGTCCAAATGCAGCACAGCACATTGCAGGTCAGGTGTGGTGTGTTCAAATAATGCGGCAGTCCGTTCATCAAGCAATCGGCGATTTGCCAGTCCGGTCAACGCATCATGGCGTGAATCGTATTCCAGTTGCGCATGTGCCGCTTCCAGTTCCGCACGACGGTTGTAATCCTCTGTTACGTCGATGTTCACGCCAATCAGTTTCGCATTTTCCGCTGCTGAGACATGTCCGGCGAGGCCACGAATATAGCGCACCTCACCGTCAGGCCGAACAATCCGAAAGTCTCGCCGAAAGTCGAGCCCGTATTTCTGGCAGTGATCCGAATACGCGCGCATTGTGTCCAAATCGTCGGGATGCAAATGGGTTGCCCACATATCGCCATCACGTACGTTTTGACCATCGGTAATCCCGTACATTTCCAACATGCGATCATCCCAGTGGACCTGATTGGTCGCCTGGTCAAACTCCCAAATGCCGATGCCAGAGGCATCAATGGCCAATTGCAACTTGTCTGTCAGCTGCTGCATGACAGTGTCGCGCCGTCGCAGGATCGTGACATCGGTATCAGTGCCCACGATGCGCAGCGGCGCACCGTTTGGATCCGTTTCGACCACTTTGGCCCGGCACAGCACCCAGATCCAATGTCCAGCCATATGCCGGTATCGGTACTGCACATTAATGCTTGCCCGTTCGCCGCGGACCTGTTGGTCAAATGCACCCTGCAATGAGATCCGATCCACCGCATGGGTGTTGTCTTTCCAACGGCGCCCAGGTGCGTTGATATCGACATCCGGGCCAATACCCCGAATTTCACGCCACATTTTCGATACTGTCAGTGTTCGGGACGGCACATCATAGTCCCAAACGCCCTGATCAAGATGATCCATCAAATAGGCCAGACGCGCATCTTCATAACGGCCAGCCTGTTCAAGCTGGCACAAAAAACCTGCAGAGGGGTCGTGGGGACGCAGTGGCGCAAGTGATAAACGCGTCTTTTGACCTGCGATCCTAACGGACGCGCTGAAGACCCGATCCGAACCCATGGTCATCGCTGGCCAGGTCTGGAGGTAGTCGAGACATTTCGACCATATTGCCGGTGTCAAAAAGTCGGCCAATGGTGCGCCCAGCCCATTCGGCTCGGACAGATCGACCTGATCATGAAAAGCCTTGTTCCGCGCTAGAATGACACCTGATCGATCCACAATGGCAACCGGATGGACCAACAGATGAAGCATCCTGCAATCATCCTGCGAAGGCATTTCTGCGGTGTCGTACACTCTGTTATCCCGGTAAACTGGTTTATGGTTATCTACCCCACCACCGGCTTGTTAACACATCCCGGCGCTGCAAAGGTTAACATCAACCCGATTTTGAGCAATTTGCACACGAAAACACGAGTGTTTCCGACCAATCTCACGCGAACGACGCCTGAAGCGCGCAAGTTGGCCCGGATATCGGTGCCGTCTTGTCCCATCCTGCACAATCTTTGCGCTATCCGCGAATGCTAAGCCGTTGTCCGATCCAAAAAGTGCAAGGGCACGATTCAAACGCTTTTGATCCACATCAAAGACCTTTTGCAGGGTCGCGCTAAAACCAACCCTGCGAACAGATATTCTTCATTGCAGGGAAGCGATGTCTTCAACTGAAAACCAGCCACTTTATGCTGCCCGCGAGCCGATCTTTCCGCGCCGCGTCAAAGGGTTCTACCGGAACCTGAAGTGGTGGGTCATGGCAGTCACGTTGGGCATTTATTATCTGACGCCCTGGATCCGGTGGGATCGCGGCCCGAACTTGCCGGATCAGGCCGTTCTGGTCGACATGGCCAATCGCCGCTTTTACTTTTTCTGGATCGAAATATGGCCGCACGAATTCTACTTCGTCGCGGGTCTATTGATCATGGCGGGTCTTGGTCTTTTCCTTTTCACATCTGCGCTTGGCCGCGTCTGGTGCGGCTACACCTGCCCGCAAACCGTCTGGACGGATCTTTTCATCCTCGTCGAACGTTGGATCGAAGGCGATAGAAACGCGCGCGTCCGGCTGTGGAACGAGAAATGGAGCCCCCGCAAAATCCGGCTACGGCTGACGAAATGGACCGTTTGGCTGCTGATCTCGGTCGCGACAGGTGGCGCATGGGTGTTCTACTTCGCTGATGCGCCGACGCTGGCCTACAACCTTGCCACGCTGCAGGCACCCGCTGTTGCGTGGATTACAATCGGCATTCTGACCGCAACGACGTTCATCTTTGGCGGCTTCATGCGCGAACAGGTCTGCAATTACATGTGCCCCTGGCCGCGTATTCAGGCCGCGATGATGGACCCCGAAACGCTGACCGTTGCCTATCGTGAATGGCGCGGCGAACCGCGCGGCAAAAAGCATGAAAACAAGGAAGGTGACTGCATTGACTGTATGGCCTGCGTGAATGTTTGCCCTGCAGGTATCGACATCCGCGACGGTCAGCAGATGGAATGCATTACCTGCGCGCTGTGCATTGATGCCTGCGACGATGTGATGGACAAGATCGGCAAGCCGCGCGGGCTGATCGATTATCTGGCGCTGTCGGATCAAGAGGCAGAGGCAAATGGTAAACCACCCAAAAAGCTTTGGCAGCATGTCTTCCGCTTCCGCACAATGCTTTACACCACGCTTTGGGCTTTGATTGGCGTGGGGCTGGTGTTTGCCCTTTTCATCCGTGCCGATATTGAGATGACGGTCGCCGCAGTGCGCAATCCGACCTTCGTGACGCTTAGCGATGGCACAATCCGCAATATCTATGACATTCGCCTGCTGAACAAACATGGCGAGGACCGTGAATTCCACCTATCGCTCCGCTCGGACGAAATCCTGCGGATCGACCTTGAAGGCACCGCGCAGCGCAGCATCACAGTGCCCGCGAATGAAACCTATTTGCAGCGCGTCTATGTCTCGGCCCGGCCCGGTGATCCGGCGGCAAGTTTGGACCGTGTTGATCTGCGCTTTTGGGTCGAGGACCTCGTTTCTGCTGAGCGCGCGCACAAGGACACAATTTTCAATGGGAGGGCCCAGTAATGACCCGTGAATTCACCGGCTGGCATATGCTGGCACTTATGGTCGGTGGCTTTGGTATCATCATCACCGTGAATCTGACACTTGCCTATAACGCGGTTGCCACGTTTCCGGGGTTAGAGGCGCGCAATTCCTACGCTGTCAGCCAGGAGTTTCAGGCGAAGCGTGCCGCCCAAAACGCCCTGCGCTGGGATGTGGATGCATCGCTTGTCGGTGGCATCCTGACCGTTGCAATCAAAGACAAGGACGGCAACCCGGTGCGGGCGGAAGTGACCCGCGCCACCTTTGGCCGCGCGACTCATACGGGCGAGGACAGCGTGCCTGATTTCACATGGAATGGCACGGCGTTGACCGCCCCTGTGGCCGCTGGGGATGGTTATTGGAACCTGCGCCTTGAACTTGTTGCCCCCGACGGCACGCAATTCCGCCGCCGCTTTCCACTAACCGCTGAATGAGCGACAGCGCCGCCTGCCCGGCCTGTATTGGCCTGCCGGAAGGACAGCTTGAAAAAGCGGCCTCCAACGGCACAAACCAGGTGGTTCTGTCCCTGCCGGGCATCCATTGTGTTGCCTGTATCAACGGGGTGGAGCGGACCTTGCGCGAGATGGAAGGTGTCGCCAATGCCCGCGTGAACTTGTCAATGAAGCGGGTGACGGTCGGCACAAACGCACCCGTATCGCCTGAAGCCATGATCGACACACTGGAACTGGCAGGGTTTGAGGCGCGGCTTTTGGATACCAGCCTTTTGGGGTCGGAAGGCGATGCCTATGGCCGCAGCCTGCTGACCAAGCTCGCTGTGTCCGGCTTTGCGAATATGAACATCATGCTCCTGTCGGTCGCTGTTTGGTCCGGTGCCGTCGGCGCAACACTGCATATGTTCCACTGGATCACGGCCGCGATTGCGATCCCGGCGCTGATCTATTCGGCACAGCCTTTCTTTGTCAGCGGGTGGCGCGGGCTGAAAGCCGGTCGTTTGAATATGGATGTGCCGATTTCACTGGCAATCTTGCTCGCCTCTGGCATCTCACTTTATGAAACGCTTTATGGCGGGCGGCACTCCTATTTTGATGCCGCCGTCACGCTCACCTTCTTCCTCTTGATTGGGCGCTATCTGGATCACCGCAGCCGCAAGGCCGCCGCCTCTGCCGCTGCGCAGTTGTCTGCTTTAGAAGCGCCACGGGTCATGCGCCTGCGCGACGGCGTGCGGCAGATGGTCGATTTCAGCGACCTGGCCATTGGCGATCTGGTGCAGGTCCTGCCCGGCGGGCGCATTCCGGTGGATGGCACGATCACCGAAGGGACCAGCCAGATCGACCGGTCGCTGCTGACGGGTGAAAGCCGCGCGATCCAGGCAGAGGTCGGCGGGAAAGTCACAGCGGGCGAGGTCAACATGACTGGCCCGCTGACGATCCGCGCGGCCACAGTCGGAGCTGAGACTACATTGCGCAAAATGGTCACGATGGTTGATGAGGCCGAAGCGGTCCGCAACAGATACACCGCCGCCGCTGACCGGGCCGCCGCGATTTATGCACCGGTTGTGCATCTGCTCGCACTTGTCGCGTTCATCTTCTGGATCCTCTATTCCGGCGACTTCCGGCTATCGCTGAACATTGCCGTCGCCGTGCTGATCATCACCTGCCCTTGTGCGATGGGCCTCGCCGTGCCCGCTGTGTCAACAACCGCCGCCGGACGGCTATTCCGGGCCGGGCTGCTGGTAAAGGACGGCACCGCACTCGAACGGCTGGCAGAGGTCGACACCGTCGTCTTTGACAAGACCGGGACGCTCACGATGCCAGCTGCCGCACGCGACGCGCTGGATGAAGAGACGCAAGGCATCGCCTTGGCGCTGACCCAAAGTGCAACACACCCGGTGTCACAAGCCATCGCCGCCTCCCTGCACGGGGTAACCCCAGCAAAGATCAGCGCACAGCAAGAACACCCCGGCAAAGGGTTAAGCGCGGTTTATCAGAGCCAGATGGTCCGCCTCGGCTCTGGCGCGTGGTTGGGTGCGGGACTCGGGACCTATATTCAGTTGGGCGACCGGAAACCGCAGAAGATCACCCTGCGGTCTGAATTGCGCGAAGGTGCCGCGGACCTCGTGAAGGGCTGGCAACACATGGGGCTGGCCGTGCATCTCGTCTCTGGCGATGACGCGGAGGAGACGGGTGCGATTGCCGCGCAACTGGGGATCGACGATTGGCAGGCCGAAACAACCCCCGCAGACAAGGTCAAGTATATCAACGCCCTGACCGCCAAAGGCGCACATGTGCTGATGGTGGGCGACGGGCTGAACGACACCGGCGCACTAGCGGCAGCGCATGCTTCTGTCTCGCCTGCCACCGCTGCGGATTCCTCACGCGCGGCTTCTGATATCGTGCTGCTCAATGACAGCTTGGCACCCCTCATCGAACTCCCCGCCGTCGCACGCGCCGCCCGGGCGCGGATCACCGAGAACTTCACGATCTCCACCATATATAATGTGGTCGCCATCCCCATTGCATTGGCCGGTTTTGCCACACCGCTGATCGCATCCATCGCGATGTCAGCGTCCTCCATCACTGTTCTTTTGAACGCACTTCGGCTAAAAGGAAGGGTATGAACGTCCTTGTTTTCCTGATCCCCGTCTCGCTGATCCTCGGTGGGCTTGGGTTGGCCGCGTTCCTGTGGACGCTGAAGGCCAACCAGTATGAGGACCTCGACGGCGATGCCTGGCGAATACTATCGGACGATGACGAACCGCCTGCATAAAGGGGCAATGTCATGACAACCAAAACCTCAGCGACACTGGCGCAGCCAGTCACAATCAACAAAGTGACCGTCGATGACATCAAGGCGTCGCTGAACGCTGGCTTTGCAGATTTTCTGGCACGCCCATTCATGAGCGGCTTTTTCGGCCTGTTCTATGCGGTTTTCGGCATCCTGTTCGTCTGGTGCCTCGTCTGGCTGGGAATGGTCTGGCTGGTCATCCCCGCATTGGTCGCCTTTCCGCTGGTCGCCCCATTCGCCTGCGCCGGTCTTTATGAAATGTCCCGCAGGTTGCAAAAGGGCGAAAGCTTTGGCTGGTCAGACATCCTCACGGTCATGGCGCGCCAGCGCAAGCGCGAGATGGGGTGGATGGCCTTTGTCACCGTGTTTATCCTGTGGGTCTGGTTTTACCAGTTTCGGACGTTGCTGGTGGTGATCCTGCAGGATTCATCCTTTTCGGATCTAGACGGGTTCCTGAACATCGTCTTCTTCACACCCGAAGGCTGGACGTTCCTTGTCATCGGCACATGCGTCGGCGCGGCGCTGGCCGCAATCCTGTTTTCGGTCACCGTCATCGCCATGCCCATGCTGCTGGACCGAGAGATTGATTTCGTCTCCGCCATGCTGACCTCCATCCGCGTTGTTTTAGAAAACCCACTGGTCATGCTCACCTGGGCAGCAATCATCACGGTCACCATGCTGCTGTCACTGCTGCCGGCATTCCTTGGCCTGATCTTCACCCTGCCGATCCTCGGACATACAACATGGCATCTCTACGGTCGGGCCGTATCCCCAGCCGAGAGCTGATCGGCACGTCATCCCAGCCCGCACCAAGGCCGCCAGATCCGATTTCGCAAATTCTTCACATCCGACCTGTTGACTCGTGACGCGACGTTTCCTAACTACGCCTCGTTAGCACTCACACCAACTGAGTGCTAATTGGGAGAAACTCAAATTTTGGAGACGTTCTGAGATGGCATTTACACCACTTCACGACCGTGTACTCGTCCGTCGCATCGAAAGCGACGAGAAAACTGCTGGCGGTCTGATCATCCCTGACAGTGCCAAGGAAAAGCCTGCCGAAGGTGAAGTTGTTGCCGTTGGCGAAGGTGCCCGCAAAGACAGCGGTGAACTGATCGCAATGGCTGTCAAAGCCGGTGACCACATCCTGTTCGGCAAATGGTCCGGCACAGAAGTCAAGATCGACGGCGAGGAGCTGCTCATCATGAAAGAGAGCGACATTCTCGGCATCATCGACGGAAAGACAGAAGCAAAAGCCGCCTGAAGGCATTTGCGCGTCATTCAATCAAACTAACAACGTAATCTCCAAGGAGACTTTAGACAGATGGCTGCTAAAGACGTCAAATTCGACACAGATGCACGCAACCGCATGCTCAAAGGTGTCAATACACTCGCCGATGCGGTGAAAGTGACCCTCGGCCCCAAAGGTCGTAACGTGGTGCTGGACAAATCCTTCGGCGCACCCCGCATCACCAAGGATGGTGTGTCGGTTGCCAAGGAAATCGAACTGGAAGACAAGTTCGAAAACATGGGCGCACAAATGGTCAAAGAAGTGGCCCAGCGCACCAATGACGAAGCCGGTGACGGGACCACCACCGCAACAGTTCTGGCCCAAGCAATCGTGCGCGAAGGCATGAAGTCGGTCGCTGCTGGCATGAACCCAATGGACCTCAAGCGCGGGATTGATCTGGCAACAACCAAAGTTGTTGAGGCCATCAAAGCCGCATCGCGCCCGGTTTCCGACAGCGACGAAGTTGCGCAGGTCGGCACGATCTCTGCAAACGGCGAAGCCGAAATCGGCAAGCAGATCGCAGACGCGATGCAGAAGGTCGGCAACGAAGGCGTCATCACAGTCGAAGAGAACAAGGGTCTCGAAACTGAAACCGACGTTGTGGAAGGTATGCAGTTCGACCGCGGTTACCTGTCGCCTTACTTTGTCACCAACGCCGACAAGATGACGACCGAGCTGGAAGATGCGATCATCCTGCTGCACGAAAAGAAACTGTCGTCGCTGCAGCCAATGGTTCCACTGCTTGAATCCGTGATCCAGTCCGGCAAGCCGCTTCTGATCATCGCAGAAGACGTTGAAGGCGAAGCGCTGGCGACCCTCGTGGTCAACAAGCTGCGTGGTGGTCTGAAGATTGCTGCGGTCAAGGCCCCAGGCTTCGGCGACCGTCGGAAAGCCATGCTGCAGGACATCGCGATCCTGACCGGTGGTCAGGTCATCAGCGAAGATCTGGGCATGAAGCTCGAAAACGTCACTATCGACATGCTGGGTTCGGCCAAGCGCGTCAACATCACCAAGGACGAAACAACCATCGTCGACGGTGCCGGTGACAAGTCCGAGATCGAAGCACGGGTGACACAGATCCGCGGCCAGATCGAAGAAACAACTTCCGATTATGACCGTGAAAAACTGCAAGAGCGTGTGGCCAAACTGGCTGGCGGTGTTGCCGTGATCCGCGTGGGCGGCATGTCCGAAGTGGAAGTGAAAGAGCGTAAGGACCGCGTTGATGACGCCCTGAACGCAACCCGTGCTGCTGTGCAGGAAGGTGTTGTTGTCGGTGGTGGTGTGGCCCTGGTCCAGGGCGGCAAGGCGCTGGACGGTCTGTCGGGTGAAAACTCTGACCAGGACGTTGGCATCAATATCATTCGCAAGGCGATCGAATCCCCGTTGCGTCAGATCGCGGAGAACTCCGGCGTTGATGGTTCGGTTGTTGCCGGCAAGATCCGTGAAAGCAGCGATGCAGCTTTCGGCTTTAACGCACAGACCGAGGAGTATGGCGACATGTTCAAGTTCGGCGTAATCGACCCTGCGAAGGTTGTTCGTACTGCCCTGCAGGACGCAGCATCGGTTGCCGGTCTTCTGATCACAACGGAAGCGATGGTTGCCGACAAGCCCGCCAAAGAAGGCGCAGGCGCTGCTGGCGGCGGCATGCCCGACATGGGCGGCATGGGCGGCATGATGTAAGTCGAAACGCGACGCGTTTCGAGACGGGCAGCAAAGCGGCAGGCGTTTTTGTAAAAATTGCCGAGAGCTTTGACCCCGCAGCCGTAAGGCTTGGGGCGGTGCAGTCAGCACCGCCCCTTTTCATTTCCGTGGAACCCGTATCAACTCTACAGCAGCAAAACGGAGAACCAAATGAACCGGATCGGCATCATCGGACTGGGCCGTATGGGCAGCGCCATGGCCCAACGTTTCGTCGCCGAAGGCAATCAGGTGCTGAGCTGGACCCGCAGCGGGCGCAGCGTGGACGGTATCGGTAGCGCTGCGGATATCCCGACCCTTGTGGCGACAAGCGACACCCTAATCCTCAGCCTGCTGGACGATGCCGCTGTCGCCAACGTGCTCGACCAGCTTCTGACCTGCGATCTGCGGGGCAAGCAAATCGTCGATACCAGCACAGTGGTGCCTGACCTTCTGAAAGACCGGATCGACGGTATCCATGCCAAGGGCGGTTCTGCGGTTGACGCCCCGATCTCGGGTGGGCCGGAACTGGTGCTTGCAGGCACTTGTGGCATTTTCATCGGCGGTGATGCGGAGGCTGCCAATCGGGCCGAAGCGACACTCTCCACCATCTCGAACCGCATCTTTCACGTTGGCCCGCTTGGCACTGGTCTGGTCATGAAGGTCATCAATAACGGGATGATCCAGGCCTATTTTGCCGGGTTGGGTGAGATGATGCCGCTGGCCCAACGCGCCGGACTGCCGATGGAAACTGCGATGCGCATCCTTTGCGGCGGCCCTGCCGGTATGCCAATGATTGCGGATCGACTGCCCAAAGTGCTGGGTGAGGACAAGTCCGTCGGGTTCGCGATGAGTGCTGTTGCCAAAGACAACGATGTGTTTCAGCGCGTGGTTGCATCCTTCGGCCTGGATGCCCCGGTTTTGCAGATTGCAGGGACACAACAAAATGCTGTGCTTGCCGCCGGTCTTGCAGAGGAGGACCCGGCCGTAATGGTGCCATTCGCCTATCAACAGGGCAAAACGGTTTCGTGAGCCATCTTGCAAATCAGAACGATCCCCCGCTTACTTCGGATCGAACTGCGTAAGGACCCAAGCCGTGCTGACACATACCAACGATGGGCGCGGCATTGTTCGTATATGCAGTGCCGCTGACACGCCGGGTCGTTTCTGACATGCAGATTTTTCTGCTCACTGCCCTGACGATGACAGCGTTTGCGTCAAACTCGCTTCTCAACCGGGTCGGCATCGCGCAATACGGGATGGACCCTTTCGATTTTGCGGTGATCCGCACGGTCGCAGGCGCCGCCATGCTCTGGCTGCTCGTCCTGATGCGCCGCCAATCGAGGCCACAGCTTCTCAGCCCGAAACGCCTGGCAGGGGCGCTGGCCTTGGCCATCTATATGATCGGATTTTCCTGGGCCTATATCACGCTGGATGCAGGTCTAGGCGCGCTGATCCTGTTTGGCGTGCTGCAGGTGGTGGTGTTCGGCTGGGCGGTTTTTGAGCGGCAGACCGTCCCGCCGCTACGCTGGATCGGTGCGGGGATCGCGCTGATCGGGCTTTGCGTCCTGCTTTGGCCGTCAGGCACGACGCAAGTGCCGCTTTTGGGGGCTGCATCGATGGTCGCGGCGGGGGTCAGTTGGGCCGCCTATACCTTGCTGGGCAGAGCGGAGGCGGATCCGCTAGGTGCAACAGCCAGCAACTTTTTTTTGTGCTTGCCGCTGGTGGCACTGACGCTGCTGGCCGGCACCGGCCAGACCATGACCGCTGGCGGGATTGTCACGGCGATTGTTGCAGGCGCGGTCACGTCAGGGCTGGGATATGCGCTTTGGTACCGGGTTCTACCGGGACTTCAGACAACAGTTGCAGGTATTGCCCAGCTCAGCGTTCCGGTCATTGCGGTGGCAGCAGGCGTGGCGCTGCTGGGCGAGGTTCTGACGGCAAGGCTTGTGATCGCAGGTGTGCTGGTACTGGGTGGGATTGCGGTTTCGTTGATCACAAGACGTTAGGTTTTCCTCCAAGCCACTTTCGCTACCGCAAAGCAGTGTTACATCTGTTGGTATGAGAATTCTTTACGCGCTCATACTGTCCGTTTTTTATGGGACCGCCGCGGTGGCCGAGGAATGCGTCGTGCTGCTTCACGGGCTGGCCCGCAGCGAGATTTCACTGACACCGATGCAATTCGTGCTGGAAAATGCAGGCTACGTCGTCATCAATCGCGGCTACCCGTCAACGACCGCCACAATCCAGGAACTGGTCGAGGATCACGTGGCCGAAGACGTCGCAGCATGCGGTGATCGCCGGGTGAATTTCGTCACGCATTCCATGGGCGGGATCCTCGTGCGGGCATGGCTGACGAATAATCGGCCAGAGCAGATGGGGCGGGTTGTCATGCTGGGGCCACCCAATGGCGGGTCAGAGCTGGTGGACCTCTTTGGGGATCTGGAACCGTTTCAATGGGTCAACGGCCCGGCGGGGCTGCAACTGAGCACCGATGCCGACAGCCTGCCAAATACGCTGGACTATATTCCTTATGAGATCGGGATCATTGCAGGGGACCGAACGCTGAACCCGTTCTATTCCAGCCTGATCGAAGGGCCCGATGATGGAAAAGTCTCTGTCGCCTCTGCCAGGCTGGAAGGCATGCAGGATTTTATCGTGCTACCAGTGACCCACACGTTCATGATGAACAATCCACTGGTGATCGAAGAGACGTTGCTGTTTCTGCAAAATGGTCAATTCAACCACGGGCTGACATTGATGGACGTTATCCTGAGCGATGAGTGATCAGACGTTGCGGCTGATCCTGTTCACATGTCCCATTTTGCGGCCTGGTTTGACGGTGGCCTTGCCGTAAAGGTGAATTGCCGCGCCGGTCGTTGCAATGTCTGGCACGCGGTCCATGTCATCGCCGATCAGGTTTTCCATCACTACATCTGCGTGACGCGACCCGTCACCAAGCGGCCAACCGGCAATCGCACGGATATGCTGCTCAAACTGACAAATCGTGCAGCCATTCTGGGTCCAGTGTCCTGAGTTATGGACGCGCGGGGCGATTTCGTTCACGAGCAACCCTGCAGGGGTGACAAACAGTTCCACCCCCATCACGCCGACGTAATCAAGCGCGTTTAGGATTTTCGCGGCGATTAAAACCGCGTCCGTGCGCTGTCCTGATGTCAAATTGGCCGGAACGGTCGTCGTGCGCAAGATGCCGTCCTGATGCACGTTTTCGCCCGGATCATAGCATGCGACAGCACCGTCTGGCCCACGCGCACCGATGACCGACACCTCATGGCTGAAATCGACGAACCCTTCCAGGATCGCTGGTGCGCCCACCATTGCGGCAAACGCATCTGCGGCATCATCAGGCTGCTTGATCCGCGCCTGCCCCTTACCGTCATAGCCCATACGCCGTGTTTTCAGGATGGCAGGCGCGCCAATCGTGCTGATTGCCGCGCGCAAATCATCCAAATTGGTCACGTCAGCGAAAGGTGCCGTTTGCAACCCCAGTTCCTGTAGAAAGGTCTTCTCTGTCAGCCGATCCTGGCTGATGGCCAAAGCACGGCGGTTGGGGTGAATGGGCGCGAGCGCCTCAAGCAGATCCAGCGCGCTGGTTGGGATATTTTCGAATTCATAGGTAATGACATTGACAGATTGGCCAAAAGCGGTGAGCGCCGCCGCATCGTCATAACTGGCGGTGGTCACCCGATACGCCACATCGCCCGCCGGTGCGTCAGACCCCGGATCAAAGATATGTGTTTTCAACCCCAGTCGTGCCGCAGCGACCGACAGCATGCGGCCAAGCTGACCACCGCCCAAAATACCAATTGTTGCGCCTACCGGCAGTGGGTTAGTCATCGACAGGCTCATCCGGAATAGATGCAGACAGTGCTGCGCGCCACGCATCCAGCCGCGCGGCCAAGGCATCGTCCTGCAGCGCGAGTATACCGGCGGCCATCAGCCCGGCATTCTTGGCACCCGCCGCACCAATCGCCATCGTGGCAACAGGATATCCGCGTGGCATCTGCAGAATGGAATAAAGGCTGTCGACGCCGGACAAAGCATTCGTCTGAACCGGTACGCCGATCACGGGCAGCCGCGTCTTCGATGCCATCATACCCGGCAGATGTGCCGCCCCCCCTGCCCCGGCTATGATCACCTGCAAGCCACGTTCCACAGCCGTCTTGCCATAATCCCAGAGCCGGTCAGGCGTGCGATGGGCCGACACGATCTTGGTCTCGAACGCGACGTTCAACTCATCCAGCACATCCGCCGCTTCGCGCATGGTCGGCCAGTCGGATTGGCTGCCCATTATAATGCCGACCACAGGGTTCTTCATCGCTGGCTGATCCCGCTACAAAATGAAGCGGCACTATAGCCAAGGCGCTGCGGGCCGCAACGCCTCTCAGGCGATAATATCGGGCAATAGCCGATCTTCCAGCGACACGATCCGATCCTTCAGCATCAGCTTTTGCTTTTTGAGCCGTTTGAGCGTCAGCATATCGGCTGATCCGCGGTCATGCAGTGCATCAATGGCTTCATCCAGATCGCGGTGTTCACGGCGCAGCACCTCCAATTTGACGCGCAACACCTCATCTTGTTCCATTTTTGCGGATTTGTTCATCTGCGGCAGGCCCGACTTTCATCTCTCTGTTCGCTTTATAAATAGGGTGTTTAGGTTGAAGTTCCTAATACTTCCTCTTGATCAAACCCATTTGGACCCCCATATTTTTGACAGAATGGTCGCCATAATGGGGCCGCAACTGACAGTCGCTTATCACGAAGGGCATGTCTTATGACGAAATTGGCTTTGGGAACGCATCCGTTCCTGTTGGGGTTTGAGCAGCTTGAACGCTTGGTCGAGCGGACCGCGAAAAGCGGCAATGACGGCTACCCCCCTTACAATATCGAACAAACGTCCGAGAATTCGTACCGCATAACACTCGCCGTCGCTGGCTTTTCGGAAAGTGATTTGTCGATCACGGTGGAGGATAGCTCGCTCGTGATCCGTGGCCGTCAATCGGACGACAGCGAAGGTCGCATTTTCCTGCATCGCGGGATTGCGGCACGACAATTCCAACGGTCGTTTGTGCTGGCCGAAGGTGTCGATGTCGGCGAGGCTGTGATGGAAAACGGTCTCTTGCATGTGGACCTGACCCGCGCCGTACCAGAACGCATCGTCCAGACAATCAGTATCAAGAAAGGGTAAGACATGAACACGAAAATCGATTTCAAAAAATTCGGTCAGGACATCGTCTATGTCAAACCCGTTCTTGTGGCCGACCTACCCGCAGATGTGCAAAGCGAAGTGGGTGATCTGCAGGAATTGTTCGCCGTCCACAACGCCGCAGGTGAACAATTAGCGCTTGTTGCGAACCGCAAGCTGGCCTTTCACCTTGCGCGAGAAAACAAGATGCAACCGGTGACGGTGCATTAAGCCCTCAGTCGGCGCGGCGTCTGTGTTACGCTTTAATCAGACCCAGACTTTCCAACTTCAAAATGACTTGATGAGCGCAATTGTCGACGGGTACATTTTCCGTCTCGACCCGCAATTCGGGGTTTTCCGGTACGTCGTAAGGGTCTGAGATTCCCGTGAATTCCTTGATCTTGCCCGCACGCGCCAGCTTGTAAAGCCCTTTCCGGTCGCGTCTTTCGCATTCCTCGATGGATGTGGCCACATGGATTTCCAGGAAAGCGCCAAACTGCTCAATTTCTTCGCGCACCGCGCGCCGCGTCGCAGCATAAGGCGCAATGGGGGCGCAGATCGCAATGCCGCCATTCTTGGTGATCTCGGAGGCGACATAGCCGATCCGGCGGATGTTCAGATCGCGATGCTCTTTGCTAAAGCCCAGTTCCGAGGACAGGTTTTTGCGGACGATATCGCCATCCAGCAAGGTGACAGGCCGTCCGCCCATTTCCATCAGTTTAACCATCAGCGCATTGGCAATCGTGGATTTGCCCGACCCGGAAAAGCCCGTGAAAAAGACGGTGAATCCCTGCTCTGCCCGTGGCGGGCGGGTTTTGCGTAACTCCTCGACCACGGCTGGGAACGAAAACCATTCCGGGATTTCCAAACCTTCGGCCAAGCGACGGCGCAGTTCCGTGCCAGAGATATTCAGGATCGTGACATCGTCCTTGTCATGGATTTCATCCGCCGGTTCGTATTGGGCGCGATCCTGCACATAGACCATGTGCTTAAAGTCGACCATTTCGATGCCCATCTCATCCTGATGCTGGCGGAACAGGTCCTGCGCATCATAGGGGCCATAAAAGTCCTCGCCCGCCGAGTTCTTACCGGGCCCGGCATGATCGCGGCCGACGATCATATGGGTGCAACCATGGTTCTTGCGGATCAGGCCGTGCCACACGGCCTCGCGCGGGCCCCCCATGCGCATCGCAAGGTTCAAAAGGCTCATCGTTGTTGTTGATGACGGGTACTGATCCAGCACCGCCTCATAGCAACGCACGCGCGTGAAATGGTCGATATCACCGGGCTTGGTCATCCCCACAACCGGATGGATCAGCAGGTTCGCCTGTGCTTCTTTTGCAGCACGGAACGTCAATTCCTGATGCGCGCGGTGCAACGGATTGCGCGTCTGGAAGGCGACAACCTTGCGCCAGCCCAATTTGCGGAAATAGGCGCGGAGTTCATTGGGCGTATCGCGGCGCCCCCGGAAATCATAGTGCACAGGCTGCTGGATACCGGTCACCGGACCGCCCAAATAGACCGCCCCGGCGCTGTTATGCAGGTAATTCACCGCCGGATGGGCGCTGTCATTTGCGCCAAAAACCTGTTCGGCCTCATGCGCCTTGTTCGGTGTCCACTTATCGGTGACCGTCATCGTCCCCAGAATGACACCTTCCTGATCCCGCAGCGCGATATCCTGACCCAGCGCCACCGTCTCGGCAAAGTCGGCGCTGACATCCAAGGTGATCGGCATGGGCCACAGCGTGCCGTCAGCCAGACGCATGGTGTCGACAACGCTGTTGTAATCCGCCTCCGACAGGAACCCTTTGAGCGGATTGAACCCACCATTCATCAAAAGCTCCAGATCGCAGATCTGGCGCGGTGTCAGATCATGGCTGACCAGATCAGCCGCCTCCAGCTTCATCTTCTGGGCGCTGTCATAAGAAACATAAAGTTCCGGGATCGGGGCGAGGTCTTGGGCCATGCTCAACTCAAATCGACTATATCCTATCGGCTGGCTCATAGACCTGCGGCGCAATGAATGTCTAGCGATCATCTCGAAAAAAGACGGCTATTTGCTAAGCGGCCCAATTGAAGGGACAAATCAATAGACAATGGTATCCTTTGAAGATCATCCTCCGGCATTCTGACAAAGAATGGGTGGCCCCGCTTGTCTGACTTGCGCCTTAGTGTTGTCTTCATTCCAACGGAACAGGGTCAGATGCGTCTTTTGCGGATCGGTGCGCGAGGCATAGAGCATGCCGTCAAGACCGAGTGCGCGCACCCTATCCGCCAAGTCCCAAGTTGGTGAGTGCAGACCCTGTGCCCGCACGCTTTGCCACTCCATCGCGCGATGGGTGGTGTCGATCTCAAAGGCTGCGGTCGCTCCTTCGTCGCGCAAATCGACGACCCGCGCATCTGTGACCCGCAAGGGAAAAATTCCGCGTTCCGGTGTCTGGTCATCAGTGTAGCGGGCCGTGGCGACTACGCAGCCTCCAGGCGTGGCGGACAGATAAAGCGCACGCTGCCCTTCGCGATGCGACCGCCCTTCCGCAGCATGTGCAGGTTCCAAGATATCCGCCGCCTCGCACAGCGCTTTCATACGGTAGTAGATACAGTTCAGCGTCAGAACGTATTGCTCTGACATGGGACGTTATTCCGCTGCCGCCGCCGGCGCATCCTCAAGCTCTGCCAAGTACTTTTCCGCATCCAGTGCTGCCATACAGCCCATGCCCGCACTTGTAACCGCTTGCCGATAAACATGATCCGTCAGATCACCCGCAGCGAAGACACCAGGAATGGCTGTACGCGTTGTACCGGGTTCAACCACCACATAGCCCCCATTATGTGTTTCAAGCTGATCCTTCACCAATTCTGTCGCTGGCGCATGTCCGATGGCAATAAATACACCCTTGGCCGGGATTTCGGTGATCTCCCCGGTCTTTGTGTGTTTGACGCGCACGCCTTCAACGCCCAAGGGGCTGTCCGTGCCGAACACTTCATCCACCTCGTGAAACCAGAGCGTTTCGATCTTCGGGTTCTTGAACAATCGGTTTTGCAGAATTTTTTCGGCGCGCAATTCGTCCCGCCGATGCACCAGCGTCACCTTGGAGGCAAAGTTTGTCAGGAAAAGCGCCTCTTCTACAGCTGTGTTGCCGCCACCGACCACGACAATTTCCTGACCGCGATAGAAAAACCCATCACAGGTGGCACATGCGCTGACACCGAAGCCTTTGAACTTATCCTCGGTCGGTAAACCCAACCATTTTGCGCGGGCTCCGGTACACAGAATAACCGCGTCCGCAGTGTAAACAGTGCCGCTATCTGATTGTGCGGTGAATGGCCGGTTCTGCAGATCAAGCGACGTGATGATATCTCCGACTACGTCACAGCCCATCGCCTTGGCATGGGCTTCCATCCGGACCATTAGATCAGGGCCCTGCACCTCGGTGTCACCGGGCCAGTTTTCCACTTCGGTTGTGGTCGTCAACTGGCCGCCCGGTTCAATTCCCTGCACAAGAACGGGATGCAGCATGGCACGGGCAGCGTAAACACCGGCGGTGTAACCAGCAGGACCGGAACCGATAATCAGAACTTTGGTATGACGGGTTGTCGACATTGGCAGCCTCTTTGCAGGATTTGACCCTACATAGCCATGTGATACGACCTCGAAAAGGGTCCGTGGCGGGGTCGCAAGGTCATACTTTGGGCAAAAACTGCCGTTAGCATTTTCACCAGGTTACAGAGGCTCAACCTAATGGATTGGTTTAACAAGATATTCCCGGATATCTCGCAGACTTTTGCTATGCATTTTCTGTTATCGCCAACCTATATTGCATCCACGATTGTGATCGCCTGGTTGGTCTGGAGGTTCGGTCGTATCGAAGATCGGTTTCTCAGCTTCCTGTTTCCGAAATATATCTATCGCCACAGTTCAACCTGGTTGGACATCAAACTGGCGACGTTCAATACATTTTTCCTTGCAACAGGTGCGATTGCCGCACTCGTCATCCTGCCTTTGGTGACACTGGAAGTACATGCGTATCTGGTGCGCATGACCGGCTACGTCTCAAACGAGGACGGTACCGCAAGAGCGATCCTGGCAGGCATCATTCTGGTCTTGTCACAAGACTTCTGTCGGTATTGCAACCACTTCATCCACCATAAATACAAGTATTTGTGGCCCTTCCACGCTGTGCACCATTCGGCTGAGGTCATGACCCCGATTACATTCCTGCGGGCGCACCCCGTCTACTCCGCGCTGCAGGTGGTTCTGATCTCGGTACTGGGCGGTGTGATCCATGCTCTGGTCCTGTTTGCTCTCATTGGAAATATCACAGCGCTGACTGTCTATGTCGGTGTGCTGACGTGGAACGCATACGTGTTTTTCGGCGCGCATCTGCGGCATAGCCACATCTGGCTGAGCTATGGGCCGAAGTTGGAACACATCCTGATATCACCCGCACAACATCAGGTGCATCATTCATCCGATCCAAAACATCATGACAAAAACTTTGGCGAGGTTTTTGCCATATGGGACTGGATGTTTGGCACGCTTTATGTGCCGCAGGGCAAAGAAGATCTTACATTTGGGATAGCCAACGCAAATGGAGAGCGTGTCCCACAGCCCTATCCCACTTTGCGTGCCGCACTGTTTGGCCCGTTTGAAGAGGTTTGGGAAGAGATCACAACCGGTACGTCATTCGACAGAAACGCACCTCTCACCAGCGAATCCGACAGCACGCGCCAAAACGCGGTCTCGGTTGCGAAAGAATAACGGCGTTCATATATTACCCTGATACGAAACAATATTGCGCACTCAAAGAACTCTGCGTAGTATTTGCAAAAATACCGGGGAAAGTTGCATGCCAGGCACCAAACTAGACGAAATCGACCGTATGATTTTAGCCGAACTTCAGGCCGATGGTCGTATGACCAATGTGGAACTGGCCAAACGTGTTGGCATATCAGCACCACCTTGCCTGCGCCGCGTCCGAACGCTTGAAGAGCAAGGGTTCATCCTTGGCTACCACGCCGATGTCAATGCGCGCGAGCTAGGGTTTGAAGTCCAAGTCTTTGCCATGGTCGGCCTGGTCAGCCAAGCCGAAGTTGACCTGTCCGCTTTTGAAGAGCGCTGCAAAAGCTGGCCGCTTGTGCGCGAATGCCACATGCTGAACGGCGAGGTGGATTTCATTCTCAAATGCGTGGCACCCGACCTGCGCACGTTCCAGCGTTTCCTGACCGAGGAACTGACCAGTGCCGACAATGTGGCCTCGGTCAAGACATCACTGGTGATCCGCGGCGCCAAAGATGAGCCGGGCGTGCCCTTTGATGTTCTGGAAGAGCGTTTGGCACAAGAGGCCTGAGCTCAGGCACCTAGACCCGTAAAAGCTGTGGCGACTGGCCGATCTTGCCAAAGTCGTCATGCGCAATGCCCCACAATTCCTGAAGAATTGCACCATAGAGACTGCGATAGTCGGTGGTAAAGATCATCTCCCCATCTTTGAGCTGTTCCAGGCTGGGTCGCTGCCCGCCCAAACCGCCAGCAACCTGTCCGCCGACGACAAAAACAGGCGCGGCCGTGCCATGATCCGTGCCGCCTGATGCGTTTTCCCGCGCCGTGCGTCCAAATTCGGAATAGGTCACGATCGTCATATGATTCCAGAGCCCAATATCCCGCATGGCCTTGGCAAAGGCATCAATGGCCTCGGACAGGTCAGTCAGCAGGTAAGCATGCGTGTCAGGCTGCGCGTCATGCGTATCATAGCCATCCTGCACAACCTTCAGCACCGGTACTTGCACGCCCGCATCCAGCAGTCGGGCCGCGGTGCGCAATTGCTCCCCCAGCGCGCTTTCCGGAAAACGCCACCGGCGCTCTTTGCTGGCTTCCAGCTTTCGGCGGATCGCCTCTCCGGTCACCTGGGCGCTGTCATATGTTGCCAGCACATGCTCTAGCGGCGACCGGGCTGGGGCCGGTCGCACAGCATGTTGCATACCAGGCAGATGGTCGAGCGTTTCAAAGAACGTGTCCGTATCGCGCATCGCGGAAAAGCGGCCCGCACCGTCAAGCGGGCCCATATCCCCACCCAACACAAGGCCTGCGGCATCATTAGCGTCGGCCTCGCCAGTGGTACCGGCAAAAACAGAGGACACCCAACCGCGTTGTTCCGTACTGTCGGCGCCCTGCCCCGCATTCCAGATTTCAATTGACCGGAAATGCGACCGGTTCGGATTGGGATATCCGACCCCTTCGACGATTTGCATTTCGCCCTGATCCCAGAACGCAGCCATAGAACGCATGGCGGCGTGCAGGCCGGTTTCAGCATCCAGCGATATCATATCAGCAGCGGATAAGCCGATTTCGGGCCGCAGATGACGATACCGGGGATCCGTGACCGGCACGACAGTGTTCAGCCCGTCATTCCCACCTGCCAGTTCCACAAGAACAAGAATATTGCCCGCAGGCATGTTTTGCCCGGCCGCCTTCACAAAGCCCGGCAGGCTCAACAGGGGCAGCGCCGCAGCACCCGTGCCCAAGGCGGACAGCAAACGACGGCGTGAAAGGGAAAGATCGGTCATCATCATGCTCCTTAATTGACTTGGTATTCAGGGGACAGGATCAGGGTGCGCAGCAGCGCCTCGACATCGCGCACGACCATTTCGTGCCGCACCCCTTGGGTTTGCCGTGGTACCGCCAAAAGCGCCTGGGTCGCGCGTTTGCTTTCCAAGGCATCACCCGGCAACGCGTTCAGCCAATCGCGGGCCGTGTCATATGTCACGGGTGGGACCGCCGGAAAACCTGCGGCCTCCTCGCGTGCCGCAACATAGGCGTCAATATCATCGACATCGCCCACCACATTCAAGCCTGTCAGCCCCAGCGCATTGGGATGACTAAAGGCTAGAACCAGCTCCACATCGGCCTGCCCCAACATGTCATCAGACTTGCGCGCCAAAATCTGCCCAGC
This sequence comes from Pseudomonadota bacterium, assembly GCA_038529695.1. Classification (GTDB taxonomy): domain Bacteria; phylum Pseudomonadota; class Alphaproteobacteria; order Rhodobacterales; family Rhodobacteraceae; genus Yoonia. The sequence goes on along the minus strand of JBCBDL010000004.1, from coordinate 2,911 downwards.
GGCAAGCAGCCGCGACATGTCGGGTGGCGCCTCGTCATAATCAGGGTCGGGCCGCCAGACACGGTGATCTGCCGTCGTGCGGATAAGTTCGGGCAAATGCTGGTTTATGGCCCTGAGAAACGCCCGGTCAGTGGGTGCGATAGGCCCATGCGCATCCAGAAACCCATCCCAGCTTTCGAACTTGGCCCAATCGGGATCGTCCGGCTCTGACGGTACGGTCTTCAGACAGTCCGGTGCGCAATCAGCAGTATTTATGTACAGCCCTACGAAATCCTCGGCCGCGTCATGCGCCAGCCACAGCGTGAGTGAGCGCCAGTCCTGACCGGCAAAGCCCACATCGTAAAGGATGATGGCGGCACCCAATTCGTTCCCTTCATCTTCGACATAAGTAACAAATGTCTGACCGATACGCAGATCATCGGGCGAGGCAGTGGTGACTTCCCCCGCGACACCACCCATCACGGACATGCCGGTATCGGAATAATCCTGATCCATACCAAGCAGATAGGTGAGCGCCGTGGCGCGCCCGGACGCACTTGCATCATTGATCCAGCCGACACCATCCGGCCAACCGCCCACATTGGGTGGCATAAACAAGGTTTGCCCGTTGTCGCTGGCACTCCAAACAAGATCGCGCGCATCCGCAACAGGTTGACCCAGCGACCGGACTGTCCCGACCAATGTCTCAACCGGGCTTTTGATAAGCCGCCCACGATTGGATCGGTCCCAAAAGGCATCGGTCATGAACAGGCCGTGCAAGAGTGGTTTCAGCTCCAGATCATTTGCACGCCATAAGACCACAAGGCGTTCAACCTCATCCGGGTCGGGATGATCTGATATGAACTCCCGCCACAGCTTCTCAACTACATAAGGTCCGAATTCCGGATGGCTCAGGCTAAGATCCGCAAGATCGGCGGCACCAAACAAGCCAGACTGCCCAAACAGCGTCTTTTGACCATCATCGTGCAATTCAGGGTCAAAATCATAAACCGGTGCCCCATATTCAGCGACCGTGTGCCCTGTGAGCGCGCGTGCCGCGGCGCGTACATCGTCCTGATTGTATCCCCGGTTTTCGCCTAACGTAAACAATTCCAGAAATTCGCGGCCCAGATTCTCGTTTGGCGCATCTACGACATTCGATGTGTTGCTCAAATAGTCCAGCATGGCTGGGTCTTGCAGAATGCCATGGGCAAGATCGGCGAAGTTTCCCGCCGCATGTGTCCGGAAAAACCGGTTTTGCGCAGCCATCCACTGCGGGTTCTCACTTACCTCGAAAGAGGTCGCAAAATGATCGTGCCAAAACAGAACCAGCCGTTCGGTGAGTGGTGACGGGGTACTGATCATCTCGGCCATCCACCAGGCGCTCAGTTCTTCAATCTCAAGCCAGCGATTGGTGTAAAAGAGTTCCGTCTTGGTTTGGCCAAGTTGCCAGACAAATTCCTGCGGATAAGGCCACATATCGACCCAAGAGGGCATCGGCGTCACGGGCTCCGTTTGCAACGTGCCGAGGATGATGTCGACACCGTCGGCGTAGGATTTCCCCGTCAATGCCGCGATGTCATCCGGCGACGCGCCAAAGCCCGTGCGGCTGATCAGATGGCGTGCTTCTTCGGGTGTCATGGCATCGGGGCCAGCGATCACGTCGCTGGCACAGAATGTAAGGGCAGAGATGAGTGTTATGCGCAGCATGGGGCAAACCTCCTTCATAAGGGTCGCATCGATGCTAACACCGGCCCGCCGCTTAAACCCGTTACATGTCGGTGTCAGCTTTCATACAAATTCGTAATCTTTAGTGCTGGCGCGAGAAAACCAGCGTGAACACGGCACCCGGCGCGTCTTCATCCAGCGTGATGTCTGCGCCGTGCAAATCGGCAATCGCCTTGACAAGGCTCAGCCCCAACCCGTTTCCCGGAGTCGAACGGCTGCCATCGGCGCGGTAAAACCGTTCAAATATCCGCGTACGATTGGCGGGGGATATACCTGGGCCATCATCTGATATGGCCAGCGTCACCGTGTCAGCCGTGATGCGGACGGACAGGCCGACTTGGGCTGCATCCCGCGCATGTTCGACAGCATTTTCCAATAGATTGGCCACCAATTGCTCAAGCAATTCGCGATCGCCCGAAATCCGAGCACCGGAATCGATATGGGCCTGAAACGATTTGTTGGCATCTTCAAAGATGGGTGCATAGGCCTCTGCCATATCCGCCGCCAGCGCTGATAGATCAACCACATCAAACGCTGCCTTGCGCCGCCCAGCTTCCACCTCACCCAGCCGCAACAGTGCGTCGAAGATACCCAAGAGCTGCGACAGATAGCCTTCTGCCGCTTCGATATGCTTTTCAACAGCGTCCGGGTTTGCGCGATCCCGACTGATCAATTCCAGCCGCCCGCCAATATTTGTCAGCGGTGTGCGCAGGTCATGGGCGACACCAACCGATACGGCCTCGATATTCGCATTCAGCGCTGCAAGCCGGTCGAGCATCTGATTGATACCTCCGGCGAGCCGGTCAAACTCGTCATATCTGTCCGATTGCGGAACGCGACTGGTCATCTGGCCCGCAGCCACGGCGGCTGCCGTCTGCGAGATCCCTTCGATCCGGTTAAACACGGATCGGCTGAGGAAGTAGCCGGTGATCAGTGCCAGCGGTAGAACGATCAGGATAAGCGCAAATGAAATCCCCCAAGCGAGCTCCAGAATGGCGGCACGACGTTCCGGCAGGAATTCTGCAATCGTGATCGTCTCACCCCCGCGTAAAACCTCAAGATAGGCGCAGCTGATCGTTTTGCGCGATGCGGAGTATGACCCTATCGCAGGCTATCACGGGCTTTATGCCGATATCGGCTGGCAAATCACGTATTTGGATCATCCTGATATTGATCAACCTGTGCGCGCCTATCTTGAGGTTTT